>JAPOKK010000063.1 GCA_029977665.1 Pseudomonadota bacterium | reverse complement strand
GCGCGACCCCATCGAGGCCCCCTACTACGACCCGGACGAGCTCTACGGCATCATCCCCGACGACATCAAGCGCTCGTTCGAAATGCGTGAAGTGATCGCGCGCCTCGTCGACGGCAGCCGTTTCCACGAGTACCAGCCCGCCTACGGCACCACGCTGGTATGCGGCTATGCCAACCTGTGGGGCTACAAGGTCGGCATCCTCGCCAACAACGGCGTGCTGTTCAACGACAGTGCGCTGAAAGGCGCGCATTTCATCGAACTCTGCAACCAGAACGATACGCCGCTGGTGTTTCTGCAGAACATCACCGGTTACATGGTCGGCCGCGATTACGAGGCGGCGGGCATCTCCAAGGACGGAGCGAAGATGATCATGGCGCAGGTGGGTTCCCACGTGCCCAAGTTCACCGTGATGTGCCACGGCTCCTTCGGCGCCGGCAACTACGGCATGTGCGGGCGCGCCTACGACGGACGCCTGTTGTTCTCCTGGCCCAATCACCAGATCGGCGTCATGGGTGGCGAACAGGCAGCGAAGACACTCACCGAAGTGAAGCTCAAGCAGCTCGAGCGTGCCGGTGACGCGGTCGACCAGGCGACCCTGGACAAGGTCTACAACGAGACGCTGGAAGCCTACCAGCACCAGCTCTCGGCCTATTACTCGACCTCGGAAGTGTGGGACGACGGCATCCTCGACCCGGTCGATACGCGCAATGCACTCGGCATCGGCATCAGCGCGGCGCTCAACGCGCCGCCGCTCGAGCGCGGCTACGGCGTGTTCCGCTTCTGAAACCGCGCGCCACGCCGACCCGCAGCGCCGCCGCAATAACGCGGCGGCGGCGGCCCGCCCGGGGCGGCCTCAGAACCCGATTTGCAGCGCCTTGTCGACCGCCGCGATACGGCGCACGGCGTCCAGGGTGGCTTCGTCCAACGGCTGCGAGATGCCGAGCACGGCGATCGCGAGGTTGGTCCCCTCGGCAACGCCGACCTGCATGCGCGAGATATTGATGCCGGCGCGGCCGATCAACTCGCCGAGGGTTCCGATCACACCGGGCTGGTCGGCATGGTGGGTGAACAGTAAGGTGCCTTCGAGCGTGGTCTCGACCTCGTAGGCATTGATGCGTACCAGGCGCGGGTGGCGCTCGTCGAACACGGTGCCTTCGAGACACACCGCGTGGTTGTTGCTGCGCGCGGTGATGCGCACGAGCGAGACGTAGTCGCGCGAGTCGGCGGAGCTGACCTCGGTGACCTTGATGCCCTGGCGCTGCGCGAGGTGCAGGGCGTTGATCGGGTTGACCGGTACCGAATGGTGCTCGCACAACATGCCGACCATGGCCGCGCTCGCGATCGGGTGCGTATCGAGCTTACCGGCTTCGCCGAACACGCCGATTTCGACTTCCGACAACGGCTCGTCGGCCATGCGGCAGAGCACGCGACCGAGCTTGCCGGCGAGATCGAGGTAGGGGGCGAGCTTCTCCAGTTTCTCGGGCGCGATACTCGGTACGTTGACCGCGTTGATGACCTCACCACGGATGAGGAAGGCGGCAATCTGGTGCGCGATCTCGACCCCGACCGCCGTCTGTGCTTCGTGCGTGGAAGCGCCGAGATGCGGCGTGAACTGGATATTGGCTTCGCCGAACAGCGGCGAGTCGCCCGGCGGTTCGTTGACGAACACGTCGAGCGCGGCGCCGGCAAGATGCCCGCTCTGCACGACTTCGAGCAAGGCGTCCTCGTCCACCAGGCCGCCGCGCGCGCAGTTGATCAGGCGTGCACCTTTCTTCATCCCGAGCAGGCGCTCGCGATTGAGCAGGTTGCGCGTGCCCTCGGTAACAGGGCAGTGCAGCGACACGTAGTCGGCCTGCGCGAGCAGTTCGTCGAGCTCGCAGCGCTCGACGCCATGTTCGGCAAACGTCTTCTCGGTGACGAAGGGATCGAAGCCGATGACGCGCATCCTGAGCCCGCGGCAGCGCTCTGCGGCGAGCCGCCCGATGGTGCCGAAACCGATGATGCCGACGGTCTTGCCGCAGACCTCGGTACCGAGAAACGCGTTGCGCTCCCACTTGCCCTGGCGTACCGACTGGTCGGCCGCGGGCAGGTTCCGGCTGAGCGAAAACATGTGCGCGATGGCGAGCTCGGCGGTCGTCGTGGCATTGGCATCGGGCGTGTTCAGCACGACGATGCCGCGCTCGGTGGCACCATCGAGGTCGACGTTGTCGACGCCGATACCGGCGCGCCCGACGACCTTGAGTTTCTCGGCCTCGGCGAGCAGCTCGCCTTTGATCTTGGTCGCGCTGCGCACGATGATGGCGTCGGCATCACGCGCGTGCGGAATGGCCTCCTCCACGCTCAAGCCCGGGCTGAAGTCGATTTCGAGCTCGGGATACTCCGCGAGCGCGGCGATGCCTTCCCGGGCCAGCTTGTCGGCGACGAATACCTTGTACATGGACAGTTTCTCCTGCGTGGCGGCGCGGCGGCTCAGGCGCCGTGCTCGGCGGCGATGCTCGCGTAGGCCCACTCGAGCCAGGGCAGCAGGGCGGCAAGATCGCTCGCCTCCACCGTTGCCCCGCCCCAGATGCGCAATCCGGGCGGCGCGTTGCGGTAGGCGTTGATGTCGTAGGCGGCCCCCTCGGCTTCGAGCAGCGAGGAAAGCTTCTTGGTCAACGCGGCCTGGTCCGCGTCATCGAGGGCGAGGAACCAGTCGGCGACGATCTTCAGACAAATCGAGGTGCTCGAACGGGTTGCCTCGGTCGCGGCCAGGAAATCGACCCAGGGCGTCTTCGCGACCCAGGCTTCGAGCACGGCGAGGTTCTGCCGCGAGCGCATCACCAGCGCGTCGAGGCCGCCCAGCGACTGCGCCCAGGTGAGCGCGTCGAGGTAATCCTCAACGCACAGCATCGACGGCGTGTTGATCGTCGCGCCTTCGAAAATTGCCGCGTCGAGTTTGCCCTTCTTGGTCAGGCGGAACAGCTTCGGCAGCGGGCGCGGCGGGACGAAGCTCTCGAGACGCTCGACCGCGCGCGGGCTCAGGATGATCACGCCGTGCGCGCCTTCGCCGCCGAGCACCTTCTGCCAGGAGAAGGTGGTGACGTCGAGCTTGGACCAGGGCAGCGGCATGGCGAAGGCGGCGGAGGTCGCGTCGCAGATCGTCAGGCCGGCCCGATCGTCGTCAATCCAGTCGGCATCCGGCAGCTTGACGCCGGACGTCGTGCCATTCCAGACGAACACCAGGTCGCGCGCGCAGTCCACTGCGCCGAGGTCGGGCAGCTCGCCGTAAGGCGCGACGAACTTGCGCGCATCCTCGATGGCGAGCACGTCGAGCACGTCGCTGACCCATTCCGAGCCGAAGCTCTCCCAGGCCAGTACGTCGACACCACGCGCGCCGAGCAGGCTCCACAGCGCCATCTCGACCGCGCCGGTGTCGGAACCGGGCACGATGCCGATGCGATAGTCGTCCGGCACGCCGAGCACCTCGCGGGTGCGCTCGATGGCGGCGGCCAGGCGCGCCTTGCCCGGCTTCGACCGGTGCGAACGGCCGACCAGGGCCTGCGCCAGTGCGGCCGGCGACCAGCCGGGACGCTTGGGACAGGGGCCGGAGGAGAAACAGGGGTTGGCGGGTTTGAACTCGGGTTTCTGCATCTTTCCACTCATGCAAATGCGGCACCGCAAAACAGAGGCGCGCATTGTAAGACGGCGCGGTGCTATTGCAACGACCGGACCAGGCCCCTGTGGCGGCGCGAACGGACGGAGCGGGTCGCGCAGGGCTTCGGCGTCTGCTACGTGGGCCGACGGCATTCGGACCGCTGCCGGCTGGTGAAAAACGACCGCGGGCACGGTCTGCGGCGTTGCGTATTCGCCTGCGGTCCTCGTTTATCCCGTAAACGCCGGTCCTCGGCTCGCACGCGCCTTGTAGTCCCCATTCCTCGCGACGTTGTTCCCCAGTCGGCCAGGTCAATGAAAGTCCCGCGAATGCGTGACCAGCCGTCCGAGCAGGGCGGAATGGTCCTCGAGGCGGCGCGCGAGCACGTGGATGACCGCGCCTTCGCGCTGTACTTCGCCGACGACGCCGAGCAGGCGCGCATGCAGCAGCTCGCGGCGCTGGGCCTCGACCAGGCTCGACCAGACGATCACGTTGATGGTGCCGGTCTCGTCTTCGAGGGTGACGAAGACGACGCCGGTCGCGGTTCCCGGGCGCTGGCGCATCGTAACGAGGCCGCCCGTGCGCACCGGCTCGCCATGCTCGCGGGTGGCCAGTTCCGCGGCGCTGATCAGGCGCCGCCGGGCGAGTTGCCGGCGTAACAGGGCCAGTGGATGACGGCCGAGGGTGAGACCGAGGCTCGCGTAATCGGCGACCACGTCCTCGCCCTCGCTCGGCCGGCGCAGCAGCGGCGTTGCTTCGGCGACGCTGCCGCTGCCGGCGAAGAGCGGCGCCGGCTTCTCCACGCCGAGCGCCGCCCAGCTCGCCTGGTGACGATTGCCCGCGAGCACGGCCAGCGCCCCGGCGCGCGACAGCGCGCGCAGCTGGCCGCGATCGAGTGCCGCGCGCGCGGCGAGATCGTCGACATCGACGAACGGCGCACGTGCGCGCGCCGCCACCAGCCGCGCGGCGGCCTCGTGCGCGAAGCCCTTGACCAGGCGCAGGCCAAGCCTGAGCGCGGGTCGCCCGGCGCCCTCCGCACCGGGTTCGAGCGTACAGTCCCAGTCGCTCGCCATGACGTCCGTACCCCGCACCTCGACGCCGTGCCGGCGCGCATCCTGCACCAGCTGCGAGGGCGCATAGAAACCCATCGGCTGGCTGTTCAGCAGGCCGGCGGCGAACGCCGCCGGTTCATGGCATTTCAACCAGGCGGAGACATAGGCCAGCAGCGCGAAACTCGCCGAATGCGATTCGGGGAAGCCGTACTCGCCGAAGCCCTGGATCTGGTTGAAGATCTGCTCGGCGAAACGCGGTGTGTAGCCGCGCTCGCGCATGCCGCCGACGAGCTTGTCGCGGAAGTGTTCGAGCCCACCGTTGCGCTTCCAGGCCGCCATCGAGCGACGCAGCTGGTCGGCTTCGCCGGGCGAGAAGCCGGCCGCGACCATGGCGAGCTTGATCACCTGTTCCTGGAACAGGGGTACGCCGAGCGTGCGTTCGAGCACCCCGCGCACTGCCTCGCTCGGGTAGCTGACCGCTTCCTCGCCGTTGCGCCGGCGCAGGTAAGGGTGAACCATTTCGCCCTGGATCGGCCCCGGGCGGATGATCGCGACCTGGATGACGAGGTCGTAGTAGTTCGCCGGCCGCAGGCGCGGCAGCATTGCCATCTGCGCACGCGACTCGATCTGGAACACACCGACGGTATCGGCGCGCTGGATCATGGCGTAGGTGGCGGGGTCGCCCGCCGGGATCGTGGCCATCGACAGCCGCCGCCCGTCGTAGCCTTCGAGCAGCTCGAAGCTGCGCCGGATCGCGCTCAGCATGCCCAGGCACAGGCAATCGACCTTGAGCAGGCCGAGCGCTTCGAGGTCGTCCTTGTCCCACTGGATGACGGTGCGATCCGGCATCGCCGCGTTCTCGATCGGCACCAGGTCGGACAACGGCCCGTCGGAGATGACGAAACCGCCGACGTGCTGCGAGAGGTGGCGCGGAAAGCCGACGATCTGGGCAGTCAACGCAATCAGCCGCCGGATCACGGGGTTGTCGGCATCGAAGCCGACCTCGCGCAGGCGCTCGGGGATGGCCTCGCCCTGGTCCCACCAGTAGAGGTTGCGCGCCAGCCGCTCGACCTGCTCGAGACTGAGTCCGAGCGCCTTGCCGACGTCGCGCACGGCGCTGCGCAGCTTGTAGGTGATGACGGTGGCGGCAAGTGCGGCACGCTCGCGGCCGTACTTGCCGTAGATGTACTGGATGACCTCCTCGCGGCGCTGGTGTTCGAAATCGACATCGATGTCAGGCGGTTCGTCACGCTCTTTGGACAGGAAGCGCTCGAACAGCATGTCCATGCGCGCCGGGTCGACCTCGGTGATACCGAGGCAGTAGCACACCGCCGAATTCGCCGCCGACCCCCGTCCCTGGCACAGGATGCCGCGTTTGCGCGCGAACTCGACGATATCGTAGACAGTGAGGAAGAAAGCCTCGTAGGCAAGCTCGGCGATCAGGGTGAGTTCGTGTTCGACGAGGTCGCGCACCCTGGCCGGCGCGCCGTCCGGCCAGCGCCGTCGCATACCGGCCAGGGTCAGCGCGCGCAGGTGGCTTGCCGGACTCGTCCCGGCGGGCACCAGCTCGCGCGGATACTCGTAGCGCAGCTCGGCGAGCGTGAAGTGACAGCGCGCGGCGATGCGCACGCTTTCGTCGAGCAGCTCGCGCGGGTAGATGCGGGCGAGGCGCTCGCGCGGGCGCAGGCAGCGCTCGGCGTTCGGCTCGAGGCGCGTACCCGCTTCCATCACCGTGGTGCCGAGGCGGATCGCGGTCAGCGTATCGAGCAGGGGCTGGCGGCGGAAATCGTGCATGCGCACTTCGCCCAGCGCGGTGATCGGCAAGCCGCTGACGGTGCCGAGACGGCGCACGTGGGCGAGCCGTGCGGCATCGTCGCCGTGGTAGAACAGGCCGAGACCGATCCAGGCGCGTGCCGCGAAGCCTTGCGCGAGCCACGCCGCCCGCTCGTCGTCGGC
The DNA here is from genome assembly GCA_029977665.1 of Pseudomonadota bacterium. Classification (GTDB taxonomy): domain Bacteria; phylum Pseudomonadota; class Gammaproteobacteria; genus JACKNG01. Next base: position 10,922 of record JAPOKK010000063.1, on the reverse strand, counting down.
CGCGTCGTAGCCCGGCAGCCAGATGAGCAGGCCGTGCGCGAGCCCGGCGAGGTCGGCGCGCGTGAGTTCGTAACGGCCCTTGGGCGCGCGGCGGCGTGCACGCGTGATCAGGGCGGCTAGCGCCCGGTAGGCGCACAGGTCATCGGCCAGCAGCACCAGGCGCAGGCCGTCTTCGAGCACGAGTTCGGTACCGGCCAGGAGCGTGATGCCCACTTCGCGCGCGGCGACGTGTGCGCGGACCAGGCCCGCGAAGCTGCATTCGTCGGTCAGGGCGAGCGCGCGGTAGCCCCGCGCGGCGGCAGTGCGGACGAGCTCTTCCGGGTGCGAGGCACCGCTCAGGAAACTGAAATTGCTGCGGCAGCAGAGCTCGGCGTAGTCGGGCAATACGACAGGGGGCATCGGCTTCGTCGGCCAGGTACGAATACTGTTTATATATACAGTTATTCAGGAATTTCGTCATCCGACCGATAGCGATCACGGTTCGGACGTCGCCGCGGCGAAGCACCCCGGCGTCGTTCGACCGTGGCAGTCGCATGGATCTGCTACGCCCCCCCCGAGGCCCAATAAGCACCAACAAGGGAATATTCATGATGAAAACCGGAAAGATCCTCGCTCTTACCCTGGCGCTCGGCGCCACCGCAGCGCCCCTGGCCCCGACCCAGGCCGCCGCCTGCATCGAAGTCGGCGTGCTGACCTGCTCGGTCGTGCCCGGCTCGCGCATGAACCTGCTCATCCGCTCCACCGCGGACGTCAAGTGCGTCTACGCCAATGGCGGCATGACCGAGGAGTACGTCGGCGAAACCGGCATCGCGCTCGGCCTCGACCTGAGCTTCAAGCAGAACGAGAAGATGGCCTTCACCGTCATCGCCGCTTCCGAGGATGTACGCCCCGGTGCCCAGGCGCTCGGCGGCAAGTACGTCGGTGGCGAGCTCTCCGCGGCGGCCGGCCTCGGCCTCGGCGCCAAGGCCCTGCTCGGCGGCGGTGCGAAGAACATCGGTCTGCAGCCGCTGGCGCTCGAGTCGAGCAACGGTATCGGCGCTTCCGGCGGCCTGTCGTTCCTCTACATCGAGCCGGTCACCAAGACCGCCGCACAGTAAGCTCGCGGCGGCCACACGCTGACGGCGGCCGCGCGTCGCCGTCAGCGTGTACCGACGTCCGCCGACATCCGCCCCCCGCTCCGTCGCGCCGCCCTGGCCGCTACGCGCCGCGTCCCGCTGACACTGCCCGGGATGACACGACCCGGGACGGCCGCCAGGATACGCATCGGCGCGCCTGCATGCTCAAGTCCGGCCCCGCGGTCGACGCTATTGCTTTCATGCCTTCCGTTTCACGCTGCTCGCCGCCCTGTGTCGCACTGCTGCTCGCCCTGCTCGTGCCTGGCACGAGCGCCGACGAAGCGCCCGGCACGACGCTTGCGCACGCGATGCGCCCGGCCGCCGACTTCGCCCGCGCACGCGCCGCAGACGGCTACGAAATCCTGCTCGGACCGTCGCCGCCGCAAGCACCCGAGGTCGCCGCGGCCGACTGCGCCACGCTCTACGCGCGGCGTCTCGAACTGACCCGCGCCGGGCTCGATCACCGCCCGACGTTCTGGCGCGATCCACGTCACGCCGGCGCGGTGTTCGTCGGTGCGATCTGGACGCCGGCGTTCTACTACCTGCCCTACCGCGCCGTCGCCGAACTCGCGACGCGCGGCGCTGATGCCGCGCGCCAGGCCGAGCTCGACGCGCTGCGTCACAGCGCCGCCCGGCAACGCTGTTTCGAACGCTGACGGGCCGCCCCGCGCCCGCGCGGCGCCTCTGTTCGCCGGGGTCGGTGTGCTATAGTCGCGCGCCGTCGAAATCCCAGTTCTGCCCGCCGGAGCACCACCCCACGATGTTCGAAGCCCTCGAAGCCCTGAGCCCCGATCCCATCCTCGGCCTGATGGCCGCCTACCGCGAGGATCCGCGCGAGAACAAGATCGACCTGGGTGTCGGCGTCTACCGCGACGAGGCCGGCAACACGCCGATCATGAAGAGCGTGAGCGCGGCCGAGCAGCGCCGCTTCGAGGCCGAGACCACCAAGGCCTACATCGGCCCGCCGGGCACGCCCGAGTTCAACGTCGTCGCGCGCCAGCTGATGTTCGGTCCCGCGCACGCGGTGCTGCAAGACAAGCGCGTGGCCGGCGTACAGACCCCGGGCGGCTGCGGCGCGCTGCGCGTCGGCGCCGAGCTGATCAAGCGCGCCCGGCCCGAGACCACCGTCTGGGTCAGCAATCCGACCTGGGCCAACCACGTGCCCCTGCTCGGTAACGCCGGCCTCGCCATCCGCGAGTACGCCTACTATGACAAGACCACGCGCAGTCTCGACGCCGACGGCATGCTCGCCGCGCTCGGCGAGGTACCGCGTGGCGACATCGTGCTGCTGCACGGCTGCTGTCACAATCCTTCCGGTGTCGATCTCAAGACCGAGCACTGGCATGCCGTTGCCGAACTCGCCAACCGGCAGGGATTCACGCCGTTCATCGACCTCGCCTACCAGGGCCTCGGTGACGGCCTCGAAGAAGATGCCGAGGGCGTGCGCATCATGGCCGATGCCTGCCCCGAGCTCATCGTCGCCAGTTCGTATTCGAAGAATTTCGGTCTCTACCGCGAGCGCGTGGGCGCGCTGCAGATCGTCAGCCCCGACACGCGCCAGACCGGCATCGTGCAGAGCCAGCTCGGCTCGGTCGTGCGCGGCATCTACTCCATGCCGCCCGCACACGGCGCCGCCATCGTCGAGATCATCCGCAACGACGAGGCGCTGAACGCCGCATGGGTCGAGGAACTGACCGGCATGCGCGAACGCATCAACGGCCTGCGCGACCTGCTCGCGCGCCGACTCGGCGAACGCACCGGCCAGGACTTCGGCTTCATCCGCGAGCAGCGCGGCATGTTCTCCTTCCTCGGCATCAGCGCCGAACAGGTCGCGCAACTGCGCGACGAGTACGCCATCTACATGGTCGACTCGAGCCGCATCAACGTGGCCGGCGTCAACGGCGCCAACATCGATCATTTCGTCGACTCGATGGGGCGCGTGCTCGGCGCCTGAGGCTGCTGGCAGCGCGGCCCCGGCGAGTCGCGCTTCAGCGTTCCACGACCTCGACCAGCCGCCCCTGCTTCATCGCCGCCAGCACGACGCGCTCGAAGCGCGTCGTCGCCGCGAGCGCGAGACGAGCCGCCTCGCGCGCCACGCATTCGCGCTCCGCATCGTCGACCATGTTGATGAGCGGTACCACGCGGGCCGCGCCGACGCCTTTCAGCGCGCCGTCGTCCGCGGCGAGCAAGCGCGCCACGTGTTCCGCCCGCAGCGCTTCGTCGAGCGTGGCACCGGTGACCGCGGCGACACGTTCCGGGCGATGCGCGATGCCGCTGTCGAGACGGCGCCCGAAGACGCCGGCCGAGACCACCGGGATCACCGTGTCGGCGAACGGCAGCACCAGCGGTTCGTGCTCGCCCGGCGCCTTGATCCAGCGTGCCCGGGCGCCGTCGGCCTTGACCAGCAGCAGGTCGAAATGTCCGCTGTCGCGGAGCGCGGCGAGCGCCGGCGCCGACAGGCCGCCGACCCGCTCGGGCGTGTCCGTGGGGCCGGCGAAGGCGACGACGCGCCCGCCTGACGGCACCGCCGGAGCCTCGTCGTCGACCGTCACCACCGCATCGACCAGCGCGGCATCGTAGCGGTACATGTGCGACGTCGACGACAACGCGACGCGCCCGGCATGGCCGCGCGCGAGCGCGTACATCGTGGTCTTCTTACCCCCGGCGCCGACCAGGCAGACCACACCGCGGGTCGCGCCGAGAGCCGCGGACAGCGCGGCTTCGGCAGGAACTTGAATGGACATTGGCAATTGCGTGCAACTTGAACGGGTCGCCGCCAGGGGTTAGCGTCGCGGCGAGCATTTTCGGCCCGGTCGAGACCGCCGGGTGATAGCACTCACCCGTCGCCGGCCCCGGGTGCCGAGGATAGAGGATAACAACGATGACACGACGCCGCTGTACGCTCTACTGTGCCCTGCTGCTGATGCTCGCGCTCGCGCCGCAAACGCGCGCCGCGGATGAGCACATCCTGCTGCAATCGACTACGTCGACCCAGCATTCGGGCTTCTTCGACGCCATCCTGCCGCGCTTCGAAGCTGCCCACGACATCCGCGTGCGCGTCGTCGCGGTCGGCACCGGCCAGGCGCTCAAGAACGCCGCCGACGGCAATGGCGACGTCGTGCTCGTCCATGCGCGCGAGGCCGAGGAAGCATTCATCGCCGCCGGCCACGGCGTCGCCCGCCACCCCGTGATGTACAACGAGTTCGTCCTCGTCGGCCCGCGCGAGGATCCGGCCGGCGTGCGCGGCAGCCCGAGCGCGGCGGCGGCATTCGCGCGCATTCATGCCGCCGGCGCGAGCTTCGTCTCGCGCGGCGACGACAGCGGCACGCACCAGCGCGAGCTCGCGTTGTGGTCGGCGGCGGGCATCCGCGTCGACCCCGCCGCCCTGCCCTGGTACCGCGACAGCGGCAGCGGCATGGGCCGGACGCTGCGCATCGCGGCGGAGCTCGACGCCTATACCTTGTGCGACCGCGCGACCTGGATCGCGCAGGACGCGCCGGGCGACCTGGCGGTGGTGCACGAGGGTGACCCGGCCCTGTTCAACCAGTACAGCCTGATTCTCGTCGACCCGCGCCGTCACCCGCACGTCAATGCGCCGGCCGGCACGGTCTTCATCGACTGGATGCTGAGCGCCGAGGGGCAGGCCGCGATCGCGGGCTTCCGCGTCAACGGCCAGCAGCTCTATTTCCCCAACGCGCGCGATTTCGAGAAACCCTGAACGCGCAACGCGAGCTCAGGTGCCGCGGCTGACCTCGGCATCGACCTCGCGATCGAAATCGCCGCCGTCCAGGCCTTCCGCGAGGTGCGGGTAGTGACGGCGGAAATCCGCCACGAGCTGCTCGAGCGGGACGTCGGTGAACTCGCCGCGATAGGCCAGGTACTCCATGTGCTGGCGGCCGTCCAGATCGTAGGGGTGGTAAATGGAGTCCTCGCCGCCGTCGAACTCGAGCGAGCGGATGCGAAACTTCTCGCACAGCTCGCGGTTGAACGCCGGCGTCGCCTTGACCCAGCGATCTTCGACCCACACCGCGGTATAACCGTGCCAGTAGAAGACGTCGGTCTGCATCGTCTGGCGCATGCGCTCCGTCGAGAGATGATTGCGCACGTCGGCGTAGCCGAGGGCTGCCGGGATCCCCTCGGCACGCAGGCAGGCGGCAAGCAACGCCGCCTTGCTGACGCACCAGCCGCGGCCGATCTCGAGCGCGCGGCTCGCCGACAAGCCGTGCACGGTCAACTGGAGGTCGTAGGCGTCGTAGCGGATGTCGTCGCGCACCGCGTAGTAGAGCGCGATGGCCCGCTCGCGCGCGTCGTTACCGACCGCGTTCTCCCGCGCGTAGGCGACGACCGCGGGATGGTCGCTGTCGACGATCGGCGTAGGCGCGAGGCAGGCCGCCGGGTCGAGCGTGTTGATGGCATTCATGGCCGACAGTCTAGCAGGCTGCCCGGTCACCGCGGTGCACAGCGCGGCAGTCTCACCCTACGCCCGGCGGCACCGGGATACCGAGCTGCTCACAGACCCGCGGCAGGCGTTCGAGCCCCCAGTAGAGTTCGTCACCGACCCACCACGAGGGCACGCCGAACACGCCCGCGGCCTCGGCCTCGCGCTGCAGCCGATCGTGCTCCTCGCGCCCGCGGCCGGCGAGGTAGGCGGACAGGCCGCTGGCATCGAGTCCGCAGCAGCTGACCAGCTCGGTCAGGGCAGTGACATCCTCGAGGTCGAGTTCGCGGCGCCAGAAGCGTTCGAACACCGCGTCGTGGAAGCGTGCCCAGCCCGCCTGGCCTCGCACGTGGAGAAACGCGACGTGGGCGATGGAACTGTCGAAGATGCGGCGCGGACCGCGAATCGTCAGGCCGCGCCGGTTGGCCTCGCGGCGACAGTCCATGTAGGAATAACGGACGCGCCGCCACTGGTGATCGTTGCGCGTGCCAACGGTGTCGTGCCCGTGCTCGTCGAGGCGCGCATCGCCGAGATACTTCGGGATCTGCAGCGTGTAGGGCACCCACTCCAGCGTGATACCCGGCGTGGCCGCGAGCGCATGGCTCGCGGCCTGGGCCAGGTAGGCGTAGGGGCTCTTGTAGTCGAAGTAATGAACGACGCGGGTCATTTCCCCGCCGCCTGCTCCTTGACGTAACGCGCGATTTCCTCGTGAGTCGCGAACCACACGCCTTCCTTGCTCTTCATGTAGGCGACCAGGCGATCGAGCATGGCCATGCGGTAGCGGTGGCCGATGACCTGCGGGTGGGTGGTGAGGATGTACATCGTGCCTTCCTCGTAGGCGCCGTCGAACTCCTCTTTCCAGATGGAGTAGACGTCGTCGGCGTTGCGTGCGGCGACGTGCTTGGCCGGCCAGCTGATCTGGAACAGCGGCCAGTCGTCGAGGATCCACTCGACCGGCAGCTCGACGAGGCCGGTGTCCTTACCGTTGACCATCAGCGCGTAGGGCCGGTCGTCGGCCATCATCGAGCTTTCGTAGAGGAAGCCCATCTCCTTGACGATGCTGACCGTCGACTCGGTCAGGTCCCAGGCCGCGGAGCGGAAACCGACCGGCTTGCGACCGACGTGTTTCATGAAGATGTCCATGGCCTGCGCGTAGACCTTGCGCTCCTCCGCCGCCGTCAGGCGCATCGGGTTCTCGTGCACGTAGGAGTGAAAACCGATCTCGACGTCGTCGCGATCCTTGAGCTGCGCGACGACCTCGGGATGCAGCTCCATCGTCATTGCCGGGATGAAGAACGTACCCGGGATGTCGTGCTTGTCCATCAGCTTGAGGATGCGCGGCATGCCCGCGCGCGCGCCGTACTCGCCGCGCGACATGTAGGACGGGCTCGATTGCTCCTGGAAACCGATCCACACCGGCTCGGTATCGAAATCGAACGAGATGCTGACGGCGACGCGTGCGCCGCCCGGCCAGCTCTTGGGCGTCAAGTCGTCGCCGGCGCGCACACGGCTGACGTGTTGGGTAATCTGCTCGGGCGTCCACGTCCAGATCGGTTGTTCGTGAGGCGTACCTTCACCGTGAGCGAAGGCTGCCGTACATGGCATGACCGTCATCGATGCCAGCAGGCCGGCGCGCAGCAGGCCGTTGATTCGGGCGTTCATCGTCGTTGTCTCCCCCTGGGTTTTCCGCAGTTGCACCGTATGGTGCCACAATTGCGCCGCGCGGCGCGTCCGTGCGCGACCACCGTCAACCGGAGAGCCAACCCGCATGCGCATCGTCACGACCATCGCCCAGCAACACCTCGCCACGGCCCAGCGCGCCGCGAGCGCGGCCGAAGCGGCCGGGTACAGCGGCATCGTCACACTCGAGAACCGCCACGATCCCTTCCTGCCGCTCGCCGTCGCCGCCACGGCGACGTCCAAGCTCGAACTCGCCACCGGGGTGGCGATCGCGTTCGCACGCTCACCGATGTCCGCGGCCAATATCGCCTGGGACCTGCAGGGCGCCTCCGGTGGACGCTTCGTGCTCGGGCTCGGCCCGCAGATCCGCGCGCACAATGAGAAACGTTTCAGCGTGCCCTGGGGACCACCGGTACCGCGCATGCGCGAGTACGTGCTCGCGCTGCGCGCGATCTGGTCGGCCTGGCGCGGCGACGGGCCGCTGCGCTTCGAGGGCGAGCATTACCGCTTCACGCTGATGCCACCGAACTTCGTACCCGAGCCGCTGCCCTGCGCGCCGCCGCCGGTCACCATCGCCGCGGTCGGGCCGCGCATGTTGCGACTCGCCGGCGAGGTCGCCGACGGCGTGCGCCTGCATCCTTTCTGCACCCGCGCCTACCTCGAGCAAGCGGTGCTCCCGCAGATTGACGCCGGACTCGCCGCGAGCGGACGCCCGCGCAGCGCCTTCGAGATCAACGGTGGCGGCTTTCTCGCCACCGGCGCGACCGACGAAGACGTCGCCGCGGAGGTTGCCTGGGTCCGGCAGCGCATCGGTTTCTACGCGTCCACGCCGGCCTACTGGCCGGTGCTCGAGGCCGAGGGCTGCGCCGCGCTCGGACCGCGTCTCAATGCGCTGACCAAGCAGGGCGCCTGGGAGCGGCTTGCCGCCGAGGTGCCGGACGAACTGCTCCACGCGTGCACCGCGGTCGGCCGCCACGACGAGATCGCCGCAATCGTCGCGGCCCGCTTCGGCGGCGTCAGCGACACGCTGGTCGCGAGCGCGAGCTACGAGCGCCCGGCCACGCTGCCGCCGGAAGTCATCGCGGACATCCGCCGCATCCCGAGCGCGTTCACCGGCTTCGCGGCGGCCGACGTCTCAGAATAGGAGCTTGTCCGCGATCGCCTCGAGCCCCGCCCTGGCGCATTCGTGATCGGCCTGCGGCGTCGGCGCCCCGGACACGCCGAGCGCACCGATGACGGCACCCCCGGCCTCGATCGGCACACCGCCGCCGACCATCATGATCGCGTCGACCTGGTGCAGGACGCCGAGTTCGGGGCGGTCGGCCATGGCGCGGGCGAGGCCCAGCGTGTCCTGGCGGAAGCCGGCCGCGGTACGCGCCTTGGCCAGCGCGATGTCCCAGGTGAAATTGCCGGCGAGCTGGTCGCGCAGCGCGACCTGGGGCTGCCCGGCGCGGTCGACGACGGCCACCGTAACCTGGAAGTCGCGCCCACGGCAGGCGGTCTGCGTCGCGTTCGCGAGTTCGAATGCCACCGCCGGCTTGAGTGCGGCGACGCTGTAGGTCGCGCTCTCCTCGGCCTGTAGCGGTGCCTGCGCGGTCAGTGCACACAACAGCATGAGCAACATCATGATGCGCATCGCGTCCTCCTTATCACTGCGTGCGGGCGCGGCCGTCCGCATTCTCAGACCAGTTCAATGTCGTCACCCGGCGCCACCGCCACGCTGCCCTGCTCGCGCAGGTAGGCGCTGACGACGTCGTAGATCGGCGGGCCTTCGACGTCCTCGCTGACCGAGGCCCAGCCACTGACGACGTAGTCACGGGCGGGATCGATCGGCGTACCATCGGCGGCGAGGCGCAGGTCCTCGATACGTGAACCGCGCGCGGCGTCGACGCGCAGGCGATAGCGGATCCCTGCCGAACGCACCATGTCACCGCCCTGCTGGTAGTAGGGATCGGGATTGAACAGGTTGTCGGCGACGTCCTCGAGTATCAGCTTGAGCTGTGCGCCGCTCATGGTGCTGCGATAGGCCTCGGGATAGGTGATCGCCGTCTGGTTGTAGACGTCCTCGGTGGTGATGGTCTGCCCGGGCAGCAGGCTCGCGCCCCAGCGGAAACCCGGAGAGAGCGCGATCTCGGCGTCGCGTTCGGCGCGCAGGGCCTGGCAGATGAGGTCGTCCCAGGTGCCGTTGAGGTTGCCGCGCCGGTACAGCAGCGTCTCGGTCGTGGCCAGTTCCGTCGCCAGCCGTTGCGCGTGCGGCGCGCGGATCTCGCTGACCAGCGCGGCCATCTCGGGATCGGGCGCGATGGCATCGGCGAACACCGGGATCAGCCGGTAACGATAGTCGCGCACGCCCTGGCTGCCGACGTCGAGATCGAGGCGGGAGAGAAACTTGCCATGCGAACCGGACGCGACCAGCAGCGTGCGCCCGACCTCGACCACGGCCGGCAGGGCGTCGTGCGTGTGGCCGGTGAGGATGACGTCGATGCCGTCGACGCGCCCGGCGAGCTTGCGGTCGACGTCGAAACCGTTGTGGCTCAGCAGCACGACCAGGCCGGCGCCGTCCGAGCGGGCCTGTCGGACCGTTTCGCGCAGGGTGTCCTCGCGCACGCCGAACGACCATTGCGGGATCTTGTAACGCGGGTTGGCGATCGGCGTGTACGGAAAAGCCTGGCCGATCACGGCGACCTTGATCCCACCGCGCTCGAAGAACGCGGTCGACTCGAACACCGGCTCGTCCCACTCAGTGTCGAACACGTTGGCCGCGAGCAGCGGGAAATCGAGGCTGTCGATGAGCGCCGCGACACGCTCGTCGCCGTAGGTGAATTCCCAGTGGGCGGTCATCGCGTCGACGCCGAGCGCGTTCATCACCCGCACCATGTCGGCGCCTTCGTTCGCGAGCGCGGTATAGGAACCCTGCCAGGTGTCGCCGCCATCGAGCAGCAGGGTGTTCTCGGGTCGATCGGCACGAATCGCACCAACCAGCGTGGCCAGCCTGTCGATGCCGCCGACGCGGCCGTAGCTTCGCGCGAGCGCGGTGAAGTCGCTGCTGGCGAGGGCGTAGGCCAGCGCGCTGCCGGGCTCGACACCATAGTGTTCGAGCATCGCCGCGCCGGTCAGGTGCGGCGGCAAGCCGGCGACTTCGCCGACGCCGACGTTGACCGACGGCTCGCGGAACCACAGCGGCACGAGTTGGGCGTGGATGTCGGTCAGGTGCAACAACGTGACCTGCCCGAGCGCTTCGAATTCGAGCAGCCGGGCCTGGTCGAGACGCTGCTGCGCGAAGGCCCGCAGCGGGTTGGCGAACAGTGCCGGGGCGCTGGCCAAGGCCATCGCGGCCTGCAGGAAATGCCGCCGATCGAGCATCAGTTGCGCACCGCCGGGGTCTCTACGGGCAGGCCGCGCGCGCGCCAGGCCAGGTAGAGTTCGACGTTGACGTATTCGTCGGAACCCGGCGCGTAGGGCTCGGCGCGCACGTCCTCGTTGCAGCCGCGGATGCGCCGGTGCAGCGAGCCGACGCCCTGCCACTTCAGGCGATAGGTCGGGAAACCGTTGGACATGCCCTGCGAGAGGCGCTGCGCCCGCAGCATGTTGCCGCTGTTCATCTCGTGGCAGTGTATGCAGGCGAGGTCGAGCTGGCCGCGGCGCGTGGTATAGAACGCCTTGCCCTGCTCGAAGAACGGTGCGGCCGG
>JAPOKK010000229.1 GCA_029977665.1 Pseudomonadota bacterium | reverse complement strand
CTTCACATCCAGCGGGATCGGCACGGGTTCGAGCGAGACCGTACTGACGAGGCCGTACATCTGGTCGAGCGGCACAATGCGGATGCAGCCTGTCTGCAGGCATTCCTTGAGCGCGGTCCAGGCGAAGGGTTCCGCCAGCAGGCGTTCGGCCTTCATCACCAGGTAGCCGCCGTTGGCCAGGTGCAGGGCGCCGGCACGGATCAGGCTGAAGTCGGTCAGCAGCGCGCCGAAGCGTGCGCGGTGCTCGATCTTGCCGAACAGGCGCGCATAGTTGGGGCGCTGTTCGTCGATGACCGGGGCGCCGAGGTGAGGATCGTTGGCGACGAGCACGTTCACGCCGTAACGTCGATGCGCACGCGACTGCCCGGGTTCGGCCGCCTCGGGATCGAGCTGGAAAGGAAGCTCGTGTTGTTCGCCACGCGGCTGGCGCAGAATCTCGTAGTGCTCGGCGAGGTCTGCGTGCATGTCCTCGAGCCAGGCCGCGGCGTCCTCGATCTGGCGCCAGCTGCGTGCCAGGTCGCTGACCAGCCGCTCGATGGCGAACGTCGCGACCTGCCGATCGAGTTCACGCACGCGCTCGCGCGAGGCGCGCAGGCGATCGGGCATGTCCTTCATCGATTCCTGCAGCAGTTTGCCGACGTCCTCTACTGCCTCCTGGATCTCGCGCTGGCGGGCGGCGGGCAGCTTCTGGAACTCGTCCGGTCCGAGCACTTCGCCGTCGACGACCGGGGCGAAGACCATGCCGCCGGGCGTCTGCATGATGCGGATGCCGCGTTCCCGCGCGACCTCCTGCACGCGCTCGAGCGCTTCGCTCTGTTGTTCCTGGAACTCGTGCTCGATCGCCTGGCGCTGGCCTCGGTACTTCTCCGAGCTGAACGCCGCGCTGACGGCGGCCTGCACGTCCTCGACGAACTGGTGCACGTCGTTGGCGAGCCGGCGACCCGCACCGGCCGGCAGGCGCAGCGCGCGCGGCTTCTCGGGATTGTCGAAATCGTTGACGTAGCACCAGTCGGCGGCCGCCTGCTCGGTCTGCGCCACGCGTTCGAGCACGTCGGCAACGAAGCTGCGCCGCCCGCTGCCCGGTGGACCCATGACGAACAGGTTGTGGCCGGGTTGCTTGATCTCCAGGCCGAAGCGCAGTGCTTCGATCGCACGCGCCTGGCCGAACGGGCCGCGACCGTCACTGAGTTCGGCGGTGGTCTCGAAAGTGAGATGCTCGAGCGGGCAGGGACGATAGAGTGCGTCCTGCGTCAGTTCAGCGGGGATCGTCATCGCGGCAGCCTGGTATGGGGGACGAAATGCCGTTACGAGCGTGCCAAGCTTAGCGTGCCGCGTCCAGTTCGGGGATGATCGGCGTCAAGCCGGAACCGGTGGTTCCCTCGCGCGCGCGCATCTGCGACCCTGCAGCCATGAAACGAAGCGGCACGAAAGCGCCTGGTGGCCGGCGGTGAGTACGACGGCGACACGGCATCCGCTGCACGAAGCGGCCGTCGCGCGGCTCGACGAGCGGCTCGCAGAGCGCGGTGAGGGCGAACGGGTGCGCATCGAGACGCATATCTCGACGGTGATCCTCGCCGGCGCACATGCCTACAAGCTGAAGAAGCCGGTCGACTTCGGCTTTGTCGACTTCTCCACCCTCGAACGGCGGCGCCATTTCTGCGAGCGCGAGGTGGCGCTGAACAGCCGGTTCGCGCCCGAGCTCTACGAGGCTGTCGAGACAATCGCCGGCGCCGACGGCGAGGTGCTCGACTACGCGGTGCGAATGCACCGCTTCGATCATGCCGCGACGCTCGATCACCTGGTCCCGCAAGGCGCCGTCAACGCGTCCGCCATGGCGGGGTTCGCTGCGGAGCTGGCGCGTATCCATGCGCAGCTCGAGCCGGTCGCCGCCGGGTCCGAGTGCGGTAGCGCGGCGACCTGCCGCGAACAGATCCTCGCGACGCTGGAGCCGCCGCTCGATGCCCGGGTCGATGCGGCACTGGCCGATGCCCTGCGCGACGCGGTGGGCGCCGCGCACGCGCGGTTCGCTGCACGCCAGGTGCAGGGCCACGTTCGCGACTGCCACGGCGACCTGCACCTGTCGAACATCGTCTGCCACGAGGGCCGGCTGCGTGCCTTCGATTGCATCGAGTTCAACGACAGCCTGCGCGTCATCGATACCATGGCGGATGCGGCCTTCCTGCTGATGGACCTCGACAGGTATGGCGCCCACACGCTCGGCCACGCGTTCTTCATCGGCTACCTCGAATCGAGCGGCGACTTTGACGGACTCGACCTGCTGCCGCTGTATCTCGCCTACCGCTCGCTGATCCGCGCCAAGGTCGCCCTGCTCGGTAACGCGCGCGATGCCGCCGATCGCGCCGCGGCGCACGTCGAACTCGCGCGGCGCTACCTCGCGCCGGCGGGCCGCCCGGGCCTCGTCGTGACCTATGGGCTGTCCGGCAGCGGCAAGAGCCATGCTGCGCGGCAGCTCGCCGAGCGCGCCGGTTTTCTGCACGTACGCTCGGACATCGAGCGGCGTCGCCTGGCCGGCCTCGATCTCGACGACGCCAGCGGCTCGGTGCTCGGCGGCGGCCTGTACACGCCGCGCGCGAGCGCGGCGACCTACGAGCACCTGCACGGCGTCGCGCGCCGCGCGCTCGTCGCGGGCTTCTCGGTCGTCGTCGATGCCGCGTGCCTGTCACGCGCGCAACGCGCGCCGTTCGTGGCCCTCGCGCAGGAGCTCGGCGTGCCGTTTCACCTGCTGTGGTGCGATGCGCCGGTGGCGGAGCTCGAACGGCGCATCGAGGCACGCCGGGCTGCCGGCGGGGATCCTTCCGAAGCGACGCTCGAGGTACTCGCCGCCCAGCGCGAGAGCGCGCAGCCGCCGACAGAGATCGTGCCTGCGAACGTGGTGCGGCCAAACGACCTCGCCGCAGCGCTGGACGGCGCGGCGCTCGGGCGCGCGCGTATGGGCGTAAGCTGATCGTGACCGGGCGCCGTGCCCTCAGCGCGACCGCATGACAAGGAATCCGCTGCCAAGATGATTCGCGATCTGGAACAGGCGGCCAGCGAACTGACGCCGCCACAGGTGGTATTGTTCGACTGGCACGCGACGCTCGTCGACACGCGCGACGCGATGTACCACGCTGTCGACGAAATGCTGCCGCGCCTGCCCGAGCTCGGACTCCACGAGTTGATCGTGCCCTACGCGCTGTGCCGCTCGGCCGAAGATGCGCGCCTCAACGAGTACGTGCGCCAGCACTTGAGGCTGCCGCCGCGTATCCTCCGCGAGCGCAAGATCTCGCGCACCGACATCTTCGAGATTCTCTTCGGTGCCGACGAAGACGTGAAGCACATCGCGCACGAGGCCTTCAACGACGCCTACCGCAATCATTACGGCGAGGTGCACCCGTTCGAGGGCAGCGAGCTGCGCCTGCTGCGCGAGCTGAAGGAGTTCGACGTACTGACCGGCGTGCTTACCAACCGCGAGCGGGAGTTCTTCGAGCACGAGTTCGCACTGGTCGAGGACGGCGCCTGGCTGGGCCTGTTCGACACCACCGTCTGCGGCGGCGATACGTTTCGCCGCAAACCCAATCCCGAGCCCATCATCAAGGCACTGACCCTGCTGCGCCGCGAGGCGGGGCTGGATTGCTGGTATCTCGGTGACAGTTCGACCGACGTCGCGGCCGCCAAGCGGGCCGGTGTCACGGCGGTGCTGTTCAACGGCGCCGGCTGGCCACACGAATGGCTCGAGAAGGTGTTCCCGGGCACGCCGGAGCATCCCTACCAGCCGGATGTCATCGTCGATACCTTCGTCGAGTTCCGCCAGCTGATCGAGCAGTGCCTGAGCGTTGCGCGTACGCGTTGAGATCGACGTGGCGCGCGCTGCGTCATGTGGGGGCCCGGGACTGGACAGGCGCGCGCCGCAGCGGGGAAGATGGCGCGCTTCTGGCGGCAGTCACGGGAAAGGGAGGATGCCATGTTGAAATGGCAGATTGGCGACGTCACCATCACTCAGCTCGTCGAGATCACCGACGGCAGCGGCAAGGTCAAGGTGCTGCCGGACGCTACGCTTGAGAATCTCGACACGATCCCGTGGCTGCGCCCGCATTTCCGTACGCGCTCGGGCAAGCTGTTGATGAACATCCAGATGCTCATCATCGAGACGCCCAGCCGCCGCATGGTGGTCGATACCTGTGTTGGCAACGACAAGGCGCTCGCGGTCGATGGCTGGGCCAACCTGCAGCTGCCCTTTCTCGACAACCTGCGCGAGCTCGGCTACGAGCCCGACGCCATCGACACCGTGATCTGCACCCACCTGCACGTCGACCACGTCGGCTGGAACACGCGCAAGGTCGATGGCCGCTGGGTGCCGACATTCGGCAACGCGCGTTACCTGATGGTCAAAGAGGAGTTCGCGCACTGGCGCCATGCCGAGGACCATTTCGGCGACGTCTTCGGCGAATCGGTGGCACCCGTGTTCGATGCCGGTCTCGTCGATCTCGTCGGCAGCGATCACGAGGTCGGTGACGGCGTGTTCTTCGAGTCGACGCCGGGACACACGCCGGGACACGTCAGCGTCCACATTCGTTCGCGCGGCGAGGAGGCAATCATCACCGGCGACATGATGCATCACCCCTGCCAGATCGCCCGGCCGGACTGGCTGTGCCCGTTCGACAGCGACAGCGCGCAGGCGCGGGCGACGCGCGAGGCGTTCCTCGAACGCTACGCCGACACGCCGGTGCTGGTGCTCGGCACGCATTTTGCCAACCCGGTGGGCGGGCGCATCGTACGTGACGGCGACACCTACCGTTTCGATTGCTGAGCCGCGTGGCCGGCGAGGCCTCAGTCGGCGGGCGCGGGGCGGAAGATGAAGCCTTCGACGATCGACTCGATGAAGTGACGTACACGCTCGGGGTCCGAGCCCGACATCTGCATCTGCGCGATCATGTGCGCCGAGCCGACCAGCAGCCGCACGGCGTCATCCACATCGAGTGACGGCGGCAGGTCGCCCTCGCGCTTGCCGCGCTCGGTCGTCGCGGCGAGCATCGCGAAGACCTGGTCCTGGAAGGCCAGGTAGCGCTGCCACACGCCCTCGCGTACTGCGGTACTCCAGTCCAGCCACACGCGCGCATGGTCGGGATGCTCGCCGACCGCCGCAGCGAAGGCGAGGGCGGATTCGAGCAGCACCTGGGGTGCCGGCACGTCGTCGCGCTGAATCGGCCGCAGGATGTCTTCGAGGATGAAGCGCGCGACCTCGTCGAGCACGCCGACGACGAGCGCTTCGCGCGTCGGAAAGTAATTGAACACCGTCGGCACCGAGGTGCCGGCCTCGCGCGCGATCTCGGCGTGGCGGCCCTCACCGATACCGCGCCGTGCGAACACCACGAGTGCGCAATCGAGCAGCTGGCGACGGCGGGTCTCGGGCGCCAGCCGCCGCCCCTGCTTGTTCTGCGATGCAGCATCAGTCACGCGCTTATCCATTGATCCAGCTCAAGAAACTCTTATAGACAATATTATCAATAACGGCCAGACTCCTTTTCACACGGCAGCATCACCTGCCTGGCAAACAGCGTCTACGGGGAGTCCAGCCATGAGCGTTCGCATTCACGAAATGAAACCGTTGCCCGCCGTCCTGCACGAACAGGAACTGGCTGGCTACGAGGCAGCTTACCGCAACCACTACCAGGCCTGGGCCGAGGTGCTCGCACGCAACGTCGAGGCGATCCGCCGCGGCAGCTACTCGCTGCACTGGATGGAGACCGGCGAGGCGCGTTGGGGCAAGCGCGCGAAGCCGTCCTCGCGTGGCATGACCTACGCCGACATCAACCGCATCCGCGGATACGGCGACATGCCCGAGCAGGCCACCTGGTTCAACTTCGCGCCACGCGGCGCGGTACGCGACCCCTATCGCGACGAAATGCCGGTGATCGGCGATTACACCGTCACCGACAAGAACGAACTATGGGCGGAGAACGTCATCACGCTCTACGAGGAAGCCAAGGCGCGTCAATGGAACGCCACGCGCGACATCCCTTGGGACGAGGTCGAGGCCTTGCCCGAGGATCTCGAGAAAGCGACGGCACAACTGTGCACCTTCCTCACCGAGGTCGAGTTCGTTGCCGGCGACTTCCCGGCCAAGTGGCTCTATCGCATCCCGCAGGACTTTCTCGAGGTCAAGAGCTTTCTCGCCACGCAGTTGATGGACGAGGCGCGACACCAGGAAGTGTTCCGCAAGCGCGCCCTGTCCTGCGGCGGCCTGCTGCATGCTGCACCCGGGTTCGAGTGGGCGCTCGCGGCGATTCTCGAAGCGCCGACCCATACCATGGGCACGTTCCTGCTCAACGTCCTCGGCGAGGGCCTGGTGCTGTCGATCTTCCGCTCCGGCGAGATGATTGCGAAGACCCATGTCGACAAGGAGATCTTCCGCCGCTGTCTGCAGG
>JAPOKK010000380.1 GCA_029977665.1 Pseudomonadota bacterium | reverse complement strand
TCGTCGTCGACGACGACGACGACATGCTCGGCCTGCTGCAGCGCTGGCTCGAGGGCGCCGGCTTCGAGGTGACCGTTGCGCGCTCCGGAGACGAGGCGCTGCGTGTCCTGGCGATGGCGCTGCCGGATCTCGTCGTCACCGATCTCTACATGGAAGGCATGGACGGCCTGACGCTGGTTGCGCGGGTGCACGAGGACAACGCGCTGATGCCAGTCATCATGCTGAGCGGGCACGCGCAGATCCCGGACGCGGTCAAGGCGACCCACCTGGGTACCTCGGCGTTCCTCACCAAGCCGGTCGAAAAGGACGAGCTGCTGGCCGAAATTGCGCGCCACATCCGCCCGCGCCGCCCCGAGGGCGAGCGCGCTTTCGCCCGCTCGCTGGTCTATTGCAGCGCGCTGATGGCGGAATTGCTCGAACAGGCGGAACTGGTCGCACAGGGTGACGTGACGGTCTTTATCAGCGGCGAGACCGGCACCGGCAAGGAAGTGCTGGCCCGTGCCATCCACGAGGCGAGCCCGCGGCACGCGCACCCGTTCATCGGCGTGAATTGCGGCGCGATCCCCGAGCAGCTGCTCGAATCGGAGTTGTTCGGGCACGAAAAGGGCGCCTTCACCGGCGCCAACAACAAGCATGAAGGCCTGTTTCTCGCGGCCAGCGGCGGTACGCTGTTCCTCGACGAGATCGGCGACATGCCGCTCGACCTGCAGGTCAAACTGCTGCGCGTGCTGCAGGATTTCGAAGTGCGCCCGGTCGGTTCGACACGCAGTTACCCCGTCAACGTGCGCATCATCTCGGCGACGCACAACAACCTCGAGGAGCTCGTTGCCAAGGGTGAGTTCCGCGAGGATCTCTACTATCGTCTCAACGTGGTGCCGCTGCACATGCCGCGGCTGGCCGAGCGGCCGGAAGACATTCCGTTGCTGCTCGAGCACTTTCTCGCCGTCCACGCGCGCAAGACGGGCGCGGCGCGGAAGCGTTTCGCGCCCGACGCTGTCGCCTACCTCGCAGGCGCTGCCTGGCCGGGCAACATCCGCCAGCTGGTCAACGCCGTCGAACTGTGTGCGACGCTGACCAAGGGCGACATCATTCCCTTGCAGATGGCGCAGAAGGCGCTGCGCGAAGAACCGGCCCGCCTCAAGACGCTGAAGGATGCGAAAGCGGAGTTCGAGCACAACTACCTCGTGAGCGTGCTGCGTATCAGCGAGGGCAACGTCGCCAACGCCGCGCGTATCGCGGGCCGCAACCGCACCGAGTTCTACAAGCTGCTCAACCAGTACGACCTCGACCCGGCGCGTTTCCGGGTCTCGGCGGTCGACAAGTAGGGCAGCGCAGGACGAGAGGAGGGAGAACGGAACATGAGCAATCGCATCACCGTCGAGGTCGAGGCCGATCTCGAAGACCTGGTACCCGTGTTCCTCGACAACCGCCACAAGGACGTGGTCCGTCTGGGTGCACTGCTCGAGGCGGGCGACTACCCCGCGATTCGCAAGATCGGGCACAGCCTGAAAGGCGTCGGCGGCGGCTACGGTTTCGACCCGATCACCGATCTCGGCGCCGAGATCGAGACGGCCGCGCTCGCCGGCGACGCGGCGACGATTCGCGACGCCTGCGCACGACTCGCGGATTACCTGGACCGCGTGGACGTCGTGTTCACCGAGTAGCACCGGTACGAGTGTCACCCATGGCGCAGGTGCTCGAGATGTCCGTCCGCGCGGCGCGCTGCGCCGTGAGCAGCGGACCATGCTGCTCGCGCCCGCAGCGGTCGCGTCGTCGTGGATGACCAGGCTGTCGGCACCGGCCCGGTCGAGCGCCCCGCGGCGTCGTTTGCGCCCGGCCAGACCTCCTCGTGGTTCTTCTATTTCGTCGCCGGCGCGCTGGGCCTGTCGTTTCTGGCGACGCTCCTCGTGCTGGCGTGGAACAGCCTGATCCAGAGCGAATCGCGCGACTTCGCTTTCGACTCGATCTCCGTACAGAACGCCGTCGAGGCCAACATTCGCACGGCCGACGCGGTGATCGACAACCTCGCCAGCTTCGTCGCTGCCGACCTGGCCGCGAACGACCGTTCGTTTGCCGAGTACACCGCGCGTACGCTGGGCCGCTACGATTTCATCCGTGGCCTGGCCCATGCACGCCTGTCGACGTTCGGCGGTGACCTCGAACTGGTGCGCACCGCCGGGAACTTCGCGAGTGCGGCGCTGCGCGCGGTGATCGAAGACGACCAGGGGGAGCGCATCGTGCGTCAGGGCCTCTCTGCCGGCGACTCCGCGATGCCGCTGCTGCACGACCCGGCCGACGGCAGTCCCCGGCGGCTGTTCTTCCTGCGTGCGGTGACCGGCGGCTCGGGCGCGGGGGCGGCGGTCGAGTTCGTCGCGCTCGCCGTCGACCTCGAACCGCTGGTCGATGCGATGACGGTCGATCCCGCAATCAGCATCGCCCTCTACACCGAGTCCGAGGGTGTCGCGGGACGCCGCCTGGTCTACCTCAAGACGCCGCAGGCCCTGCCCCGGGGGGCCGTCGTCAATACGCTCGACAAGGACAGCATCGTGCGGCTGGGTGGTTTCTCCGTGCGTCTGATCACGACCAAGGACCTCTACTGGAGCCAGCTCGACAAGCACCTGGTGTTCGCAGCACTGGTGCTCGGCATCGGCGTGACGCTGCTGATGGTCGCGCTCGCGCGAGCGAAGGATCTGCAGGCGCGTGAGCTGCAGGCGCGCAACAGGGTCATCGAGCAGCAGGTTCGGCAACAGACGCGGGAGCTGGCCGAGGCGCGCGACCAGGCACTCGACGCCTCGCGCGTGAAGTCGGATTTCCTCGCCAGCATGAGCCACGAGATACGCACACCGCTGAATGCCATCATCGGCATGGCCGAACTGCTCGCGGAGACGCATCTCGACGGTGAGCAGGCGCGCTACGTGGGCGTGTTCAAGAACGCCGGCGAGGCGCTGCTGAGCCTGGTCAACGACATTCTCGACCTG
>JAPOKK010000064.1 GCA_029977665.1 Pseudomonadota bacterium | reverse complement strand
GGGGGGGGGGACCCCCCCCCCCCCCCCCGCGGGGGGGGGGGGGGGGGCCCCCCCCCCCCCCCGCCGTGAGCACAACCAGCATGCCCATGGCCGCGACCGTAGCGGCGTGGCCACGCAGCGTGGTCAGCAGGCGTTTGCGCCGGGTGCTCGCCACCTCGTTCTCCCCTCCTCGATTGCCGGGCGCGCATTGCGCCGACCTCCGAAACACGGTAACGGTTGCGGAGTGATATATCAATCTCGAATATACTTATAACTAATAGAAATATAAAAATCAGCCGCCGCCTTGCTTGGACGCCGCGGCGCGCGGCGCGTTCCCCCGCTCAGGCGCTCCCGCCTGCCGGCGAAGCGCCCCCTTCGTCCGGCCCCAACGGTGGCGGCAGCCGCCGCTTTTCGCCGGCTGCCGGCTCGCCCGGATCGCCCGGGATGGGCTGCCCGGCAATGAAGCCGACGACCTCGCTCGGCCGCGCCTCGCCGGCATAGGCGGCCTCGAGGCAGGCCGCGGTCTCCTCCTCTGACTTGGCCGTGCCGGCCAGCGCCGCACTCGCCGCCTCGGCTGCGAGCCGCGGCTCGTACTGGGCGAGACCCGGCGCGGTGCCGCTGCGCGGCGGACCTTGCGGGACCCGCTCGCGCTGACGTCGTGCCAGCCTCAAGAGGATGTTCCAGGCGCGCTTGTTCGCTGCGATCGGCTCGACCTCGACTTCCCCGCTCGCTTCGAATTCGCGCCAGATGTCCTCGCCGCGCCGGGTGCGGATGACGACGATCGTCGCCCGATCGGTGCCGCCCCCGCCACAGGCGATGTCGGCCAGTTCGGCAGAGAAGTCGCCGCAGTGGCGACATTCCGGCCGCTGGTACTCGGCCATCGCCTCGGCCAGCGGGATGCTCGCCACCTCGCCATTACGCTGGTAGACGAGCACTTCGCCCTTGACGTTGAACTGTCGCACCTCGCCGAGCGGAATACCCATGTCCCGTTCGATCCGCTCGGTCATGAGTTCGGGACGGAACACCTCGGTGCAGAACAGGCCGATGCTGAAACGCACGCGCTCGGCCGGTCCGCGCAGGTAGCCACGCTGGCGCGCGACGATCTTCGGCTTCTTCTTCGCCGTGACGAGAAACGCCGGGTCCATGTACTGCATCTTGCGCAGCGGGGTGATCTGGCAGGGCACGCCGACGAATCCGACCTTCTCCAGGCCCTGGTCGGCGGCATCGGCGAGCGCGAGGTCGTTGGCGCAATAGGTGTACCAACTGCCGGCGCTCGCCTTGATCTCCTCGACCGTGGTCGCGACCTTTGGGCTTGGAAAACACGGCGGGTCATCGTCGCCCACGGCCGAGACCACCGCACCGTCGATGTGACCCTGCTCGCGCGCCCACGCCAGCAGCGCGGTGACGATGCCGCCGTCCTGCCCGGCCGCGGCGATATCCTCGCGCCGCGTACGCGCGACGAATATGTGCCGGAACACGCCGAAGATGTCTTCGAAGCCGCGCTCGGCGCCGAACGTCACGTCGCGCAGGTGGGTCTCGCGCGGCCACAGGCGCGGGCAGGCGCTCGCACAGACGTCGCAGCCCGCCCCTTCACTGACACCGCAGTAGTCGAACGCCGCGTCGGGCTTCGCCGTCTGCTGCGGTTTGCCGTCGATGTACTCGATGACGTTGTGCGGACAGGCCAGGACGCAGGCGCCGCACTCGCAGCAGCTGCCGTAATCGACGACCTCGTTCATCATGATCTTGAAGGAATTGTGCGGGGGAGCTTCCAACGCGTGAGCCTCGTGGTGTCGCAGTAACAGGGTCGCACCCGGCGGGCGCGGCGCGGCCGCATTGTCGGTCATCGTCCGGGTCGACCCAAGCGCCGCGACACCTGCTGGCTTTCAATCGCGCGCCCGCCGCGCATACCATCGGCAGCACCCGTGCGCGGCCGACTCACGCACGTGCCCGTCATCGAACCAGGGGAAACGCTCATGAAAGACCGCAACGGCGCCGGACTCTCCCGGCGCACCTTCATGTACCTGTCCGGTCTCGCCGCGCTCGCACTCGGGCGCAGTGGTGGCAGTGCCGCTGCGGAAGAGGCCGTCAGTGCGGCAAGTGTCTCGGAATGGAACAAGTTGCTCGCCGACGTCAAACGCTTCCCGCTGCTCGATGCGCTCTACGGCCGCCGTTCGCGCCGCTTCGGCTGGGGCATGGAGATCCCCAAGGGACCGCTCGCCTACAAGTCCGAGCTGCCGCCCGCCCCGCTCGACGACTTCGAACGTGCCATGCTCATCGCCGCCGGCCTCGGCGTGTCCGGCTGGCACCACGGTATTCCCCACACGACCGGCCAGGACGGCCTGTGCGACTACGCGGTGCGCTACACCGGGCGTACCCTGCCGGTCGCAGCGGGCATCGGTAACACCGATTTGTTCTACACCCAGGACGACGGCACCTACTACGTCTCGACGCGTAACGCCGACGGTGAGAAACCCTGGCACGACACTGCCATGAGCGAGGCCGAGCAACTCGTCGCCACGGTCGCTGCGCACACACGCAAACTCTCCGATCGCCGCATCGATCCGCCGCGTGAGGCGCCGCATTACAGCGCGCACAATTTCTGGAATGGCAACACGCCGGGATCGACGCTGTTCATTCCCGTCGGCAACGTGTCCGAGCAGATGCTGGATTTCCTGTTTATCGCCGCCGGCTCCGGCTACACCACCTATGATGACCTCGAAGGGCGTCCGGCCGGCGATCTGCAGCGCTTCTTCGACGCCGGGCTCATCGATCCCAAGCGCCGTTACCCGCTTTCCTACATGGAGCAGTACCTGCTCACGACCTGCGCGGTGGAAATGGGCGTGATGGGGCACAACATGGCGCTCGCGCTGCAGCCGCTCGGTCTCGGCGGCTGGTTCTTCTCCGGCGTCAGCCCGTTCAGCGTGATGGGCGCGGCGGCCAAGGCGGGCGAACCCGGGCTCGGCTTCGCGTTCGAGAAGCACGAGGACTGGGGTGTGCCCAACCCGCTCGGCATCGAGGGCGTCTACGAGACCTTCTCGCCGCCCCACTACCCCGACATGCGCGCCGCGGTCGAAGCCTTCCTCGAACTCAAGTTCGGTCCCGGCGGCGCCTACGATCCGGACACCCCGGGCCCGTTCCGCGACGATGCCGCCATCAAGGCCACGGCCAAACGGCCGAGCAAGGAACTCGTCGAGTGCGTCATCGCGACCGCCGAGTACATCTACGCCACCTACGGCAAGTTCCCGGGCACGGTGCCGAGCATCTTCGTGCGCTACTACACCCAGGCACACCGCCTCGATACGGGCTTCTACGACAGGTTCTTCGGTCCGGGCAGCTACCTCGACACGCACAAGCAGAACGTCACCCGCTGGCTCTCCAAGATCCGCACCTGACCCCCAGCGCAGCCCCGCCCCCTGCGCAAAACTTAAGCAAAAGTGTCAGACACTTTTGCTCCGCGCAGGCCGGCTGTTGCAGGTCGAAAGTGTCAGACACTTTTGCTTCTCCTACGTGCCGCGACGCTTGATTAGGTGAATGAGGTCATTGCTCAAATTTTGAGCAAAAGTGTCTGACACCTGTGGATAAGCGGGGTGCCGGCGGGGGTGGAGGCGCACGCGTCGGGGCACAAAAAAACCCGCTCGCGCCGAGCGCGAGCGGGTTGTCGTGGCGGGACGCGGTTCGCGCTCAGAGCGCGGTACGGAGGGTCAGCATGTAGAGGTTGCTGTCGAAGTCCGTACGGCCCTCGACGCGCTGGTACTCGAAGCTCGTCGTCACGCCCCAGTTCGTGAAGTAGCGGAAGCCGACGGTGAGTTGAACCTCGTCGTCGTCGCCGGCCTGCACGGCGGTGAAATTGCCCGGCAGGCCGCCGGCGCCGTTGCCGTTGCTGCGGCTCAGGTCATTGCGGTACTCGGCGATGAAGAACGGCTCGAAGTTGTTGCCGGCGTCATAGGCGATTTCGCCACCGACGACGAGCTGTTCGAGGTCGATGTTGCGGCTCGCGACGGTGCGCAGCAGCCCGGCGTTGGCGCTCGCCACGCTACCCGTCTCGAGATAGGCGTCCTGGTCCTCCTCGGTGTACAGGTAGCCTACCTTGGCGCCGAAGATGAAACGATCGACCGGCAGGAAGGCGTTCAGGTTGGTCGCGACGAACCAGCGGTCGGAATCGAAACGCGCCTCGATACCGGTACCGTCGGCCGGCGAGATGCGGTTCTGGTCATACTCCAGCGACGAGTAGCCGCCGGACAGGTCGATGCTGAAAATGTCGCTCAGCAGCACTGCCGCGTACGGCGCCACGGTGAAGCCATCGCTGTCCTGGCCGCCGCCGTTGAAACGGGTATCGGTCTCCAGCCACTGGTAGCCGAAAGCCACGCCGAGCAGGAAGCGGTCGCCGAACAGCCGATCGAAACCCCCGAGCACATTGTGCGCGTCGGCGTCGTAGGCGAGCGAGGTGCCCTGGAAAGCAAAATCGGAGTCGAAATCGTTGTACGAGTAGTTGGCCCACAGGCCGAACACACTGCTCGCCATGCCGTCACCCGCGTTGAGACCGGTCTGGTCGCCGAGCCGTGCGGCCTGCGTGTTCTGCTCCACGCTCTTGCCGGCACGTTCGCGCGCGACGTCATCGAGCGCCGAACCGCTCATGCGCAGGCCGGCGCCGTTGGTGACCGAGCTCGACACGCCGTTGAGGCAGCCGGCGAAATCCTCGCGATTGCAGATGCGCTCCTCGAGCTCGCCCTCGGTCGCGAGCGTCGCCGGGGCGATCAGGACGAAAGCGGGCAGCGCTGCTGCCATGAAAAAAGGTTTGAGCTTGCTCATCACGTAAATTCCGTTAGTTAGGTAGCCTATCTAACGTAAAGTGTAAGCAAAAGACAGCGCGAATGCCAGATTTTGGTGCGTTACCGATGGATCATCGGCCGGGGTGCAGCATTACGCTGTATGTTGTTGATATTGCGTACCAGGTTGTCGATCGCACGGAGCGTCATGCGCTGCGGCGGCGACGGCGGGCTGTGCGCATCCGGCACCTGCGTGCCATAGCCCGGCTGATCGATGATTACGCTACCGAAGTCGTTGCCGACCTCGATTGCCGACGGCGTGCCCGGTTCCTCGCTCTCGAGCAACACGATGGTGGCCGACTCGCCGACCACTTCACCGCCGACCGTCGTGCCGCGAATGCCGATCGTCGCGACCACCCCGGTGCGCACACGCATCGCGCCGCTGCGCTTCTTGGCGATGAGCCCGGTGATAAAGCGGAACGCGCCGCGGATCACCTCGGCGCTGAACACGCCCTCGTCGTCGTCACGTACCTGGTCGACGCGAAACTCGGCACGTGGACCGAGGTTGAAGCGGGTGTCGTCGTCGAAGCGCAGCAGAACCATCGAATCCGCCGCCGTCGTCACGAGGTCCCGTTCGAACAACCGGTCACCGCGTTCGAGCGCGACGCGCGTGCCGTCCGCCGCCTCGCGCATCGCGCTGCCCTTGACGATGACGACCTTGCCGACTCCCGGCGCCGCCAGCGCGTCCAGACTCGCCAACGCGAGGCACGCAAACAGCGTGACCAACAGGAAAAGATTCTTGCGCATGCTTGGTTCCTTTCCGGCCCGGCGCCGGCTCAGAGCGTAGCGGCGTGCCGCGGCACCACCCTCATCCCACCGCGCGCGCCGGCGCCGGGGTTTCGCGCAGCACGCCGCGTGGACGGTCGCCGCCGACCGTGATGCGGTGCATGCGGCGCAACGCCGGATAATAGTCGCCGGTCGCGTAGTGCTGGGTCGCACGATTGTCCCATACCGCGACGTCGTCCACCTGCCATTGCAACCGCACCTGGAATTCGGGCTTGAGCAGGTGCGCGAAGAGCATGTCCAGCAGCGCGCGCGACTCGGCCGGCGCGAGTTCGACGATGCGCGCCGTGAACGTGGGGTTGACGTAGAGCACGCGGCGGCCGGTGACCGGGTGCTCGATGACCACGGGGTGCGTGACCGGCGGCGTCTCGCGGCGGGCCCGCTCGATGCGTGCCGGACCGTCCGCCTGCTTGAGGAAATAGCCCCCGTAAGCCTGCAGGAAATCGTGCTCGGCGGTGAGCGTGCAGAGAAATTCCTGCAGCGCCGGTGACAGCGCCTCGTACGCCGCCACGGCGCTCAGCCAGAGGGTATCGCCGCCGATCGGCGGGATGTGCCGCGCATGCAGCACCGAGGCGAGCGCGGGCTCCGGCCGGTAGGTGACGTCCGAGTGCCAGGAGTCGCTGATCGGTGGATGCTCGGCATCGTGCTCGAGCACCGAAATCTCGGGATGTCCCTCGTGCGGCCGGAACACCTCGTGGATCTCCATGCGGCCGAAGCGCCCGGCGAAAGCCATGTGCCCGGCCGGCGTCAGCCGCTGACCGCGGAAGAACAGCACCAGGTGCTCGTGCAGCGCGCGACGGATCTCGGCGAACGTGATGTCGTCGAGGTGCTCGAGGTCGACACCCTCGACGTCGGCGCCGATCGCGGCAGTGCGCGGTTTCAAGGCAATGTGCTCGTAGTTCATGGTCCCGACCTCCCAGGCCTCTCACGAGGCGATTTGCTCGAGCTCGCGGCCGCGTGTCTCGGCGACCGTCATGAGAATGATAGGCAAACACGCGAACGGAATCAGGGCAACCACGGCGACCGCGGGCCCGATCGCCCCGAACCAACCCGACAGGCCACCCACGATCGCCGGCGCCAGGGCCATGCCGGTGCGCCCGAGCAGGTTGTTGACCACGGCATTGGCGGTACCGCGGATTGGCGTCGGGAAAATCTCGCTCGTGATGGTCGCCGCGATCGGCCACACGGCGTGCATCCCGAGTACTACCACGTAGGCAACCGTGATCACCGCCGCCGATTCGGCCGTGAAACAGATGAAAGCGGCGATCGCACCGACGGAGAAGTAGAGCGTCGCGGTCAGGCGCCGACCGGCCAGGTCGAGCATCGGCCCGGCCGTGGCGTAGCCTAGGATGGCCAGCGAATAGCCGAGCGTCAGGGCCTGGCTGACCGCGGCCGGCCCCCAGCCGCGCTCGTTGGTGACGTAGTAGGAGAAGAAGAACAGGCAGCTCGAACTCCAGGCGTTGACAGTGAACCAGACGGTGGCGCCGGCGAGTACGCGTCGTCGATAGGGTCGCGCGAGCACTTCGCGCAGCGCCCGCCACCATTCGGCGGGGCCACCCGCCCGCGCATACGCCGCCGGCATGGCGCGGAAACGCCGCGTCTCGCGCAGGCGCGGCCAGTACCAGGCAAGGACCGGCAGGGTGCAGCCGCCGACCACGTAGAGCATGCGCCAGCCCAGCGTCGAGTCGACGAGAAACGGGAAGATTGCCGATCCGAGGATGCCGCCGGCGAGACTCAGCGCGAACATCAGCGTGACCGCCGCGCCACGCCAGCGCGCCGGCATCTCCTCGGTCAGTATGATCGCGCCAACGCCGATCTCGGTGACCATGAACATGCGCGCGACAAACTGGTAGGCGACGAAGTCGTACAGGCCGACCGAGACGGCCGAGAGCAGCGTGAACAGCGTGTAGCCGGCGACCGCGCACAGGAATACCGGGCGGCGGCCGTAGCGATCGGCCAGCCGCACCGGGATGAACGCGACGATGGTACCGATGTTGATCAGACCGACCGCGTTACCCAGCGTCGCCGAGTCGGCACCGAAATCGGTGCCGAGATATGGCAGCGCGAGGTTGATGATCAGCAGATCGTAGCCCTCGAACAGGGTCACGATGCAGACGAAGACGACCAGCCCGAACAGGTAAGGCCGTTCGCCCGCGGGCGCTTCGGGCGGGGATCCCGACATGCGTCAGGGCTTCGGCGCGAAGCGTTCCCAGGCGCGCGCGGGCGGTGGCACCTCCGGCAATTCACCGTCGCCCGCCGGCAGCTCGCCGCCACTGTCGAAAGCGACGTGATCGCCGAAATACATCACGTGCTGGTCGAACTTCGCGACCTCCGCCGGCGATAGTGTGATCGAGGCGCTGTCCAGCATCGTGTGCGGATGGCGCGCGACCCAGCCGGCTGCGGACTTGAGACCGTAGGCCGCCGGGATGTTGACCCCCTCGACGAAATAATGGCCCGGGATGACGATGTTCGCCTTGCTCTTCTGCATCACCACGTCGGCCCATTTCGGGCTGAGGATGTGGCCGTCGTCGCTGACCGCGAGGATCGCGATGTCGACGTCGCCAATCATGTCCCACACGCGCTGCGGCGGATTCTGCCGGTTGTCACCCCAGTGCAGGATGCGCAGCCCCCCTGTCTCGATCACGTACACCGAGTTGTCCCATTGCAGCGTCTCGTTGGGCGGGCACGGATCCTGGTCGATGAAATGCTTGACCAGGTCGCGATACGGCACCTCGCCCTGGGTCTCGCACACGTGCTTCTCGGCGATGCCGGTGATCTTGACGTCGGCAAGACGGAACGTGCCCGCCATGCGTTCCATCACCATGTCGGCCTGCAGGCGATCAACGGCATCGTGATCGAAATGGGCGTGCGTGACGAGCGCGATGTCCGTACGCACCTTGGGCATGTCACGTACGTACCAGGGCGGATACATGCCGGTGATGTCGTTGCGCCACGGGTCGACGAACACCTTCACCCCGCGGGGCGATTCGATCTCGAACGCGATGTTGCCGTAGAAAGTGATGCGGACCTCGCCGCGGTCTTCGTGCAGGCCGCCGTAGACCTGCGCGGCGATGGCGCGGTCGTTGTTGTAGGTCTCGAGCTGCGCGCTGCCACCGTGTCCGCCGTGGGCGGACGCGGTGGAGCTCGTCGCGAGGATCAGCAGCGCAGTGACAGCGCCGCCCAGGTTGGTGCGAGACATGGCAGGTTCTCCCCTTCTCGAATGTCGGCGGTACGCATCGCGCACCGTCATGGCAGGTCCGGTCTCGGATCTGGCACGAAACCATCGCGATTAGGCATCACGACCGCCGGCAGCGTCTCGCGGTCGAGCACGGTATCGGCTTCGATGATGCCGTTGGCATGCAGCAGGAAGGCCGTCACGGCGTAGACCTCGTCAGGCGTCAGCGAGCCCGGCGCCGTGAACGGCATCGCGCGGCGGACATAATCGAACACGGTGGTCGCATAAGGCCAGTAGCTGCCGATGGTCTGCAGCGGCGCGTCACTCGCGAGCGTGCCCTGCCCGCCGACCAGCACCGGGTCCGGCCCTTCGCGGCCGCTGCTGCCGTGACACGCAGCGCAGCGCGCAGCGTAGACCGCGGCACCGGTCCGCGCGTCGCCGCCCCCGGGCGGCAGCTCCGCCCCATTTGGGGCGATGGCGATGTCCTGCGCGGCGATGTGCGCGGGCGCGGCGGCATGGCCGAGCCCGTAGCGGCCGTCGTCCCCAGCATCGGCGCCCGCTACCGTCGTAGCAGCAAGCACGGGCACCAGGGCGAGCGCCGCGCGGTAGTGCCGTCCTTGCTCACGCATTGCGCACCCGTCCGTCGCCATCGACCTGCCAGCACTGGATACCGTTGTAGTGGTAGAAGGAATGGTCACCGCGCACGGCACGCAAGACCTCGCGCGTCGGCTGCACGTAACCGGTCTCGTCGTGGCAGCGGCTCGCGATCCGCGTCGCGGCACCGTCCCAGCGCCAGGGCAGCGTGAACCGCGTGTGACAGATCGGCAGCACCGGACCG
Source organism: Pseudomonadota bacterium (assembly GCA_029977665.1). Lineage (GTDB taxonomy): Bacteria > Pseudomonadota > Gammaproteobacteria > JACKNG01. The sequence continues at coordinate 7,907 of JAPOKK010000064.1, read as the reverse complement.
TGCAGCCGGGCGTCCTGCCAGCTGCGCCCGCCGTCGGTCGTGACCTCGACCCGCGTGACGCGCCCGCGGCCCGACCAGGCCAGCCCGCGGATCTCGTGGAAGCCCGACGTGAGGGGCGCACCGCCAGGCGACGGCCGCGTGATGACGGACTTCGCTTCCATGACGAAGCTGAACTCGCGCGCGCTGCCGTCGGGCAGCAGATCCGTGTACTTCGAGGTCTCTTCGCGCGTGCGCCAGGCCTGTGTGCCGAGCTTGAGGCGCCGCAGCCACTTCACGCTGATGCTGCCTTCGAAACCCGGCACCAGCAGCCGCAGCGGATAGCCTTGTTCGGGACGCAACGCTTCGCCGTTCTGGGCATAGGCGAGGATGACGTCGTCGAGGCACTTGTCGAGCGGAATGGCGCGCGTCATCGCCGCCCCGTCCGCACCCTCGGCGAGCACCCAGCGCGCGTCCGGCTCGATGCCGCATTCGTGCAGCACGTCGGCGAGGCGCGCACCGGCCCATTCGCTGCACGAAGTCAGGCCGTGGGTCTGCTGCACGTCGGCGCCGCCCGGGCCGCTCCACTCGCGGTAACCGTTGCCGGAACACTCGAGAAAGCACACGCGCTGCACGAGCGGGAAACGCCGCAGCTCGTCGAGCGTGAATTCGAGCGGACGTGCGACCCGGCCGTGCACGAGCAGGCGATGCGCCTGCGGATCGATGTCGGGCACGCCGCCGTGGTGGCGCTCGTAGTGCAGCGCCGAAGGCGTGACGACGCCTTCGAGTTCGGCCAGCGGCGTCCACGAGGCGGTCGCCGTAGGGTAGCGGGAGGGCGTAATCCAGCGCTTGATCGTCTCGAAGCGCGAGCGCGCGCCGTAGCCGCTCGCAGGCGCACCCTGCACGAGCGTGGTATCGGCGGCGGACGGCAGCGTGCCGCCGAGCATGCCGCCGGCAAGCCCGGTGACGAAATGCTGTGCGCGGCGGAAGAAATGCCTGCGATTGATGCTGCCCATGTCCCCTCGTGGCCGCCGGCCATCACGGCCGGCGGACGCTCACGTTATCAGACGCCGCAGTGGCGCGACACCGGCCGCCGCTCAGCGCAACATACCGTGCCAACGCCGCCGCATGCCGCGATGCCGCCGGCCGGATCTACAATGCCGGCGCATCGACGACAGGCCACCGGGGGGAACAGCATCGTGCAGCTCGAAGAAGTCCGCGAAGGACTGAGGGGATTCATTCGCGACGAAGTCGGCAGCGGCGCGCGCCTCGATGCGCTCACCGAGTCCGACGGCCATGCCGGCCTCACGTTCCTGTTCGACATCGTCGAGGCCGGCGGTGCACGCAAGTCCTACGTGATCAAGCTGCCGCCGCGCGGCGTCCGCCGCCGCGGCAACACCGACGTCTACCGCCAGGCCCCGTTGCTGCGCGCACTGAAGGCCGACGGGCTGCCGGTGCCCGCGGTGCCCTGGGCACGCGAGGACGAGTCCAACGCCTGGTTCGGCCTGCCGTTCATCGTCATGGAACGCCTGCCCGGCCACACCTTCTTCGTGTGGGACCCGGCGCCCGGCGTACCGCGCGAGCGCGCGGTGTGCGAGCGCTACTGGGAGCAGGCTGTCGAGACGCTCGCGCGCCTGCATGCCTTCGACTGGCGCCGCCACCTGCCGCACTGGGAGGAACCGGCTTCGCTCGCGCACGAGATCACGCGCTGGGAGCGCATCTACGCACAGGCTCCGGAGCCCGACTGGGTCACCGCCGCGACCGCGACCGAGCAGGCCCTGCTCGACAGCCTGCCCGACGGCACGCCGGTCGGGCTGTTCCACGGTGACTACCAGCCCGGCAACTGCCTCTACGACGACGGCGCGCTGTGCGGGGTGATCGACTGGGAACTGTCCGGCATCGGGGCGCAACTGCTCGACGTCGGCTGGCTGCTGATGGTCGCCGACTCGTCGATCTGGACGCCCGGCTGGATGCCGGTGCATCCGATCGGCAGCACGCGCATCGTCGACATCTACACCAGCGCGACCGGCTGCGACGATGCCCTGATCCCGTGGTACCAGGCGCTCGCGAACTACCGCCTCGCCTGCATTGCGTGCCTCAACGTCAAGCTGCACCGCAAGGGGCAGCGTCACGATCCGATCTGGGAACACAACGGGCGCAGCGTGATGCCGATGTTCCGGCGCGCCCGGGCGCTCGTCGCCGAACTCGGCTGAACGGAAGCGGCGCGCCGCGGCGCAATCGGCGACCGGCGCGGCGCGCTAGAATCGCCGCACCGTCACAGCCCCGGGGTGCTCATGAAACTGCTCAACTCGCTCGGTCCCAACCCGCGCATCGTGCGCATGTTCCTGCTCGAGAAGGGTCTTACGATCCCGTTCGAGGAAGTCGACATTCTCGGCGCGGAGAATCGCCGCGCGCCTTACACCGAACGCAACCCCGGCGGCCAGCTGCCTAGCCTGGTCCTCGATGACGGCAGCTGCATCGCAGAGACCGTCGCGATCTGCGAATACCTCGAGGACATCCATCCGACGCCGCCGCTGATCGGCGCGACGCCGCTGGAGAAGGCCGAGCACCGCATGTGGCAGCGGCGCATCGAGCTCAACATCACCGAGAACCTGTACAACGCGTTCCGCTACTCGGTCGGCCTCGAGATTTTTCGCGACCGCATGCACTGCCTGCCCGAGGCCGCCCCGGGCCTCGCCAGCATCGTGCAGGAGAAGCTCGCCTGGCTCGACGGCCTGATAGGACGGCGCAGCTGGATCTGCGGCGAACGCTTCACGCTGGCCGACATCATCCTCTACTGCGCGCTCGATTTCGGCGAAGGCGTCGGGCAGTCGATCGACAGCGGCCTGCTCAACGTCAACGCCTGGTTCGCGCGCATGATGACACGCACCAGCGCCCACGACAGCCTGCACCCGGACGGCGCGGCGAGCGGCCGCCGAGGCGTCTGAGGCTCCCGGGAGCAGCGCCGCACGGTCCGCCGCCCCGTCTCGCCAGCCCGTACGAAGGTCCCGCGCGGCGCTGGCTTCCGCGGCTGCGTCAGGCCGGTGCCGTACTGCCCTCGGCGCCTGCCACGTACGCCGTCGCCAGCGGCAACTCGAACCAGAAACAGGCACCGCCGCCCTCGGCGGCGGAGACGCCGATGCGCCCGCCCATCGCTTCGACCAGCGAACGGCAGATGGCGAGACCGATGCCGGCGCCTTCCACCCCGCGGTTGTCGTCGAGACGATGGAAGGATTCGAAGATCCACTCGCGGGCGGCGGCGGGCACGCCGGGACCGTCATCGCAGATGCTCACGCGCAGGCAGCCGGGTTGCGCGCCCGGCCCCGCGTGCACGCGGATGCGGCCACCGTCGCGGTTGTACTTGACCGCATTCGACAACAAATTGAGCAGCACCTGGCGGGTCCGCACCGCGTCGGCGCGGACCGACCCGCATGCCGCCGCGGCAAGGTCGAGCTCGATACTCAGATCGCGCGGCGCCATCAGCGGCTCCAGCGACGCCGCGGTGCGCCGGATGAGGGGCGCCAGGTCGAGCGCCTCGGGCACGAGGTGCAAGCGCCCCGACTCGATCACCGACAGGTCGAGAATCTGGTTGATCAGGTCGAGCAGGTGACGACCGCTCTCGCGAATGTCGTCGATACATTCGTGCAGCTCGGGGGCAATGCGGCCGCGTGACATGTCGAGCAGCTGGGCGAAACCGCAAATCGCGTTCAACGGCGTGCGCAGCTCGTGGCTCATCTGTGACAGGAAACGCGACTTCGCTTCGTTGGCCTCGTCGGCCTGGCGCTTCGCCTCGGAGAGCCGCTCGACCGCGTCTCCCAGCCGTCGTCCCATGTCGGCCAGCGCCGCCGCCGAATCGTCCAGCTCGCGAATACCCGAGTGCGGCGCGGCCTGCAGGTAGGCGCCGCTGCCGATCGAGTGAGCCAGCGCGTCGAACCGTTCCAGCGGCTCGGCGATGTCACGCGCCATGCGCCGTGCGCGGTAGTAGAGAAAGCTGAAGAAGAGCACGTAGAACAGCACCATCAGCGCGATCAGACGATAGCCGACCGCGTCGTAGTGGGCTTCGAGGGCGAGTACTTCCTGGTAGACGCGCGCTTCGTCGACCATGGTCAGCAGCGTCCAGTCGCTGCCCGCGATATGGCGCCAGATCGCGATGCGCCCGCCGTCGACGTGGACGTGCTGCGTGCCGTGTTCATGCTCGCTGATGGCCTGCGCGAGTTCCGGCAGGTGCTGCGCGAGATGGAACTCGGCCGGCTTGCGCGCCTCCTGCCGGACCGCCTCGGCGTAGTCGTACCCGGCCAGCTCGCGCACGCCGAGATCGCGCTCGGCGGCGCTCGGCATCGCGAGAATCGTGCCGCTCCGATCGATGAGCATGCCGTAACCATCCCACGGCAGTTCGAGATCGAGCACCTGGGCGACCAGCGTCGAGAGCGTGATGTCGACGCCGACCACGCCTTCGAGGAAGTCGCCGCGATAGACGGGTGCGACGGCCGAGATCATCCAGCCACGGCCGGCCGGGTCGACGTAGGCATCGGTCCAGGCAACCCCGCGGCCGGGATTATGCGCAGCGTCGGCGGCGTAGTAGAAGTTGTAGCTCGGAATGTCGAGGTAGGTGTCGTAGCGTGCCAGCGTGTCGAAATACGGATAGATCCGGTTCGCCGAGTCGTGGGTGTTGTAGTAGGTCTGGACGACCAGTGGGTCGGCATCGTGTACATAGCGCAGCACGGGGTCGATCGCCGCGAGCTGCTGCAGCTTGGTGCGCTGAGCCGGCCCCACCTCGGTGATCGCGCTGAAGAACGCCGCCGCGCCGCCGTCGGCATAGGTCGTGTGATAGACCCCGGTCGGTGCCATGGCATAGCGCGCGGCTTCCGCCGGCGGCACCGGCTCGGGCTCGAGCGTGGCGTCGCGTGCCGCCGCCTGCAATACGCGGGTCAACTGGGCCACGCCCTGCAGGCGCCGCTCGATGGTCTGCGCTTCGCGCATCGTGATGGCATCGAGGTCGCGGTCGGCGATGTCGTGCAGCGAAGCGACATTGGCATCACGGATTGCCGCGTTGGTCCACAGGTAGACCAGGACCAGCAGCACCTCGACGCACAACAGCGGTAGCAGCGCGGCGCGCGCGTAGGCGCGCCAGATGAGCGCGAACAGCGGCCGGGTGGCAGGCAGTGTGCCGTCCCGCGCGCGGCCCGATGCGCCAGGAGAAGGGGTTGGTGATGCTGGCACGAGGCGGTTCGACACGGTGGCGCGATCTCGGTCGGGTGTATTCGGCGTATCGACAACGCGCGGCGGCCGATTATGGCACAGCGCCGTGCGGGCGACCGCGTCCCGCGGTTTGTCACGCCGCTATCTTTCCGCAACGCTTGTGTCTATACTGCGACCACGCCTAAGTACCATCCGGTCGTTACTCTGGCGTCGCGGCCGTCTCCCTTCCGGTTAGACTCTCCTCGCTTTTCCACCTTTTACGCTCTGCCTTGACCGGCCCCGCGCCCAGCCCGGGGGAGGCCCGACCCGGAGCTTCTATGCCTTTTGCCAGTCTCGGCCTCACGGCCGATCTCCTGCGCGCCATCGCCGCGCAGGGCTACACCAGTCCGACTTCGATCCAGTCCCAGGCTATTCCAACCATTCTCGAGGGCCGTGATGTCCTCGCCGGCGCACAGACCGGCACCGGCAAGACCGCCGCTTTCGCACTGCCGATGCTGCAGTTGCTCGAAGCGCGCCCGCGGCGCGGTAAGAGCCGCCTGCAGCCGCGCGCGCTGGTCCTCACGCCGACCCGCGAGCTCGCCGCCCAGGTCGCCGAGAGCTTCCTCGCCTATGGCGAGCACAGCCGCCTGCGCACCACGGTCATCTTCGGCGGCGTCGGTTTCGAACCGCAGCGCCAGACGCTGCGCCGTGGCGTCGACGTACTCGTCGCCACCCCCGGCCGCCTGCTCGACCATGCGGGTCAGGGCACGGTGGACCTCTCGGCGATCGAGATCCTCGTCCTCGACGAGGCCGACCGCATGCTCGACATGGGCTTCATCCACGATATCCGCAAGGTTCTCGCCCTGCTGCCGAAAGAGCGCCAGAACCTGCTGTTCTCGGCCACCTACTCGGCGGACATCAAGCGTCTCGCCGACGGCCTGCTCAACAACCCGGCGCTGATCGAAGTCGCGCGGCGCAACAGCGCCGCCGAGACCGTCGCGCAGCAGGTCTACCGCGTCGACAAGGCCGGCAAGCGGGACCTCCTGATCCATCTGATCGAGGACGGCCAGTGGTTCCAGGTGCTGGTATTCACGCGCACCAAGCACGGCGCGAACCGCCTCAGCGAACAGCTCCAGCGCGCCGGCATCGAAGCCGCGGCCATTCACGGCAACAAGAGCCAGGGTGCGCGCACGCGTGCACTGGCCGGCTTCAAGGACGGCAGCGTGCGCGTGCTCGTCGCCACCGACATCGCCGCGCGCGGTCTCGACATCGAGCGCCTGCCGCACGTCGTCAACTACGAGTTGCCGAACGTGCCCGAGGACTACGTCCACCGCATCGGCCGCACCGGCCGCGCGGGTGAATCGGGCCTTGCCGTATCGCTGGTCGACCGCGAGGAGCAGGGTTTCCTCAAGGATATCCAGCGCCTGCTAAAGCGCGACATCGAGGTCGTGCCGCTGCCCGCATTCACCCCGCGCAAGCTGCCGGCAGCCACGCCTGCAAGTGGCCGCGACGCCGGCGAGAGCGGCAACGCGCGGCACGGCGCCGGCCGCCATCGCAACAATGCCCAACCGCAGGGCGAGGCCCCGGCACGCGCGCGCAAACGCCGCCCGCGCCGACGCCCGCGGCAGGCCTCGGACAACGTCCGCTGAGACCGCGCCCGCACCGTTTTCCCATTGCCAGTCCACTGGCAACACGTCCCTGCCTGGCTGTGTGTCGACACGGCAGTGGCGCAACAGACGATCGACACACGTTTTGAGGAATGCATGATGATGAATCTCTATGTCGGCAACCTGCCGTACAGCGTCACCGAAGACCAGCTTCGCAGCGCCTTCGGTACTTACGGCGAGGTCGCCAGCGTCAACGTGATCACGGATAAGTTCTCCGGTCAGTCGAAGGGTTTCGCCTTCGTCGAAATGTCCGAGAACAGTGCCGCTGACGCAGCTATCAAGGCGCTCAACGACTCGGCAATGGGCGGCCGCAACATCAAGGTGAACCAGGCGCGTCCGCGCGGCGAGCGTCCTTCGGGCGGCCCGCGCGGCGGCTCCCGCTGGTAAGCACCTGACGGTCCCGTGCGCGGCGCGCCTCCGGCGCGCCGCGCACGCGGATCCGCGTCCCGCCCGCGTCCTGCGGGCGCGATGTCGCTACACACCCGACGCGACCGCGCTGACCACCGACGCGCCGCCGTCCCTCCTGCCTCATCTCCCTCGTCCCACTTCCCCGGCCCTACTTTCCCGGCCCCACATCCATCCCGACGCGTCGCCGGCGACGGCACGATCAGCGCGTGTCCTGACGCTTACGCCCGATGCCACGCGGTCCCGCTGAGCCCCTCACCGCATCGTGCAAGGCCATACCGTGAGAGCCACGCCCGTACTGCGCGCCAGCCGGCTCGCCCGCGGCCGCCGCCGTACCGCGAACAAGTGCGAAGGACACGCACAATCGCTGCTGCCGAAACCGCGTACGCCGTCGAAGCCGGACCAGGAAGCAAGCGCCGCGGCGAACTCGTGCTCGCGCCGCACGGGGTCGAGCGTATACCAGGCCTCGAGCGCTTCCAGGGTTTCGCGCAGGTAATCGAGGTGCCAGTGACGGCGCTTGTCGCGCCGCAGGTGGCGGGCGACGCGCGCGCGCACGCCGCCGGGACCGAACGCGCTGCCGACGTACAGGTAATATCCGGGTTCGAGCGCGATGCGCCCCAGCCGACCGACATCGGGACACGCCGCCTCGCGGCAGGCGAACAGCAGGACATAGGTACCCGT
>JAPOKK010000344.1 GCA_029977665.1 Pseudomonadota bacterium | reverse complement strand
GTTTCGATGGCCGCAAGATGAATGGGATCGGCGAACGCTTGCGGCAGCTCGCTAGTTACGACGACCTGCAACGGGTTGGCGCCACCGAACGCTTCGCGCACGGCTTCGTAATCCTGACGCACGCTGCTCGAGGCGCTGAAATTCGCGAGATAGTCGGTGCTCACCTCGATGCGCGTCGCCAGCGCGATGGAGGCCAGGGCGAGCAGCGCGGCGCCGGCCAGGATGACGCGGCGATGCCGCGCGTCGAAGCGCGCGAGCGCGGGTCCGAGCGCGGTGAGCGGGCTGGTGCCCGACCGCTCGAGGACGCGTGCCGGCCACAGCGCGAGAGCGGCCGGGATCAGGAACAGCGCCGCCAGCCATGCCGCCATGGTCCCGAGCGCGGTATAGAGCCCGAAGACGCGGATGGAATCGATGTTGCTGGTTGCCAGGGAGGCGAAACCGATTGCGGTCGTGAAGGCGGTGAGGGACAGGGGCTGCCACAGTTCGCGCATCGTCTCAGCGAGCGCATCGTGCTTCTTGCCGGCGACGCGGAAGGCGGTGTCGAAAGCATTGATGACATGCACGGCCAGCGCGAAGCCGACGACGAATATGACCGGCGGAACGATGACAGTGACGAAATTGAACGCATGGCCGCGCGCCGCGAACACCGCGAGCGTCACGGCGAGTGCGCTGCCGGTAGCGGCGAGGGGCAGGAGAACGCCGCGTACGCTGCGCAGGGTCATTGCGGCAATCAGGGCAGTGACCAGCACGGCCAGCGGTAATGCCCGCCGTACGTCCTCGAACAGTGCGCCTCCGAGGGCGAGGCGGGCGACGACCGGGCCGGTGACGAGCGCACGAACCGGGGCGCCGCTGGCACGCGTTTCGGACGCGACGCCGATGGCCTCAAGCGTCCGCGCGAGGCCGGCGGCGTCCAGGGCTTCTGCCAGGCGCACGACCAGCAGCGTGCCGTTACCGTCCGGCGTCAGGAGTTGGGGACCGTGCAGCGGGTCGGCACGCGCGTCCGCGGCAAGCTTGGCAAGTCCTTCCTGCGTGCGCGGAAGACCTGCGAGCAGACGGGTGACCTCGACGAGATCGTCGTCCACGCGCACACGAGTCGCGCCGGCGAGGCTGTCGACCGCGCGCACGCCTTCGATACGCGACAAGTCGCGCGCGAGCCGCTTGAGGCGCTGCAGCACGTCACGGCTGAACAGTTCGTCTGACAGCCAGGCGACATACACGACGTCGTCACCACCGAAACGCTGCGCCGTCTCGGCGTAGGTGTCGAGGGCCGCGCCCGTCCGCGGTAGCAGCCCCGAGAGCGTGCTATCGATGCCTAGCCGCAGTTCTCCGCTGGCAGGGTCAATCAGCCGAACCAGGCTGAGCGTGGTGAGCAGTGCGGCCGCAACGAGGAGCAGCGCCGGGTGGCGCAGGGCGAGCGTGATGGCGCGGGCACGCACAACCAGCGCGCGCTCGTTAACGGCCGCGTTTCAATGACGACCGGTTGAACAGCACGTCGTGCAGTTCCGGATCGAATTCCAGCGCCTCGACGCCGATGGTCGTTCGCGCGTCGCTACCCACCTCTTCCAGGATGAGACGATGAGGAACCCAGCGTCCGTCGTGTTCGCGGATCTCGGCCGGGTCGGCGCGCAGCAACTTGCGCGGTTCGCTACCCTGCTCATAAAAACGGGTATCGAGCGCAACGCAGCGCTCGCTGTCGAAACGCGCGACGATGCGCGAATACTCCATGCCGGCATCGAAGGCCGCGTCGGCATCGCGAGGCGTCGCCTCGACGACGATGACCTGCCGACCGTCCAGTGCCTCGTCGGGAAGGCGCTTGAAGTCGAGATCGTTGCGTGCACCGAAAATGACGGCAAAGTCTTCGTAGCTGATTCCCAGTCCCAGCAACTCTCCTGACAGCACGTCGACGCTGATCAGGCGGTCGCGCCGCTGGCCGGGATCGTAGACGTAGGCGCGCGAACCGGCGCGCAGGTCGTCCTCGTCGATGCGTTGGATCAGCAGTGCGCTCTTGCCGGCATCCGCTGCTGGTTCGGTGACGTCGATGCGCACGCCCACACGGCCATCTTCGAGGCGCTTCCAGGCGAGGTCGCCGGCGATCTCGCGCAGTGTTCCCTGTGTGTCGGCCAGGGTGACGCGCAGTGTTTGCGTCATGCTCGCTTCGGGCAGGCTCCGTACGCAGCAGCGCCGAGCTTCTTCATCCGGAACCGCCGCGCAGTCGAGCGCCGGGACGCGCGCGGCGTGGAACATGAAGGCGGCCACGACGAGGGCGAGCACGTAAGACCTGGGCCTGGACGCGTCGGCGTGTCCGGGCGTGACGATTGGCGAACCGTTCCGTCTCATGCAACCACTCCTGGGTGGACGTTTGGTACCGGCATTGGCCACGCCGCCCGTGGCGCCGCGCCTGCCTTCTAAAGATAGTCCGCCTCCGCGAACCATACTGAGCGACAGCAGCTTACTGGGCCTCCGGGCATGCCCGGCCGTCGCGCGGGCGCAGGTATTCTGCACTGGCGACCGGCGCTTGCGCCGGGCCGGGCGCGCAGGGCACTCGCTGCCGTTATCATAGCCGAGGACCGTGCACTTACGCTTTCGACCGGCGGCCAGCGCCGTCGTGTCCGCGCCCGCCAACCCCTCCAACCCCTCACCGAGCGCCCATTGATGTCCCGGACTCCTGCTAACGCCGCCGCCCGCCAATTGCTCACGAGCTGTTACGACGGGGTCCTCGCTACGCTGTCGGTCGACCTGGCCGGTTATCCGTTCGGTTCGGTCGTGCCGTATTGCCTGAATGAAGCCGGCCACCCGGTCATCCTGATCGCCTCGATCGCCCAGCACACGCGTAACGTGCGCGCCGATGCGCGTGCTTCGCTCACCGTTTTCGACCGTGATGAACCGGACCTGCAGGCGTCGGCACGGCTGACTTATCTCGGCGATGTCGAGCGCCTCGCGCCGGGCACCGCGCACGACGACGCGGCGGCGCGCTACCTGCGCTTCTTCCCGGAGGCCGAAACCTACGATCGCATGCACGACTTCGCGTTCCACGTCATCCGGCCGCGGCGCCTGCGCTACATCGGCGGCTTCGGCGAGATTCACTGGTTCGAGCCCGACCGGGTGCTGTGTGCCAATCCCTTCGACGGCGCGGCGGAACGCGGCATTGTCGAGCACATGAATGCCGATCACGCCGATGCCGTGCGCCATTATTGCGCGCAGGCCGGAATCGCCGTCGCCGAAGGCGTGACGCCCCGGCTCGTCGGCTGTGACGGCGAGGGCATCAGCATCCGTCTCGGCGCACGTATCGTGCGTATCGGCTTTCCGGATCCCGTCGCCGACCTGCGGGCCGTGCGCGCGACACTGGTCGCGATGGCCCGCGCCAGCGACGGGGGCGGCGTCGAGACGCGGTAGCATGCCGCTGGCCACGTGCGGCCGCGAGACCGCGGTCGATGGGTTGATCGTCACACAATAGATGCGCCGTGCCGCGTGCGACGGCGTCACTCGCGGGGAGGAATCATGCAGGAGAAGGAATCGGCCACGGGGCAAGGGCGCCGCGGAGGCGCCACGCTGGCCTGGATCGCGGTCGCCGTGCTCGGCGCGGCGGCGGTCGGTGGCATCGCGATCCGGCGCGGCGAGAGTATCAACAGCCTGTGGTTCATCGTT
>JAPOKK010000069.1 GCA_029977665.1 Pseudomonadota bacterium | reverse complement strand
GACCCGTCCGAGCGGGGCGCCGACCTCGCCGCACGGGCGGCGCAGGGGCTCGCGGGTGCTGGGCTCGTCTGGGCGGCGCTGGTCGCGGCGCTGGTCGCCGTGCTCGCGCGGCGCGAGGGCCGGGCGTGGCACGCCATGCTGGCAGCGGTGTTCGCGGGGCGTACCCGCGTACCCTGGCGGGTCGTTCTGCTCACCGCGGCCCTGCTCCTGGCATTGGTCGGGGCCTGCATCACGGTCGCGCCTTACTACCACGTGCTCGGCACCGACAAGACCGGCAACGATGTGCTCTACCAGGCGCTGAAGAGCGTGCGTACCGGTCTGCTCATCGGCACGCTGACGACGCTCGTCATGCTGCCATTCGCGATCGCACTCGGCATCGCCGCGGGTTATTTTCGCGGCTGGGTCGACGACGTCATCCAGTACCTCTACACCACGCTGTCTTCAATCCCGGGGGGGCCGCTGAGCGCGGCCGCCGCGCTGATGCTCGAGGTCTACATGGCGCGCAACGAGGCCAGCTATACGAGCCTCGCGGCGCGCGCCGACCTGCGCCTGCTCGCACTGTGCATGATCCTCGGCGTGACCACCTGGACGGGCCTGTGCCGCTACCTGCGCGGCGAGGCGCTGAAGCTGCGCGAGGTCGATTTCATCAGCGCTGCACGTGCCTTCGGCGTGCCTCACCGGGTCATCATCGTGCGCCACATCATCCCCAATATCATGCATATCGTGATGATCTCCATCGTGCTCGACTTCAGCGGCCTGGTGCTGGCCGAGGCGGCGCTCACCTATATCGACATCGGGGTCGATCCGAGCATGGAATCGTGGGGCAACATGATCAACAGCGCCCGGTTGGAACTAGCGCGCGAGCCGGTGGTATGGTGGTCGCTGCTGGCGGCTTTCGTGTTCATGTTCACGCTGGTGCTGGCCGCCAACGTGTTCGCGGACGCCGTGCGTGACGCATTCGACCCGCGCCTGCGCGAGGTGCGCTGAAGCCGCGGTCGCGACCGCCGGTCGCGTGCTGCAAACGGAGCTGCATCGATGGCAACGAGCTCGAACCGAACCACCGCCGGCCGCATGACGGCTCGCCCGGTGTACATCGTCGACGGCGCCCGCACGCCGTTCCTCAAGGCGCGCACGGGGCCGGGGCCGTTCCGGCCGTCGGACCTCGCCGTGCATGCCGGGCAGGCTCTGCTGGCGCGCCAGCCCTTCGCGCCGGACGCCCTCGACGAAGTCATCCTCGGCTGCATCATGCCGGGGCCCGAGGAGGCCAACATCGCGCGGGTGGTCTCGCTGCGGCTCGGCTGCGGCGACCGCGTGCCGGCATGGACCGTGCAGCGCAACTGTGCGACGGGCATGCAAGCCATCGACTGTGCGGCGCAGGCGATCGCCGGCGGGCGCTCGGAACTGGTGCTGGCCGGTGGCAGCGAAGCGATGAGCCACGCGCCGGTGTTGCTCGGCGCCGACATGACACGCTGGCTCGCCGAGTGGGCGGGCGCGCGCGCATTCGGTGAGCGCGCGCGGCTGCTCGCACGCCTGCGGCCGGCGCATTTCAAGCCGGTCATCGCGCTGTTGCTCGGGCTCACCGATCCGGTAGTCGGCCTGTCGATGGGGCAGACGGCGGAGATCATCAGCCGTCGTTATGGCATCACGCGCGCCGAGATGGACGCTTACGCGGTGCGCAGCCACCAGCGCCTCGCCGCGGCGCAGGCCGAGGGGCGTCTCGGCGAAGTGGTGCCGCTCATCGATGCCCGCGGCGAGGTGCACGATCACGACGACGGCGTGCGCCCGGACTCGAGCGAGGCCCGCTTGGCGCGGCTCAAGCCTTTCTTCGATCGCGAGTTCGGCAACGTGACGCCGGGTAACAGTTCGCAGATCACCGACGGTGCGGCGTGGTTGTTGCTGGCCAGCGAAGACGCGGTCAAGGCGCACGACCTGCCGGTACTGGGGCGCCTGGTCGATACCCAGTGGGCCGGACTCGACCCGCGCCAGATGGGCTTCGGTCCGGTGCATGCCGCGGTGCCGCTGCTCAAGCGCAAACGTCTCGGCCTCGACAAGATCGACTACTGGGAGATCAACGAGGCCTTTGCCGGGCAGGTGCTGGCTTGCCTGCGTGCGTTCGCCGATCCGGACTATTGCCGCGAGGAGCTCCGCCTGCGCAGCGCGATGGGCGAAATCGACCAGGAACGTCTCAACGTCGACGGCGGTGCCATCGCGCTCGGCCACCCGGTCGGCTCGAGTGGCGCGCGCATCGTGCTGCACCTGCTCGAAGTGCTCAAGCAGCGCGATGCCAGGCGCGGCGTCGCGGCGATCTGCATCGGCGGCGGGCAGGGCGGCGCGATGCTGCTCGAACGCTCATGAACGCGGAGACCGAGATGACGGCAAGCGAACAGCGAGAACCGGTCGCGCTGGCGGATGTGCACAACTGGCGTCTCGAGCGCGACGGCGAAGGTCTGCTCTGGCTGACCCTGGACTGCGTCGACAGCACGACCAACACCTTGTCCTCGGCGGTGCTCGAGGAGCTCGGGCGGGCGCTCGAGGGCGTCGCCGCGAACGCCGGGCGCGGGCTGGTGGTGACCTCGGCCAAGGCGAGCGGCTTCGCCGCCGGGGCGGACATCCGCGAGTTCGATCACATGCGGGATGCGGACGAGACGGCGCGCCAGGTGACGACGGTGCACGCGCTGTTCGAGCGCCTCGAGCGGCTCGACATGCCGACGGTCGCCCGCGTACACGGTTTCTGCCTCGGCGGCGGCCTGGAACTCGCGCTGGCTTGTCGCCACGTTGTCGCCGCTGCCGATGACGGCACGCGGCTCGGTTTTCCCGAGATCCTCCTCGGCATCCACCCGGGGTTCGGTGGTACCGTGCGCGCCGTACGTTACTGTGGCGCGCTCGCCGCGCTCGACCTCATGCTTACCGGCCGTACCATCGATGCGCGCCGGGCGCAGCGTCTCGGCCTCGTCGATCGCGCCGTGCCGACGCGGCACCTCGATGCCGCCGCGCGCCACTTCGCCTGCGACTGGCGACCGTCGCGCGAGGCCGGCTGGCAGGCGCGAGTCACCTCGCAGCGCCTCGTGCGCCCACTGGTCGCGTTCGCCATGCGTCGCGAGGTCGGCAAGCGTGCGAGCAAGCAGCACTACCCCGCGCCTTACGCGCTGATCGACCTGTGGCGCGAACACGGCGGCGACGAACGGGCGATGCTGCGTGCCGAGGCGCGCTCCATCGCGACCCTGCTGACCACGCCGACCAGCCGCAACCTGGTCAGGCTGTTCAAGCTGCAGGAGCGCCTCAAGGGGCTCGGGCGTGGTGACAGCGCCGCGCCGCGGCGCGTTCACGTGGTCGGTGCGGGCACCATGGGCGGTGACATAGCAGCGTGGTGCGCGCTGCGCGGTATGCAGGTGACGCTGCAGGACCGTGCGCCCGAGTACATGGGCGGGGCGTTCAAGCGCGCCGCGAAACTGTTCGACAAGCGCGTGCGCGACCGCGCCGCGCGGCTCGCGGTCGGCGACCGCCTCGTGATGGACCTCGCCGGCAACGGTATCGCGCGCGCCGACGTCATCATCGAGGCGATCGTCGAGGACGTCGAGGCCAAGCGCGCGCTGTTTCGCGACCTCGAAGCGCGCGCACGCCCGGACGCGCTGCTCGCGACCAACACGTCGAGTATCCAGCTCGCTGATATCGCCGGTGCGCTCGAAGATCCGTCACGCCTGGTCGGTGTGCACTTCTTCAATCCCGTTGCACGCATGCAGATCGTCGAAGTGATCGGCGACGAAACCACCGCGGCGGCAGCGACCACGCGCGCACTCGCTTTCGTCACCGCCATCGATCGCCTGCCGCTGCCGACCGCGAGCGCGCCGGGCTTTCTGGTCAATCGCGTGCTGTCGCCCTACCTGCAGGAAGCGATGGTGATGCTGGACGAAGGCGTGCCGATCGATGCCATCGACGGCGCCGCGCGCCAGTTCGGTATGGCCATGGGGCCGCTCGAGATGGCCGACACCGTGGGCCTGGACATCTGCTTGCATGTTGGCCAGATCCTCGCCGGCGCCTTCGGCGGCGAGGTACCGGCAGTGCTGCGCCGTCACGTCGAGCAGCGTCGTCTCGGTCACAAGACTGGGGCGGGCTTCTACACGTATGCGAAAGGCAAGCCGGTGCGCCGCAAAGGCGGCGACAGTCCGCTGGCACCGGCCGACATCCGCGACCGCATGCTGCTGCGGCTGCTCAACGAGGCGGTCGCCTGCCTGCGCGAAGGTATCGTCGCCGATGCCGACCTCGTCGACGTCGGCATGGTCTTCGCGACCGGCTTCGCGCCGTTCCGTGGCGGCCCGCTCAACTACGCGCGCGATCGCGGGGTGCCTGAAACGCTCGGCCGCTTGCGCCAGCTCGAGGGACGCTACGGTGAGCGTTTCGCGCCTGACGACGGCTGGCAGTTATTGGAGAGTGCATCGTGAGCGGCGCGACACGAGGGGCGACGCTGCTCGAGGTGCGCGACCTGGCGGTGCACTTCGGCAGCGACTCGAAGCTCATCAAGGCCGTGGACGGCGTCAGCTTCGATGTCGCCGCGGGCGAGACCGTGGTGCTGGTTGGCGAGTCCGGTTCCGGCAAGTCCATCTCGGCGCTGGCCTGCGCGCGCCTGTTGCCGCCGGTCGCGCGTATCGCGGGCGGTACGGTGAGGCTCGCTGGCGAGGACCTGTTCCGCCTGCCGGAAGCGCGCATGCGAGACATCCGTGGCGCCGCCATCGGCATGGTCTTCCAGGAGCCGCAGTCCTCGCTCAATCCGGTGATGACGATCGGTGCACAGATCGGCGAGACGCTGGTGCGCCACAAGCGGCTGCGCGGCGCCGCGCTCGAACGACGCATCATCGAACTGCTCGAAGCGGTCGGTATCGAGGACGCCGCGCGCCGCTCGAGGGAATACCCCCACCAGTTCTCCGGTGGCATGAAACAGCGCGTGATGATTGCCATCGCTCTCGCCGCCGATCCCAGGCTCCTGATTGCCGACGAACCGACGACCGCCCTCGACGTCACGA
Organism: Pseudomonadota bacterium; assembly: GCA_029977665.1. Taxonomy (GTDB): domain Bacteria; phylum Pseudomonadota; class Gammaproteobacteria; genus JACKNG01. The sequence goes on along the minus strand of JAPOKK010000069.1, from coordinate 11,949 downwards.
TCCAGGCCCAGGTGCTCGACCTCATCCGGCGTATCCAGCGCGAGCGCGACATGGGCATCCTGTTCATCACCCACGACCTTGCGGTGGCCCACCAGATTGCCGATCGCCTCATTGTCATGAAGCAGGGCAAGGTGGTCGAGACCGGTACGCGCGAGGACTTCTACCGCGCGCCGAAGCATCCCTATTCGCGCGAGCTTTTCGCGGCACTGCCGAGCTGGGAGAAGCGCGTGCGCGAGGGACACGCGCCACAGCCCGGCAGCGGCGAAGTGATGTTGTCAGTGCGCGACCTGAAAGTCTGGTTCCCGATCAAGAAAGGCGTGTTCAAGCGTACCGTCGGCCACGTCAAGGCCGTCGACGGTATCAGCCTCGACATCGAGGCGGGACGCACGCTGGCAGTGGTCGGAGAATCCGGGTCGGGCAAGACGACGATGGGCAAGGGTATTCTGCAGTTACTCGACGTTCATGCCGGCGCGGTCCGTTACAAGGGCGTGGAACTCGGCTCGCTGGATGCCGCGACTTTGCGTCGCTACCGCGCCGAGCTGCAGATCGTATTCCAGGATCCGTATTCGTCGATGAACCCGCGCATGATGGTCGGTGACATCATCAAAGAGGGCATGATCGCCCAGGGCATCGGCGGCAGCCGCGCCGCGCGCGACGCGCGCGTCGCCGAACTGCTCGGGCAGGTCGGCCTCGAGGCGGCGCATGCGCAGCGCTACCCGCACGAATTCTCCGGTGGCCAGCGTCAGCGCATCTGCATCGCCCGGGCCCTCGCCGTGGAGCCACGCCTCATTGTCTGCGACGAGCCGACCAGCGCGCTCGACGTCTCGGTGCAGGCACAGATACTCGAGCTGCTGCGCGACCTGCAGGAACGCCTCGGCCTGACCTACCTGTTCGTCACCCACAACATCGGCGTGGTCGCCTACCTCGCGCATCGCGTCGCGGTGATGTACCGCGGCGAGCTGGTCGAGTATGGCGAGGTCGAGCAGGTGTTACACGCGCCGGCGCACGAATACACGCAGCGCCTGCTGGCGGCCGTACCGGCCATCGACAGCGCGGCCTGAGGTCGGCGTCGCGGCAGCCGCGCCGCCAGCGCCACCGGCCAAGCCCAGCCGCATGTCCAGAGCGAGCCTGTGCCGACAGGATCTGCGCGCGATCGCCGCGATCGGCGCGCCACTGATCCTGACCAACCTGTGCAGTATCGGCGTCGCTGTCGCCGATACCCTGATGGCCGCGACCCTCGGCGCGACCCAGCTCGCCGCTGTCGCGATCGGATCTGGGGTGTGGATCGCGCTCTACCTGCTCGGCCTCGGTACCGTCATGGCGCTGGGCCCGACCGTCGCACAACACTACGGTGGTGGTCGGCACGAGGCGATCGGGCGCGATACCGTGCAGGGGATCTGGCTCGCCTTGCTGGTGTCGGCGCCTATCGTCATCGCCATGCGCGGCGTCAGCCCCGTGCTCGAGCGGATCGGCGTCGACGCGGTCGTCATCGTGCTCGCACAGGGTTATCTCGACGCGCTCAGCTTCGGTGTCGTCGGTGCCTACTGCTACCACGCGCTCAAGCAGATGAGCGAAGGCGTCGGCCGCACGGTGCCGATGATGGTCATCATGGCCGCGATCCTGCCGATCAACGTCGCGCTCAACTACACGTTCATGTTCGGGCACTTCGGCGCCGTGCCGCTGGGTGCGGTCGGCTGCGGGCTCGGCAATGGCATTGCCTTCTGGGTCATGTTCGTGCTGCTCGCCCTGTACACGCGTGGCTCGCGGCACTACCGCGCCTTCGGCCTGCGCGAGGCCCCCGCGGTTCCCGACTGGCCGACGCTGGCGCGCCTGCTGCTGCTCGGTGTGCCGATCGGCGTCTCGCTGTTTCTGCAGTCCGGGCTGTTCACGACGGTTGCCCTCCTGATGGGCGCCATCGGCACCGTGGCCGTGGCGGCGCACCAGGTCGTACTGAACTACTCGGGACTGGTCTTCATGGTGCCGCTCGGCTTCGGCATGGCGCTGACCGTGTGCGTCGGACAGGCGGCCGGACGGGGCGACTGGGCGGCGGCGCGACGCATCGGCTACACCGGCGTTGCGCTGTGTGGCGTGCTGGCGCTCGGTTTCGCCAGCGTAACCTGGCTGTGGGCGGCGGAGATTGCGCGAACCTATGCCGATGACGCGGCGGTTGTGCTGCTGGCGACGACCCTGTTCCGCATCGCCGCTTTCCTGCAGATCGGCGACGGCGTGCAGGTGGCCGTTGCGTTCGCCCTGCGCGGTTTGAAGGACACCCGCGTGCCGCTGTTGATCAACGCACTCAACTACTGGGGCATCGGCTTCGGCCTGGCCTGGCTGTTGGGCATGCTTGGCGGGCTCGGTGCCCACGGCATCTGGATCGGCCTGGCCACGGCGCTGTGTACTGCCGGCGTGTTCCTGCTCGCACGCTTTCGCTGGCTGACGCGGCGCCTCGCCGCGGCGGCCCGCGTGACCGGGTGAATGCCGGCGCTCAGGCGCTTTCCGCGACGACGCGGACGTGGCGGGTGTCGAACGCAATCAGGTCCCGCAGCATTGCGGCCGCGTCGATGACCTCGACGTAGGACCATGCGGCGTTTTCGATGACCGCGTCGCCGACCACCGCATCGAAGTAGGCAGTGTTTCCCTTGAGCGGGCAGTGCGTGGTCCGCTCGTTCTGGCGCAGGCGGGTCATGTCGACATCATCTCGGGGAAAGTAGATGACCGGGTCGTAGATGTCGTAGCCGGCTTCCCTGACCTGGCTTGCCGCCCGGCTGCGCGCGAGTTCCGTTTCTCCGATGCGCGCTGTCACCAGCCGCTCCAGCGCGGTGACCCGCATGAAATGACGCGGATCGGCGGGGTTGTGAATGGCGTTGCGGACCAGGGTGACGTCGCTGGCGGTTGGGGCCATCGTGCGGTTCCTCCTCGGGGATTGAAAGACATCGTCGCGTTCTGATCGATGCAGCGATTCGAGCGTTATAAGGGCTTTTTGTAGCCCATTTGGATTAGTTACTATCGCCAGCTTCACGAACGACGCGCCAGGAGCGGCCACCTTGAGCGAGCGGGCGATGCCATGGGGCGCCTGGTCAGGTTCCGATTCACTGCACGACCTTGGTGGCGTGGACGGCACGCCGATCGCGGCGCTCGACACCATCGCCCGGTTGGCCGCCCAAGCCTGCGGTGCCCCCATTGCGGCGATTGTCATGGTGGACGCCGCGGGGCACCGCTTCAAGGGCGTACACGGTCTGCCGGCGGACCTCCGCGAGTTGCCGCGCGGACCCGGGCTGTGTGAGCACACCCTGACCGCGGGGCAGCTCGAGGTCACCGATGCCAGCAAAGATCCGCGCTTCGCGCGCGACCCCATGGTGGCCGGCGAGGCAGGCGTGCGGCATTTTGCCGGTTGTGCGATGGCGCGCGCGGGGAACCAGCGCGTGGGAACGTTGTTCGTCGCCGATCGCGGACCCGGACAGCTGGACGAGGTCGCCGCGGCGAGCCTGCGCGATTTCGCCGATCTGAGCATGGCCTTCGTCGACGCCCAGGCGCGGCACGCGCGCGCCGCGGATCGCCTGGCCCGCTACGAACGCGAAGTCGATGCAGCCGCGCGCGTGTTGGGCGCCATCCGACAACGGGCGTTCATTGCCGATGCCGGATGCTACGCGACGGTGCCGGCAACGCTGTTCGGTGGTGACGTCGTCAGTGCCCAGACGCTGGCCGACGGCAGCATCGCGTTCCTCGTTGGCGACGTGACCGGACATGACCTCGGGGCGGCCCTGTTGACGCCCCTGGTCCTCGAGAGCTTCGCGCGCCAGTCCGGCGCTGCCACGGACTTCGCAGCCATGCTGCGTGCTTTGAACGCGGAGCTCGCAGCGGCATTGCCGTCGGGCAACTTCGTTGCCGGCATCGTCGGCCACCTCGATGCCGCGCGGCGCCGTCTGCGCGTGTGGAACGGCGGCCTTCCGCGTGCCCTGTACGTCAGCGCGGCGGGCGAGGTACGCGCAACGTTCGCGTCGATGCACCTGCCCCTCGGCATACAGTCCGCACTGTTGTTCGATGCCACGTTCGTCGAGCATGTTTGCGAACAACCGGGATATCTCGCCGTGTGCACCGACGGCGTCGTCGAGGCCATGGATGCGAGCGGCACGATGTTCGGTACCCGGCGCCTTGTCGAGTTCCTGGCGGAGATGGGCCCGGCTCCCGAGCCGGGGCGCCTTCTCGAGCGCGTGCGCGCCCATGCAACGCGCGCGCTCGACGACGATGCCACGCTCTACCTGCTCGAACTGGGGCGGCCGCCGAACGACGGCTGAGGCGCGGTTGTCGAAACGATGCGCGCAGCCGCGGCGCGAATGAGGCAGAATCGGCGTTCTTCATGAACGCGGTTGCCGCGCCGGCAGTGGCTCGCGACCGCCGACTCCCGGGGGAGATGCCATGACCCGTTTGAATCTCAGCGTCGACGACGTTCTGACCACCACGCGCGCGGTACGCAAGCGCCTCGATTTCGACCGCCCCGTACCCTACGAACTGGTCCGCGAGTGCCTCGAACTCGCGGTGCAGTCCCCAACCGGATCGGTCGGCCAGTTCTGGCATTTCGTCCTCGTCGACGATGCCGACAAGCGGGCCGCGCTGGGCGATATCTATCGCCGCGCGTGGCCGGTCTACGCCGAGACGCCGACCTCGATCTACAACCTGCACCAGGGCGACAGCGAAATGGCGCCGGTCGCGGCACGCGCGTCGCGCTCGGCGGAATACCTCGCGGAGAACATGGGGCGCGCGCCCTGGCTGCTGGTGCCGGTTCTCAATGGCCGCTATGAACAGGCCGATGCCGCCCTGCAGGCCGGTCTCTACGGTTCCATCCTGCCGGCGGTGTGGAGCTTCATGCTGGCTGCGCGGGAGCGCGCGCTCGGTACCTGCTGGACGACCATCCATCTCATGTTCGAGCAGGAGGCGGCGGATGTTCTCGGCATACCGTACGAGGACTACACCCAGGTCGCGCTGGTGCCGATCGCGTATACGCTGGGAACCGAGTTCAAGGCCGCGCCGCGCAAGGACCTCGACCAGTTCATCCACCGGAACGGCTGGTAGGCGCACGGCAGTCCGGGCGCGGCTCCGCGGCGCGCTCCCTGACGCGCCGATGTGCGTTGAAGCTTGCCCTACGGCCGGCGCGGCACGCCGAGCGCCTCGAGGCGCGCCGCGATGTCGGCTCCGGCCGTGACCGGGCTGACCTCGCGATTGATGTACGCGATGCGCCCTTCGCCGTCGATGTAGAAGGTCACGCGCGACGCGAAACCGAGCATCGAGAGTACACCGTAGGCTTTGGCCGTGGTCTTGTCGGGATCGCTCAGCACCGGGAAGTCGGCGTCGTTCTTTTCCGCGAACGCGCGGTTGGTCTCGGCATCGTCGACGCTCGCCATGAAGTAGGCAACGTCGTAGGCGCGCAATTGCTCGCCGCTCTCACGGAGCGACTTGCACTCGGCCGTTCAGCCGCCGGTGAAGGCTTTGGGAAACCACGCGAGCACGACCATCGTGCCGTGGTAGTCGGCGAGGCGGTGGACCGCGCCGTCAGAGCCTTGCAGGGCGAATTCGGGCGCTGCGTCGCCGACTGCGAGCTCGGCCGCGGTAGCGCCGAGGCTGGCAAGGGCGATGACGGCGGCGAGCGCCGCGCGGCGCCATGGACGGAACATCGGTTTCATGGAGTCGTCTCCCGGCTGTTCTGGCCGGCGCCCGGCGCCACGGGGCGCTGGGGGCGAACCGGCGGTTTTTCCTACCTGCTGTACGGTCGGGGCCGATTCTCGGACCACACCCTGCGGGCGAGGTTCCCGCCGCGGGCGCGCGGCTGCCGTGGTCAGCGCACCGGCTCGCGCATCGTCACCCATTCCTCGGCAGAGGTCGGATGGATGCCGATGGTGCTGTCGAACAAGGCCTTGGTCGCGCCGGCTTTCATCGCGATGGCCAGGCCCTGGATGGTCTCGCCGGCATCCGGTCCGACCATGTGGGCGCCGACGACGCGATCGCTGGCCTTGTCGACGACGAGCTTCATGAGCGTCTTCTCGTCATTGCCGGACAAGGTGTGTTTGAGCGGCGTGAACGTCGAACGGTAGATGACGAGCTCACCGAAGTGTTCGCCAGCTTCCGCCTCGGTGTAGCCGACGGTGGCGAGGTTCGGCTGGCTGAACACCGCGCTCGGGATGTAGTCGTAGTCGACCGGGCGCTCGTGGTCGCGGTAGAGATGCCACACCAGCGCCATGCCCTCGGCGAGTGCGACGGGAGTGAGGTTGACGCGGTCGGTAACGTCACCGATGGCGTAGATGGAGTCGACGTTGGTGCGGTAGTTGTCGTCGACCACGATGGCGCCCGCCCAGTTGGTCTCGACGCCCAGCGCATCCAGGCCGAGGCCATCGACGAGCGGCTTGCGGCCGGTCGCGTACATGACGAGATCGCACTCGAGAGTCTCGCCCGACTGGAACGTGACGTGATAGGCGTCCACGCGCTTCTCGATCGACGCGACATCGCAGTCGAAGCGCAGGTCCACGCCCTTCTTGCGCATCTCGTCGGCGAGAAAGGTCCGCGCATCGTCGTCGAAGCCACGCAGGAAAAGCGGGCCGCGGTAGGCTTGCGTAGTGGTACAGCCGAGACCGTTGAAGATCCCGGCGAACTCGACGGCGATGTAGCCGCCGCCGACTACCAGCACGCGTTCGGGCAGTCGTTCGAGAAAGAATACTTCGTTCGAGCTGATGGCGTGTTCGCTGCCGGGGAACTCCGGCACGAACGGCCAGCCGCCGGTGGCGACGAGGATGCGCTCGGCGGTGTGCTGCGCATCGCCGACCTTGACCGTGTGTGCATCGACGAGGCTGGCGTGGCCGTGGAAGACCGTTGCCCCGGCATTGTCGAGCAGGCGCTGATAGATGCCGTTGAGGCGCTCGATCTCCTTGTTCTTGTTCGCCACCAGCGTCGGCCAGTCGAACGTACGCGGCCCGACGTTCCAGCCGAAGCCCGCGGCATCGTCGAATTCCTCGGCGTAGTGCGCGGCATAGGAGAACAGCTTCTTCGGCACGCAGCCGACGTTGACGCAGGTGCCACCCATGTAGCGTTCCTCGGCGACCGCGACGCGCTTGCCGAGTGCCGCCGCCATGCGTCCGGCGCGCACGCCGCCGGACCCGCCGCCGATGACGAAGAGGTCGAAATCGTAGTCACTCATGTTCAGACCGGCGCCTCGCTCGCCGCAGGACTCGAAGGCGGCCTAGTATAGGCCGAACGTCGTGCTGCCGTCGGCGCGCCGTCCTTGCGCGGGGTGACAGATCGCCGCCTGTGCGCTTTGGTTACAATCGCCGACGTAACGCCTACCACTCGCGGAGAGCCGCTGGCATGACACAGACCGTGGAAATCATCGACGTCGGCCCCCGGGACGGCCTGCAGAGCCAGCCGACGCTGGTCGATACCGAGACCAAGCTCGAACTCATCGGCCGTCTCGTCGCCGCCGGCATACGGCGTCTCGAGGTCGCGAGTTTCGTCAACCCGAAGCGCGTGCCGCAGATGGCCGATGCCGACGCCGTGGTCGCGGGCCTGCCGCGGGTTCCCGGCGTGCGCTACATCGGCCTGGTGCTGAACGAGCAGGGGCTCGAACGCGCGCTGGCGAGCGGCATCGAGCAGATCAACTGTGCTGCCGTCACCACCGATACCTTCTGCCAGCGCAACCAGGGGCGCAACGCGAGCGAGATGCTCGACGCCATCGAGGCCCTCGCGCGGCGCGCGCACGCTGCCGGGCGTTTCTTCGGCGTGACCATCGCGGCGAGTTTCGGCTGCCCGTTCGAAGGTGAAGTGGCGCCGGCACGCGTGGTCGCGATCGCCGACAGGCTCGCGCAGATCGGCGTCGACGAAATCGCGCTCGCCGATACCATCGGCGTGGCCGTGCCGTCGGACGTGACGCGGCTGGTCGAAGCGGTCGCGCCGGTCGTCGGCGATATACCGCTTCGGGTACATTTTCACAATACGCGCAATACCGGCATCGCCAACGTCGCTGCCGCGGTCGAAGCCGGTGTGCGCGTGGTCGATGCCAGCTGTGGCGGGGTCGGCGGCTGCCCCTTCGCGCCGGGGGCGACTGGCAACGTCGGCACCGAGGATGTGCTCTACCTGCTGCATCGCATGGGCTACGCGACCGGCATCGACGTCGATGCGGTCATCGCCACCGCGAGGTGGCTCGAAGGACCGCTCGCCGCGCCGATGCCCGCGATGGTGACGCGTGCCGGCCTGTTCCCGCCCGCACTCAGCACGTAATCGCACCAGTGCCGGTTACAGGCGCCGGGCCACGGCCTGCTGGCGTGCCGTGGCCCGGTCCCGCAGCGTTCCGCTTTCGGCCACTCGGAGCCGGTGAATCTTGAAATCGTGGGCCGTGCCCGATTCCCGTGACGTGCTCATGGTCGTGCTGGGGGCGCTGCTCATCTCGATGAAGGGCATCATCGCCAAGCTGCTCTACCGGGAAGGGGTGACGGTCGAAGCGATCCTGCTCCTGCGGGCCTGGATCTCGCTGCCGCTGGTCTGGGCGTGGGCGCTCTACCGGGTTGGTCCGCGCGGCATCCTGGCGGTGCGTCCGAACCTTGTGGCGGGCGCAGTGCTCGCGGGCGTCGTTTCCTACTACCTCGGCGCGTGGCTGGACTTCGCCGCGTTGACGCTGATCGATGCCAGCCTCGAGCGCGTGCTGTTGTTCTCCTATCCCGTGATCGTGGTCATCGCGCGCGCCGTCGTCCTGCGCCGCTGGCCGTCGCGCCGCGTGATGGGCGCGGTGGCACTGACTTATTGCGGCATCGTGCTCGCGGTGGGCGGCTTCGAAGCCGGGCTGTGGCGAGCCAATGCCTTTGGCGCCGGATTCGTGCTCCTGGCTGCCGCCGGTTTCGCCTACTTCCTCATTGCCAACGAACGCGTCGCGCGCGAAGCGGGCAGCGTGGTCTTCATCCTGTTCGCCAGCAGCGGCGCGGCGCTGGCCTTCGCCGGGCACTTCGCCGTGCTCGGCGACCCGGCCGAGCTGCGCGTGTCGATGCCTGCGCTGGGGCTCATCGTGTTCATGACGGCGGCGACCAACGTTCTGCCGCTGTTCATGTTCTCCGCCAGCATCCGCCGCATCGGTGCCCAGCGCGCCGCCATCGTCAGCAGCATCGGGCCGCCCTCGACCATTCTTCTCGCCATGCTCGTACTCGACGAAGCGCTGCGCCCGGGGCAATGGTTCGGCACCGCGATGATCATCGCGGGCATCCTCGTGCTCGAGTTCCGCCGGGGGCGCGGCTGATGAGCGCTATGGAATCGCGCGCCGGCAGCGGGGCTACTTGAGGCCGGCGTAGAGGCGCGCCATGGCGCGTCGCCACAGCCGGGCGGGCTTGAGCGGCATGCCCGCATAGACACCGGGCTCGCGCACGTCCTTGGTCACGCCGCCCTTGCCGAGCACCACGACGTCGTCGCCGATGGTGACGTGGCCGACGGTGCCGACCTGTCCCGCGAGGGTCACGCGGTTGCCGAGGCGGGTGCTGCCCGATACGCCGACCTGCGAGACGAGCAGGCAGTCGGAACCGGTGACGACGTTGTGCGCGAGCATGACGAGGTTGTCGATCTTGGTACCGCGGCCAACGCGGGTCTCGCTGAAGCGAGCACGGTCGATGGTCGAGTTGGCACCGACCTCGACATCGTCCTCGAGCACGACGTGGCCGAGCTGGGGGATCTTCATGTGCCGCCCTTCGTGCTGCACGTAACCATAGCCGTCGCCACCGATGGACACGCCCGGCTGCAGCACCACGCGATCGCCGAGCACGCTGTCCTCGCGCAGCGTGCAGTTGGGATAGACGATGCAGTCGGCACCGATGCGGCAGCGGTCCATGATGACCACGTTGGGGAAGATCCGCGTGCGCGGACCGATGACGACGCCGTCGCCGACGACGACGTTGGCGCCGAGGTAGACGTCGTCGGCGAGCGTCGCGCTGGCGGCGATGACGGCACTCGGGTGATGACCGCGTGCGGCACCGAGCTGGCTGGGCGCGAACAGGCCGGCAATAAGGGCGATGAGGTAGTCGGGCCGTTCGTGCAACAGCCGCGCCTTGCCGGGGACGGCAATCTCGCGCCGGGTGACGAAAGCGGGGATGCGCGACGCCGCCGCGGCATCGGTCTGCGCGGCGTCGCTGAGAAAGGAAAGGCGCCCCGGGACGTCGTCGGAAATGCCGCACACGCCGTTCAGTTCGAGCGCGGGGTCACCGTCGAATTCGACCTCGAAGCGCGCCGCCAGGTCGGCGAGCGTGTATCGCTTTTCCGGGAGTTTTCCGTCGTTCGTCATCGTCGCTGTCGATCCGTCGCGTCGGCTGAGGCACAGAGTCTACTGGATGGCCGCCCCGAATGGCGGGCGTGCGGGTGCACGCGTGCCGGGTGCGCGGTTACACTCGGCGCCGGAACGTGATGTGGGCGTATAGCGAGGGCAGGGCGTGGCAAAGAACAGGCAGCGCGAGGGGCGCGACGGTCGTCGAGCACGTGGCCAGAAACGTGACGAGGCCCGTAGCGAGGGACGGGCGCGGCGTGCGGCGCCGAACCCGGCTGCGGCGGGCGGTCTGCGCGAGCGCGACCTGCCGCTGGCGATCGTCGGCGTCTGCGGCGCCGTGCTGACCGCCATGCTGCTGTGGCGCGCCAACAGCGCCGCGGGCCTCCCCTACTGCGGCGCGGGGTCGGGCTGCGACGTGGTGCAGACGAGCGCATGGTCACGTTTCTTCGGTGTGCCGCTGGCGGCGTGGGGCCTGGCCAGCTACGCCGTCCTCGTTGCGCTCGCGCTGGGTGTCGTGCGCGGTGCGCGGCGCTGGCGCTACACGGCGCTCGCCGCGAGCGCCGGCTTCGGCGTCAGCGTCTACCTGACGCTGGTTTCGGCCACGCTGATCGGCGCGCTGTGTACCTGGTGCCTGGTTTCGCTGGCCCTGTTCACGCTGGCTTTCGCGCTCAGCTGGCGCGGCCGCCCGAGCGGTCCGACGGCGCGTCCGCACGTCTCGGGACTGGTCGCCGCGCTGCTGCTCGCGGTGGCGATGCACGCCGATGCGCTCGGCTGGCTGTCCGGCCAGGGTGCCGCCGACCCGCGCCTGCGCGCGATCGCCGAGCACCTCGCCGCGAGCGGTGCGCGGTTCTACGGCGCGAGCTGGTGTTCGCACTGCCAGCAACAGAAGGCACTCTTCGGCGCCGCCGCCGATGCCCTGCCTTACGTCGAGTGCTCGCCGCACGGACGCGGCGCGCCGCGCGCCACGGCCTGCGAGATGGCGGACATTCGCAACTACCCGACCTGGATCGTCGACGGGCGTCGCATCGAGCGGGTACTCGAACCCGACGCGCTGGCCCGCCTGACGGCCTGGGACGCGGCCGCCGCCCGCTGATCATGGCCGCGAGCAAGCCGGTCCCCCCCGCGCTGCTGCGCGATCCCGGGCACTGCCTCGCGCTCGGATTCGGCAGTGGACTGCTGCGGCCGGCGCCCGGTACCTGGGGCACGCTGGTCGGCGTGGCGTGTTACTGGCCGCTCGCGGGCCTTTCGCCGCCGGCCTACCTCGCGCTCGTCGCGCTCCTGTTTGCCGCCGCCGTGCCGCTATGTGGCAGGACGGCCCGCGCGCTCGGCGAGCACGACCACGGCGCGATCGTGCTCGACGAGATCGTCGGCTACCTGGCAACTGTAAGTTTTTGTTCCAGCGGTGTTGCCGGGGCACTGGTCGGCTTTGTGGCCTTCCGCTTGTTCGATATCGTCAAACCCTGGCCGATCCGGCAGGCCGACCGCGCCGTCGGCGGCGGCTTCGGGATCATGCTCGACGACCTCCTCGCGGCCACGTACGCGCTGTGTATTGTAGAAATATTTGAATATTTATCATTTGCTTATAAACTATTTCAATAATTAACATTAGATGATGATCGTATCCTGGCAGGCATGAAAAAGCGCATTTCCTTCTTCGTGCTCTGCGTCGCGTT
>JAPOKK010000397.1 GCA_029977665.1 Pseudomonadota bacterium | reverse complement strand
GCTGGTAGAGCTGCGCGATACCTAACTTGTCCGCGCGGTTGATGATGATGGTGTTGGCGTTCGGCACGTCGATGCCGGTCTCGATGATGGTCGTGCATACGAGAACGTTGCAGCGGCCGTGATAGAAGTCGAGCATGATGCGTTCGAGCGTCGACTCGCGCATCTGGCCGTGGGCAACGGCGATACGCGCCTCCGGCACGATGCCGCGCAGTTTCTCTGCCATCTGCTCGATGTTTTCGACTTCGTTGTGCACGAAGTAGACCTGGCCGCCGCGACCGATCTCGCGCAGCATCGCCTCGCGCAACAGCGGGTCCGACCACTCGCGCACGAAGGTCTTGATGGCGAGACGCTTCTGCGGCGCAGTCGCGATGATGGACAGCTCGCGCGTGCCGGACAGTGCCAGGTTCAGCGTACGCGGGATCGGCGTCGCGGTCAGGGTGAGGATATCGACATCGGTACGCAGCGCTTTGATCTTCTCCTTCTGGCGCACACCGAAGCGGTGCTCCTCGTCGACTATGAGCAGGCCGAGCCGCTTGAACTTGATGTCCTTGCCGAGCAGCTTGTGGGTACCGACCACGATATCGACGGTGCCGTCGGCCAGCCCTCTCAGCGTCGCGCGCGTGGCGCTCGAATCCGCGAAGCGCGAGAGCTGGCCAATCTTGACCGGCCAGTCGGCAAAGCGATCTCGCAGCGATTCGTAGTGCTGTCGCGCCAGCAAGGTAGTCGGTACCAGGATCGCGACCTGGTGGCCGTCGTTGACCGCGACGAAGGCGGCGCGCATCGCGACCTCGGTCTTGCCGAAACCGACATCGCCGCAGATGAGCCGGTCCATCGGCTGCTCGCGTGCCATGTCCGCCAGCACCGCCTCGACCGCGGCCGCCTGGTCGGGCGTGTCCTCGAACGGAAACGCCTGCTCGAAGCTCTGAAAAGCATGGCGATCGAGCTGGAAAGCGTGGCCGCGGCGGGCCGCGCGCCGCGCGTGGATTTCGAGCAGCTCGGCGGCGACATCGCGAATCTTCTCGGCAGCCTTGCGCCGCGCCTTGTCCCACTGGCCGCTGCCGAGCTTGTGCAAGGGTGCACGCTCGGGGTCGACGCCCGAGTAACGGCTGATCAGGTCGAGCGCGCTGACCGGTACGTAGAGATTGTCGCCATCGGCGTACTCGATCTTGATGAACTCGTTGCTGATGCCGCCGACCTCGAGCACTTCTAGCCCGCGGTACCGCCCGACACCGTGGCGTTCGTGTACCACCGGCGCACCCGGGTGCAGCTCGGTGAGGTTGCGTATGACGGCCTCGTTGTCGCTGCTCGTACGGCGCCGTCGGCGCTGCTGCGCACGTTCGCCGAACAGCTGACCCTCGGTGAGGATGCTGAGCCGCGGCCGCTCGAGTTCGGCACCCTCCGCGACCGCGGCCACCGCGATACCCACGGCGGCGTCGGCGGCGAGGAACTCGGCCCAGGAATCGAAAGTGCGCGGGCGGAACGGCTGCTCCTGGAACAGATCGAGCAGCGCTTCGCGCCGGCCCAGGGAATCGGCCAGGAACAGCACCCGGCCATCGGCGCGGCGGACGTGCTCGGCCAGCAGCGCGAACGGCGCTGCCGCGCGCGCATCGACGGGCACTTTGACCGGGGCGCGCGCGCCGAAGGCGAGGACCTCACCGCCGTCGGTATCGAGGCCGCTGACCTCGATGGCGCTGAAACCGTCGAGCGCAGCGTCCAGCGTCGCGTAATCGAGGAACACGCGTTCGGGTGCGAGGATCGGCCGCTCGACGTCGTGGCGCAGCGCCTCGTAGCGCTCCGCCACGGCCTGCTCGAAGGCGGCTGCGCCGGCGCTCACGCCCTCGTCGAAGACGATCACCGCGTTGTCCGGCAGGTAATCGACGAACGAACCCGGTTCGTCGAAGAACAGCGGCAGGTAATACTCGATCCCGGCCGGCGCGAGCCCCTCGGAGACGTCGGCATACAGCGATGCGTTCTGCCCGCGGCCCTCGAACTCGACGCGCCACGCGCGGCGAAACTCGCGCCGCGCGGCGTCGTCCAATGGAATCTCGCGGGCGGGAAGAATCTCGAGCGCTTCGACCGCGTCGGTCGAGCGCTGGGTATCGATGTCGAACAGCCGCAGGGTGTCGATTTCGTCGTCGAGCAGGTCGATACGGAACGGCGCCTCGGCGCCCATCGGAAAGACGTCGATGAGCGAACCACGCACGGCGAAGTCGCCGTGCTCGGCGACCTGGGCGCCGGCGCGGTAACCCCCGGCCTCGAGGCGGCGGCGGAAATCGTCACGGTCGAGGCGGTCGCCGCGCCGCAGGCTGAACGCGCGTCCCTCGAGCCAGGTGCGCGGGGGCAGTCGATGGAGGATCGTGGGCACGGCGACGATGACGATGCCATGTTCGAGACACGGCAGCCGGCTCAGTGTCGCGATGCGCTCGGAGATGATGTCCTGGTAGGGGCTAAAGCGGTCGTAGGGCAGTGTCTCCCAGTCCGGGAGCACCAGGCGCGGCAGTTCTGGCGCGAAGAAGGCGAGCTCCTGTTCGAGCCGCGCGGCGGTCGCCGGGTTGCCGGTCAGCACG
>JAPOKK010000059.1 GCA_029977665.1 Pseudomonadota bacterium | reverse complement strand
CCGGCAGCGCCGCCCTTGCCCGACCTCGCGGCACACGGACCGGTACGGCGCGAGCCGCTGAGCCGCGTCGAGCGCACGACCGCGGCGAATCTCGCGCGCGCGGCGAGCGCGGTGCCGATGGCCTGGGTCGCACGCAAGGTCGACGTGAGCACGCTCGAGCAGGCGCGGCGGCGCCTGCGCGCGCAGCAGTCGCCCGACGCGCCGCCGCTGACCCTGACCAGCGTGCTGTGCAAGGCGCTGGCGGTGGCCGTGCAGGAGCAGCCGCGCTTCAACGCCGCATTCGACGCTGCCGGCGAGGCCGTCGTCTACCGCGGGTACGTCAACATAGGTGTCGCCGTGGATACCGCGCGCGGCCTGCTCGTGCCGGTGCTGCGCGACGCCGACCGACTCGATATCCGAGCGATCGCGGCCGCGCTGTCATCGCTCTCCGTGGCGGCACGCGACGGTACGCTGGCAGCCGCGGACCTGCGTGGCGCCGGTATCACGCTGAGCAACCTCGGTGCGCTCGGCGTCGACGCCATGCAGCCGCTGGTCAACTGGCCGGAGGCGGCGATACTCGGCGTCTCGGCGCTGCGGAGCGAAACGGCGGAAGGTGGCACGACACGGTTCCTGCTGCCGCTGACGCTCGGTTTCGATCACCGCCTCATCAACGGTGCCGATGCCGCTCGCCTGCTGGCCCGCCTCGATGCGCTGCTCGGCGAGCCGCTCGCGCTCGCGGTCGTTGCCTGACCGCGTCGCGCGGCGCTTTTCGGGTATTATGCGCGCCCGTGACGCCGCGCTTAGACCGCGGCATGCGCGCCTCGCGCTGGCGAACGCATCAGCACGGCCCGGGTGGCGGAACTGGTAGACGCAGCGGACTTAAAATCCGCCGGCCGCGAGGCCGTGCCGGTTCGATTCCGGCTCCGGGCACCACCGTCCGCGCGGCGCGGCGCACTGGCCGCGGTAGCGCGCCGCAAGGCGTGCGCACGCACACCCGGCGTGCGCGGATGGCCGTGCCGCGGGAAGGGCGCCACGCGAGCGGCGAACTCCGCGCGCCGGCCGGCGTCCTACCGTTGCGGCAGCGCGTGGTGCGGTGCGCCAATGCGGGCTGCGAGGGGGCGGGACGCGGTGTTGTATGCGCGCCTCAAAAAGCCGTCAATCTGTATGATTTCCCTCGAAAATCCTTGCATTCGGACGATTCGTCTCTAGAATAGCGGCGTCTTATTACAACAACGACGGACGTACCCGACGGCAAGTCGGACCGCGTCCGCGCACCCTCAGGTAGTCTGGCCCGGAATACCTGCGTTTTCGGCACTCGCAACACGGCGGATGGTGGTTTTGGCGATCATTGCAACGCACCAATCCCTGGATCCGAGCGAATCACGAACGGCGCGCGTGCCGGCGCGGGAGCACGACGCGCGTGCGCGTCGGCCCGAAGTCGGCACGCGACCACACGGTCTGGATGGAACATGATCGAAGAACAACTCCAAGCACAATCCCGGGCTACCGAGCAGCGCGATCCGATACTGGCGAGCGCAATCCTGCACGAGCAGACCGTGCAGCCGCTGGAGCGTCGCGGCGACCCCGTCCAGACCAGCCTCAACCGCGCCGCGCAGGCGCTGCTCGAACGCCAGGCGGAGGACGGTCACTGGCGGTTCGACCTCGAGGCCGATGCGACGATCCCGTCCGAGTACGTCTTGCTGCAGCATTTCCTCGGACGCAAGAATCCCGAGCGCGAGGTCAAGATCGCGCGCTACCTGCGGCGCCGCCAGAATCGTAACGGCAGCTGGGCGCTCTACCACGGCGGGCCGGGCGATCTGAGCGCCACGGTCAAAGCCTATTTCGCGCTCAAGCTGATGGGCCACTCCGTCGATGCGCCGTACATGGTGCGCGCACGGCGCTGGGTGCTGAACAACGGCGGTGCCGAAGCGGCCAACGTGTTCACGCGCATCACGCTCGCGATCTTCGGCCAGGTGCCCTGGCGCACGGTGCCGGCGATGCCGGTCGAGATCATGTTCCTGCCCAAGTGGTGGTTCTTCAACCTGAGCAAGGTCTCCTACTGGTCGCGCTGCGTAATCGTGCCGCTGCTGATCCTGTTTGCGCGGCGTCCGGTGGTCCATGTCGACGAGCATCTCGGTGTGCAGGAACTGTTCCTGTCCTCGCCGAAGAAGCTGCGCAATCTCGATCACTTCGGCGCCGGCGAGCCGCTGCGCAACTGCTTCGTGCTGCTCGACCGCGTGCTCAAGACCTGTGAACCGCTGATCCCCGATTTCGTGCGCGAGCGCGCCATCAAGCGTGCCGAGCGCTGGATGCGCGACCACGCCAAGGGCAAGGGTGGCATCGGCGCAATCTACCCGGCCATGGCCAATGCCGCGATGGCACTCACCGTGCTCGGGGCCAAGCCCGATGACGCCGATCTCGCGCGGACCATCCAGGCGATTGAGGATCTCGTGCTCGAAGACGTCAGCGAGTCCTACGTGCAGCCTTGCGTGTCGCCGGTCTGGGATACCTGCCTGTCGCTGACGGCGCTGCTCGAGGCGGGCGCGACGGGTGAGCACCCGGGCGTGCAGCAAGCCATCGAGTGGCTCTTCGACCACCAGATCTTCGTCACCGGCGACTGGTGCGACCAGGCGCCGGGCCTCGAGCCGGGCGGCTGGGCATTCCAGTACGAGAACGACAAGTACCCCGACGCCGACGATACCGGCATGGAGTTGATGTCCCTGCTGCGCGCCGGTGCGCACGACAAGCAGCACAAGCGCAAGCGCATCAACCAGGCGGTCAACTGGGTGCTCGGCATGCAGAACCCGGACGGCAGCTGGGGCGCGTTCGACATCGGCAACAACTACGAGTACCTGAACAAGATCCCGTTCGCCGATCACGGTGCGCTGGTCGATCCGGGGACGGCCGACCTCACTGCGCGCTCGATCGAGCTGCTCGCCATGCTCGGCTACGACAACACTTTCCCACCGGTCAAGCGCGCGATCGAGTTCCTGCAGCGCGACCAGGAGGCGGATGGCTCCTGGTACGGCCGCTGGGGCGTGAACTACATCTACGGCACCTGGAGCGTACTCTGCGCGCTCGGCGTGATCGGCGAAGATCCGGCCAAGCCCTACATTCGTAAAGCCGTGCAGTGGTTGCAGGATGCGCAGAACGAGGACGGCGGCTGGGGCGAATCGTGCAACACCTACGACGAACGCGCGCTCGCCGGCAACGGTCTCAGCACGGCTTCGCAGACCGCCTGGGCGCTGCTCGCCCTGATGGCGGTTGGCGAGACGGTCTCGCCGCACGTGCAGCGCGGTATCGACTACCTGGTACGCACGCAGAACGAGGCCGGAGAATGGGACGACGAGGTATACACGGGCACGGGCTTCCCACGCGTGTTCTACCTGCGCTACCACGGCTACAGCCGCTACTTCCCGGTATGGGCGCTGGCGACCTACGCGCGGGCCCGCCAGGGCATGCCGACGCGGCAGGACGAAGTGATCAAGAGCGGTCCCATCGACCTCGGCCCGATTCCCGTCCTCTCACCGCTCGCCGCCGCCGTCTGAAGCGGCGGTGCGCGGCGGCCCAAGCGCCGCCTGCCGCATCCGCGCGGGCTCCGTGCACGCCCGGTGTGCCGGGGCAGCGTGTGCCGCCCCCCTGTGCGAAAATGCAACGCTTTGACTGATCCAGGCTTCTGCGGAGATTGACCGATGTTGGAGTACGCCGCCCCGCTGCGTGACATGAGTTTCGTGATCGAGGAAGTGATCGGCTGCGACCGGCTCGCCGTCCTCGAAGGATGTGAAGAAGTCAGCGCCGACCTGGTCGATGCGGTCCTGGAAGAGGCCGGCAAGTTCGCCAGCGGCGTGCTCGCGCCGCTCAACCGGGTGGGCGACGTCGAAGGCTGCCGTCTCGAGGGTGACGTCGTGCACACGCCCGAGGGTTGGCGCGACGCCTACGCGGCGTTCTGTGAAGCCGGCTGGTGCTCGCTGGCGATGAACCCCGAGCACGGCGGCCAGGGCCTGCCCAAGCTGATCGCGACGGCGGTGAGCGAGATGTGGGACTCGGCCAACATGGCCTTCGGCCTGTGCCCCCTGCTTACCAACGGTGCGATCGAGGCCATCGAGCAGCACGGCGACGAGAACCTGCAGGCACGCTACCTCGAGAAGCTCATCGCCGGCGAGTGGACCGGCACGATGAACCTGACCGAGCCGCAAGCGGGTTCGGACCTGAGCGCGGTGCGCACGCGCGCCGAACCGCGCGGCGACCATTACCTCATCACCGGGCAGAAGATTTTCATCACCTACGGCGAGCACGACCTGACCGAGAACATCATCCACCTGGTCCTCGCCCGGCTGCCCGATGCGCCCGAGGGGACGCGCGGTATCTCGCTGTTCGCGGTGCCCAAGTTCCTCGTTAATGACGACGGCTCGCTGGGTGAGCGCAACGACCTGCGCTGCGTGTCCATCGAGCACAAGCTCGGCATTCACGGCAGCCCCACCGCCGTCATGTCCTACGGAGACAACGGCGGCGCGGTCGGCTACCTGGTCGGCGAGGAGAACCGCGGCCTGATGCACATGTTCACGATGATGAACGCGGCGCGGCACGCGGTCGGCCGCGAGGGTGTCGCGGTCGGCGAGGCGGCCTACCAGCACGCGCTCAAGCATGCCCGCGAGCGTATCCAGGGCCAGGCGCCCGGGGCCGCCGAGCGTTCGGCTATCGTCGAGCATCCCGACGTCAAGCGCATGCTGATGACGATGAAATCGCAGGTCGAGGCGACGCGTGCCCTGTCCTACGTCTGCGCGCTGGCCTACGACGTCGCCGAGCGCCACGCCGACCCCGATGCGCGTGCCCGGGCGGCGCGCCGCGGCGATCTGCTGACGCCGATCGTCAAGGCCTGGAGCACCGAGGTCGGCCAGGAAGTCGCCTCGCTCGGTGTGCAGGTGCACGGCGGCATGGGCTTCGTCGAGGAAACCGGCGCCGCGCAGTACTACCGTGATGCGCGCATCACGACGATCTACGAGGGCACGACCGGCATCCAGGCCGGCGACCTGGTCGGGCGCAAGACGCTGCGCGACGGCGGCGCCGCGGTCCGCGAACTGCTCGCCGACATGCGCGAGAGCCTTGTTGCGCTGGCGGCGGCGGGCACGGGCGGTAAGGCCGTGCACGATGCCGTCTCGGCGGGCGTCGATCGCCTCGAACGTGTTGTCGACTGGCTGCTTGCCGGCGCCGCGGATCCACGCCTCGGTGCGGCGGCGGCAGTCAATTACCTGATGCTCGCCGGCACCGTGTGCGGCGGTTGGATGATGGCCGAGGCCACGCGTGTCGCGCTCGCCGCCGGCGACGCCGACCCGTTCCACGCCGCCAAGCTCGCCTCGGCACGCTTCTACTGCGCGCAGATCCTGCCCCGCGCGGGTGCGCTGGAGCAGGCCATCGTCGACGGTTCCGAGGTCGTCGCTTCGCTCGACACCGCGCTGCTGTGAGCCGGCTGCGCGGGCCGGTGCCCGCGCGCGGTCGATCTGCTATCGTGCGGCGCCACTGACGGGAGGGGGAAAGCGCGATGGTGCCTTCACTGGTTTCACGCATCGACGAGATGGTCAACGGCTGGTGCGTGAAGCGCAGCCACAACATCGCCGATCTGCGCCGCTGGGCCAGGCGTCGCGTACCGGCACCGATGTTCCATTACATGGACGGCGCCGCCGACGACGAGGTCACGCTGGCGCACAATCACGGCGACTTCGATCGCTACGAGCTGCTGCCGCGCTACCTCGTCGATGTCAGCCACATCGACACGCGCACGACCGTGATGGGCGCGCCCATCGACTTCCCCGTAGTGCTCGCGCCGACCGGCATGTCGCGCCTGTTCAACAACGAAGGCGAACTCGCCGTTGCCGCGGCCGCTGCCGACGCGGGCACGGTGTACTCTCTGTCGACCGTCAGCACGCGTTCGATCGAACAGGTGGCGGAGGTCTGTGCCGGTCCCAAGTGGTTCCAGATCTACGTCTTCCGCGATCGCGCTCTGGTCTCGGAGTTCATCGACCGCTGCCGCGCCGCGCGCTACCACGCGCTGTGCCTGACCGTCGACGTACCCGTACCCGGCAACCGCGAGCGCGATCTCTACACCGGCATGTCGATCCCGCCGCAGTTGACGCTGGCGAGCTGGCTCGATTTCCTGCTGCACCCACTGTGGGGCCTGAAGTACCTCACTTCCGATCCTTTCCAGCTTGCCAACGTCGCACACAAGGCGCCGGTCGGGGACGACGAGTTGATCACCCTGGTCGGTTATCTCGCCAAGCAGTTCGATCCTTCGGTCGACTGGGACGCGGCGGCGTGGATGATCGAGCAATGGCAGGGGCCGTTCGCGATCAAGGGCATCTGCTGTGTCGAGGATGCCGTGCGCGCGGCCGAGATCGGCGCGACCGCGGTGATCCTGTCCAACCACGGCGGCCGCCAGCTCGACCAGGCGGCCTCGCCGATCAGCCTGCTGGCCGAGGTCAAACAGGCCGTCGGTGACCGTGTCGAAGTCATTCTCGACGGCGGTGTGCGCCGCGGTACCGATGTACTCAAGGCGCTCGCGCTCGGCGCGCAGGCGTGCATGATCGGCCGCCCCTACCTGTTCGGGCTCGGCGCCGGCGGACGCGCCGGCGTCGACCGCGCGCTCGCCCTGTTGCGCGCCGAGGTCGAACGCGACATGGCGCTGCTCGGCGTGACCCGCGTCGACCAGATCACGGGAGATTACGTGCGTGAACGCTGAAACCCGCGCCGCCGAGGATTACCTCGGCGACATCCCCACGCTGCGCCGCATCCTCGGCGAAATGCACACCATCGCGGTCGTCGGCCTGTCGCAGAACTGGCACCGGCCGAGCAACTTCGCGGCCAAGTACATGCAGGAGCACGGCTACCGCATCATCCCGGTGAACCCGATGTACGACGAGGTCCTCGGCGAGACCTGCTATCCGAATCTCAGCGCGATCCCCGAACCGGTCGACATCGTCGACTGTTTCCGTAAGCCGGCCGACCTGCCACCGATCCTCGACGAGGCCATTGCCATCGGCGCGAAGTGCCTGTGGCTGCAGCTCGGCGTGATCAATCTCGAGGTGGCGGCGGCGGCGGAAGCCGCCGGGCTCGAGGTAGTGATGGATCGCTGCATCAAGATCGAACACGCGCGGCTCTTCGGCGGCCTCAACTTCGTCGGCGTCAACACCCGCGTCATTTCCTCCAAGCGCATGAAAGTGATCCAGAACTGACATGGCCCGCGACCACGAATTCGGCTTCGAAACCCTGTGCCTGCACGCGGGCCAGCTGCCCGATCCGGCGACCGCCTCGCGCGCGGTGCCGATCTACCAGACCTCTTCCTACGTCTTCGATGACCCGGAACACGCGGCGAGCCTGTTCAACCTGCAGACTTTCGGCAACATCTACACGCGCCTGTCCAACCCGACCACGGCGGTGTTCGAAGAGCGCATGGCGGCACTCGAGAACGGCCGCGCGGGACTCGCCGTCAGCTCCGGCATGGCTGCCTCGATGATTGCGCTGGTGACGCTGGTCGAACAGGGCGATCACATCGTCGCCGCGCGGACGTTGTATGGCGGTACGCATTCGCTGCTCGATTTCAACTTCAAGCGCTTCGGCATCGAGGCGACGCTGGTCGACGCCGATGACCCGCAAGCCTTCGCCGCCGCCATCCGCCCCAATACCAAGGTCATTTATGCCGAGACCATCGGCAACCCGGTGATCAACGTGCTCGACATCGAGAAGGTCGCCGACATCGCCCACGATGCCGGCATTCCGCTGATGGTCGACAACACGTTTCCCACGCCCTACCTGTGCCGCCCGTTCGACTTCGGTGCCGACATCGTGGTCCATTCGGCGACCAAGTTTCTCGGCGGTCACGGCACGACCATCGGCGGTGTGATCGTCGAGTCGGGCAAGTTCCCATGGGACAACGGCAAGTTTCCCGGCATGACCGAACCGTCGGCCGGCTATCACGGCGTACGGTTCTACGAAACGTTCGGCGATTTCGGCTACTCCATGCGCGCGCGCCTCGAGCAGCTGCGCGTGCTCGGGCCGGCGCTGAGCCCGTTCAACAGTTTCCTCCTGCTGCAAGGCATCGAGACGCTGCACGTACGCATGGACCGCCACTGCGAGAACGCGCTGGCCGTGGCGCGCTTCCTCGCCGAACATCCGCTGGTCGAGTGGGTGCGCTACCCGGGTCTCGAAGGTGATCGCTACTACGACCTGGCGCAGAAATACGCGCCGAAAGGCGCCAGCGCGATCCTGAGCTTCGGCATCCGGGGCGGCCAGGCGGCCGGCGCGCGGTTCATCGAGAACGTGCAGTTCCTGAGCCACCTGGCCAACGTCGGCGATGCCAAGACGCTGGTTATCCACCCGGCGTCGACGACCCATCGCCAGATGAGCGAAGAGCAGCAGCGCACCGCCGGCGTCACGCCCGACATGGTGCGCCTGTCGGTCGGGCTGGAAACGCTCGACGACATCCTGTGGGATCTCGACCAGGCGCTGGTCAAGTCGCAGCAATGAGCCGGGGCGTGCGCGGGCACGTCCGCTGACGATGCAGTTCGACCGCATCCTCAAGCGCCGCCACGTCATCGCGCTCGCTTTCGGCGCGATGGTCGGCTGGAGCTGGGTGCTGCTGACCGGGCCGTGGATCGCGCGCGCCGGCACGCTCGGTGCGGTGGCCGCGTTCGCCATCGCGGGCCTCGTCATGGTGCTGATCGCGCTGACCTATGCCGAACTCGCCGCGGCCATGCCGGAAACCGGCGGCGAGCACGTCTACACCGAGCGCGCGTTCGGACATGGCCTGTCGTTCGTGTGTACCTGGGCGCTGCTGCTCGGCTACGTCTCGGTCGTCGCGTTCGAAGTCGTCGCGCTGCCGTTCGCGTTGTCTTACCTGTTCCCCGCGATCAATGTCGGGCTGTTGTGGCAGATCGCGGGCTGGGACGTGTACGCGAGCCAGGTCGCCATCGGCATCCTCGGCGCTATCGGCCTGACGCTCGTCAACGTGCGCGGCATCGCCAGCGCGGCCGGCCTGCAGGGCGCGGTCACGCTGCTCGTCATCGTCGCCGGCCTGGTGTTGGCGAGCGGGGCGCTGGCGAGCGGATCGGCGGCCAATCTCGCGCCGCTGATGGTCGATGGCGTCGGCGGCATCCTCGGCGTGGTCGTGATGGTGCCGCTGATGTTCGTCGGCTTCGACGTCATCCCGCAGGCCGCCGCCGAGATCGATCTTCCGCCGGCGCGCATCGGCGCCCTGGTCGTGGTATCGGTGCTGTGCGCCGTGGCGTGGTACGTGCTCATCATCCTCGCCGTCGGCTGGGCGCTCGATGCGCCGGCGCGCGCGGATGCCGAACTGACCACCGCAGCGGCGGCGACTCGGGCGTGGTCCGGCGAGTGGGCCGGGCGCCTGCTGGTCGGCGGCGGCATCGCCGGTATAGTGACGACCTGGAACGCGTTCCTGGTCGGCGCCAGCCGCCTGCTCTACGTGCTCGGCACGAGCGGCCAGTTGCCCGCCTGGATCGCGGGCGGCCAGGCCCACCACGCGCCGGCCCGCGCGCTGTGGGCAATCTGCGCGGTGTCCTGCCTCGCGCCCTGGTTCGGGCGGCCGGCGCTGGTGTGGCTGGTCGACGCCGGCAGCCTTGGGGTGATCGTCGCCTATGCCGTGGTCGCGCTCGCTTTTCTCACCCTGCGTCGGCGCGAGCCCGCGCTGGCGCGACCGTATCGCGTGCGCCACGGTGAGTGGGTGGGCGCAGCTGCGCTGGTCCTGGCGCTGGGCATCGGTACGCTCTACCTGCCGTGGAGTCCGAGTGCGCTGGTGTGGCCGCAGGAGTGGTTGATTTGCGGCGTGTGGGCGGCACTCGGCGCCGCGTTGTTCCTGCTCGGCCGCGTGCGCCGGCACGCTTGAGCGGCCGGCCTCAGGGCGGGACAATCCGCGCCATGAACGACACGCCCACCGCTGCCCACGTCCCCGATCCCTATTACGGCTACTCCGAGGTCAAACCCGGCTGGCTCGATGCCAACGGCCACATGAACGTCGGCCACTACGTGTCCGCTTTCGATGACGGTAGTTGCCCGATGTTCGACGACATCGGCCTCGGTTGGGACTACACCGAAGCCGGCGAGGCGTCGGTCTTCATGGTCAGTTCGAGCATCGATTTCCGGCGAGAGCTACGCGCGGGCGCGCCACTGGAGATGACGACGCGGCTGCTGGGCTACGACCGCCGCCGTATTCACGTCTACCAGGAACTCTTTCACCGCGAAGAAGGCTACCTCGCGGCGCAGGCCGAATTCGTCTTCATGCACGTCTCGCTGCGTTCGCGCGGCGTGAGCAATATTCCGCCCGCGGCGATGCAGCGGCTCGCCGAGATCCATGCCGTGCATGTCGGCTTCAAGCGTCCGGCTTTCATCGGGCGCTCGATCGGGCTCGACTGGAAGCCGCGTTCCTGAGCGCAAGCGGCGCGCGGCTGACGCGGATCAGGAAATTGCCGCGCCCGGACGGGCACCGTTCATCTTTGATTCAAGATTGTGATCACACAATTGAGGCTCGAAAGGCGAGGTGCGAACGAAACCTCGCCGTCCGCGTGACGTCCAACAACCAAGGATCGATGCCTCGCGGGCGGAGTTTCCCCGGTGCGGTCGCAGACCGTGCAGTGAT
This sequence comes from Pseudomonadota bacterium, assembly GCA_029977665.1. Taxonomy (GTDB): domain Bacteria; phylum Pseudomonadota; class Gammaproteobacteria; genus JACKNG01. The sequence continues at coordinate 7,339 of JAPOKK010000059.1, read as the reverse complement.
CAGCTGGAGTGACGAGATGAAGAAATCATTCGTGATCGCGTTGACCGCCGTGATGCTGCTCGGCGTCGCGGCCGACGCCGCGGCACGCGGCCGGTACCATCGTTCGAACGTGGATTTCTATTTCGGTATCGGTCCGGGTTGGTGGGCCGGGTCGCCGTACTGGCGGCGTCCGTACTACTACGATCCGTGGTACGACCCTTGGTATCCGCCGCGCACCGTGATCATCGAACGCGAGCCGCCGGTGTACATCCAGCGTCCGCAGCCGCAACCGGCACCGCAGCAGGCGCCGGCACCGGCCGCGCCCCGCGTGTGGTACTACTGCACCGACCCGGCCGGCTATTACCCCTACGTTCCCAATTGCAACCAACCCTGGGTGAGCGTCGATCCGAGCACGGTCGCGCCCCCGCCGACGCGCTGAACCAGCAAGCAGAGGTGACAGCACGGTGAACAGCTATCAACGCAGCATCATCCTGGTCGCGGCACTCGGCCTTTCGGCGTGCGCGACCTACCCGACCGGACCGAGCCGCATGGCCCTGCCCGGTACCAGTTCGACGTTCGACCAGTTCCAGTTCGATGACATGCAGTGCCGGACCTACGCCATGCAACAGTCCGGTGCGGTCACTGCGCAGGAAGGCGCGGAGAAGAGCGCGATCGACAGTGCTGCCGTCGGCACGATGGTCGGCGCCGCGGCCGGCGCGCTGATCGGCGCGGCGTCCGGCGACGCGGCGGCCGGAGCCGGCATCGGTGCGGGCAGCGGCCTGCTGCTCGGCAGCGCCGCGGGGACCGACGCCTATGCGACCGGCGGTTACCGCATGCAGGACCGCTACGACGACGCTTACATCCAGTGCATGTACGCGCGCGGACACCAGGTGCCGGTGCCGGCGAGCGTTGCCGCGGCCTACCAGGCGCAGCCGGCGCAGAACGTGGTCGCGCCGGTACCGCCGGCGAACACGCCGCCACCGGGCTCGGCGCCGGCCGGCACCAGTGCCTACCCGCCGCCGGGGACGCCGCCGCCGCCCGGCTACTTAACCCTGGCTAACAGGCCCGGGCGCGCCGGCGCGGTGCGTCCCGCGCCAGCAGCGCGGGTGCCCGTCAGCACCACGACTGCTGTCCTTCGGGGTGACGCAGCAGTTCGCGGACGTTGGCTTCGAGCACGCGGTAACCGACGTTACCGGTGAGCATCTGGCGGCCTTCGTTGAACAGCATCGTCGGGCTCGCGCGGACATGCTGCTCGGCGGCGAGCTGCAGATCACGCGTGAGTTCGGCATGCGCGCTGCCGCAGGCGAGCAGGGCTTCGAGGCGTGGCCGCTCGAAACCGTGGCGCGCGGCCAGCGCGAGCAGGATCTCGCGATCGCCGATATCGGCGGCCGCGCAGAAGAATGCTTCTCGGATCGCGTTGTCGAGCGCCAGTACCGGCGCCGCCGCGGCGCCGTCGGCACGGGCGACCAGGCGCGCCGCGCAGAGCACGAGATGCGCCGGCATCGACGAGCGCGGTACCACGCGCGACCACGTGTCGGGATGCAGCTCGACGTGTTCGAAGCGTGATACGACGTTGCGCACGTGTGCCGCGTAGGCTTCCGCGCCGCCGCGCGAAGCCCACTGCTGCTCGAGCTTGCCGTGCACGTCGCCGAAGACGCTGAAGTAGCGATAGTCGAAACGTACCGCGCCGTCGAAATGACGCTGCAGCTCGGTGACGCGGACCTGGGCGACCCAGGCCCACACGCACAGGACGTCGGAGTAATGGGAAATGTCGACGGCGTTCATGGGATGAGGATGCCTCTGAGGGTGTCCGATGACGGCACACGCGCTGGCCGCAGTGACATAACGCACCGCAGCATCGGCGAATATTTGCGATAATAGCGGTTCTCCCCGACGCCAACCGAGGACTTCGTCGCTGATGATCCGCTTTTCCGCCTGGCGCCTGCTCGCGCTGGCCTGGCTCGTATTGCCCATCGTCCTGTGCACAGCGGCGACCGCCGCCGACACCGCACCGGGTGCGCCGGCGGTGACCGTCGCCAAGCCCGTGTTCCGTAAGATCACCGAATGGGACGAGTACACCGGTCGCTTCGTCGCCAAGCGGCGTGTCGAAGTCCGCGCGCGCGTCTCGGGCTACCTCGAATCGGTCCATTTCGACGAAGGCCAGGCGGTGACGGCGGGCAAGCTGCTGTTCGTCATCGACCAGCGCCCGTTCCAGGCCGAGGTGGCGCGCGCGCGCGCCGAGCTCGACCGCGCACAGACGCAGCTGCGCGTGGCCCAGCTCGAGTTCGAGCGTGGCGAGCGGCTGCAGTCGTCCCGTGCCATGAGCAAGGAATCGGCCGAGGAGCGGCGCGCGCGGCGTGATGCCGCCCAGGCCGAGGTCGACGCCGCGCGTGCGCGGCTGCGTGCGGCCGAACTGGACCTCGGCTTCACCGAGGTACGCGCGCCGATGGACGGCGTCGCGTCGGACATCCGGGTCGACGTCGGCAACCTGATTTCCGGCGGCAGCGCCGACTCGACGCTGCTCACGACCATCGTCTCGCTTGACCCCATCGAACTCGAGTTCGAGGGCTCGGAGACCGAGTTCCTGCGTTACACGCGGCTCGATACCGCGGGCACGCGGCCGTCCTCGCGGGACGCTGCCAACCCGGTCGAGGCGCGCCTGATCGATGAAGAGGACTGGCTGCACAAGGGCGTCATGACCTTCGTCGACAACGAACTCGACCCCGATACCGGCACCATGCGCGGCCGCGCGACCTTTCCCAACGCCGATCACGTGCTGCTGCCCGGCATGTTCGCCCGTATGCGCCTGTACGGCGCCGGCGAATACGAGGCCGTACTGATCCCCGATGCCGCGATCGTCGCCGACCAGGCCCTGAAGCTCGTCATGGTGGTCGGCGAGGACGACGTCATCGAAGCGCGGGTGGTCGAGCTCGGTCCGGTGGTCGGTGGCCTGCGCGTGGTACGCAGCGGTCTCGCGCCCGACGAGCGCATCGTCATCGCCGGGCTGATGCGCGCGCGCCCCGGCCAGCGCGTGACGCCGGAGGAAGGCGAGATCGCGGCCGGCACCGGGGACTAGGCGTGCGCTTGTCTCACTTCTTCATCGAGCGGCCGATCTTCGCCTCGGTCGTCTCGATCGTCATCGTCGTCGTCGGCGCGATCGCCTACCTCGCCCTGCCGGTCGCGCAGTACCCGGAAATCGTGCCGCCGACCATCCAGGTCACCGCGACCTATCCCGGCGCGAGCGCCGAGACCGTCGCGGAGACCGTCGCGACACCGCTCGAGCAGGAGATCAACGGCGTCGACGACATGCTCTTCATGCAGTCCTCGGCGACCGGCGATGGCCGGCTGACCATCAACGTGACGTTCAACCTCGGCACCAACCTCGATCTCGCGCAGGTGCTGGTGCAGAACCGCGTCGCCGTGGCCGAACCCCGCCTGCCGGAGGACGTGCGCCGGCTCGGCGTGACGGTGGCAAAGAACTCCCCCGACATGCTCATGGTGCTGCACCTGCATTCGCCGGACGGTTCGCGCGACGCGACCTACCTGTCGAACTACGCACGTACGCAGATCGTCGACCGTCTCGCGCGCCTGCCGGGTGTCGGCCAGTACAACATCTTCGCCGAGCGCGCTTACTCGATGCGCATCTGGATCGATCCCGAGCGGGCGGCCGCGCGTGACCTGACCGCCAACGAGGTCGTCGATGCGGTGCGCCAGAACAACGTCCAGGTCGCCTCCGGCCGGCTCAACCAGTTGCCGATTCCCGACGAAGCGGCCTTCGAAGTGCCGATCGAAAGCCAGGGGCGCTTCATCGATCCGGCGCAGTTCGGCGAGATCGTCGTCAAGCGCAGCGCGGACGGCCGCATCACGCGTCTGCGCGACGTCGCCCGCGTCGAACTCGGCGTGCAGGATTACTCCACCATCGGCTATCTCGACGGCAAGATTGCCCTGCCCATCCCGGTCTACCAGCGACCCGGTTCGAACGCGATCGAGACGGCCCGCGCGATCGAGGCGCTGGTCGAGGAGATCAAGGCCGAGATGCCTTCGGGTATCGAGATCGTCGTCGCGTTCAACCCGACCCGCTTCATCGAGCAATCGGTGCACGAGGTCTACCTCACGATCTTCGAGGCGATGCTGCTGGTGGTGATCGTGATCATGGTCTTCCTGCAGTCCTGGCGCGCGGCGGTGATCCCGATCGTGGCGATACCGATCGCGCTCATCGGCACCTTCGCCGTGATGCAGGCATTCGGGTTCTCGATCAACAACCTGACCCTGTTCGGCATGGTGCTCGCGGTCGGCATCGCGGTCGACGACGCGATCGTGGTGGTCGAGAACATCGAGCGTAACCTCGCACTCGGCATGGGGCCGCGCGAGGCCGCGCACCGCACGATGGACGAAGTCGGCGGCGCGCTCATCGCCATTGCCTTGGTGTTGACCGCGGTGTTCGTACCGGCGGCCTTCATCAGCGGCATGTCGGGCCAGTTCTACCGCCAGTTCGCGTTGACCGTCGCGACCTCGACCATCATCTCGGCATTCGTCTCGCTGACGCTCTCGCCGGCGCTCGGCGCGCTGCTGCTGCGTGCCCACGACGCCGAGCGCAAGCCGGGCCTCGCGTGGCGCGTGGTGGGCATGCCGTTCCGCCTCTTCGCGCGCGGCTTCAACGCGAGCTTCGAGCGGTTTGCTGGCGGCTACCCGTGGCTCACGCGGCGCCTGCTGCGCATCGCGCTGCTGATGCTGCTGGTCTACGCCGGGCTCATCGCGCTCACCGCGCTGCAGTTCGACAACACCCCGACCGGCTTCATCCCGCAGCAGGACCAGGGCTACCTCATCACCGTCTACCAGCTGCCACCGGGTGCCTCGGTGACGCGCACCGACGCCGTCATCCGCCGCGCGACCGAGTTGCTGATGGACATGCCCGAGATGGCGCACACCGCGGGTTTCGCCGGTTTCGACGGCGCCACGCGCACCAACGCGCCGAACGCGGGCGCGATCTTCGCGCCGCTGCAGCCCTACGAGAAACGCGCCGCCATGGGCCGTTCCATCGAAGAGACCGTGGCCGAAGCCCAGGCCCGGCTGAACACGATCAAGGAAGCCACCGCCTTCGTCGTGCCGCCGCCACCGGTGCGCGGTATCGGTACCGGCGGCGGTTGGAAACTCTACGTGCAGGATCGCGGCGGGCGCGGGGTCTACGAACTCGAGCGGGTCACGCGCGCCTTCATCGAGCGTGCCAACGCCGATCCCAACGTCGCGCGCGTGTTCACGACATTCAATACCGCTACGCCCAAGGTCTTCGCGGACATCGACCGCGTGCGCGCGGAGAAGCTGCGCGTGCCGGCCGAGCGCGTGCTCGACACGCTCGAAGTCTACCTGGGCTCGGCCTACGTCAACGACTTCAATTTCCTCGGCCGCACCTACCGCGTGACGGCGCAGGCCGAGGGCGAATACCGCGACGAGCGTCGCGACGTACTCAAGCTGCGCACGCGCTCGGAATCCGGCGCCATGGTGCCGCTGGGTTCTCTCACCACGTTCCACGATCTCACCGGCCCTTACCGGGTGTCGCGCTATAACCTCTACCCGGCTGCCGAAGTGCAGGGCGTGGCCGCTCCCGGCGTGTCGACCGGTGACGCCATCGCAGCGATGGAGCGCCTCGCGGAAGAGGTGCTGCCGCCGGGTTTCGGCTTCGAATGGACCGATCTCGCGTTGCAGGAAAAACTCGCCGGTAACACCGCGCCGATTGCGTTCTCGCTTGCCGTGGCGTTCGTGTTCCTCGTGCTTGCGGCGTTGTACGAGAGCTGGACGCTGCCGCTCGCGGTGATCCTGATCGTGCCGATGTGCCTGCTCGCCTCGATCACCGGCGTCAGCCTGCGCGGCATGGACAACAATATCCTGGTGCAGGTCGGCTTCATCGTCCTGATCGGCCTTGCCGCGAAGAACGCCATCCTCATCGTCGAGTTCGCGCGCCAGGCCGAGCGCGACGGCCTCGATCGCCTGGCGGCGGCCGAGCGCGCCGCGCGCACGCGCCTGCGCCCCATCCTGATGACCTCGTTCGCCTTCATCATGGGCGTGGTGCCGCTCGCCATTGCGAGCGGTGCCGGTGCGGAGATGCGTCGCTCGCTGGGCACGGCGGTGTTCTCCGGCATGCTCGGGGTGACCCTGTTTGGCCTGTTGTTCACGCCGGTGTTCTACATCGTGTGCCGCGCGCTCGCCGGGATGTACGAACGTCGGCGTGGTGGCGTGCCGGTAGAGGAGAAATGATGAGACCGCTAGCGATCCTGGCGCGCGTGATGTGCTCGACGTCGCAGCCGCCGTTGCGCCCCTGCGGCGCGTCGCATCCCGCGACCGAGGCAACCCTCGGCGCAATGGCTGCACGACGCCCACAGCGCCGCGGGCGTCGTCTCCTGCGTTGCCTCGGGCACGGCGGCGCCGGACTCGCGTTCGCGCTGCTCGGCGGCTGTGCCGCGGTCGGGCCGGATTACGACGGCCCGCCGCCGACTACCGCCGAGGACGTGGCGGCCTGGCCCGCGGGCGGTGCGGAAGGAGTCACGTCCAGCGAACCGGCCGAGCGCTGGTGGCAGTCGCTCGGCGACGCCGATCTCGATGCATTGATCGAGGCCGCCATGGCCGCCAACTACGACCTGCGCATCGCGGTCGCCAACGTCGAGGCGGCGCGCGCGGTGCTCGACGCGGTGGATACGCGTAAGCGTCCGCGGGTCGATTTCAACGCCTCGGTACAGGAGCGGCGCGACTCTTCGGCGCTGATCGTGATCGCCGATTCCGACAACCGCTTCCCGACCGTCTCGCGCGGCAGCTTCGGTCTCGACCTGAGCTGGGAGGTCGACCTCTTCGGACGCGTGCGCCGCTCGATCGAAGCGGCCGCGGCCGAACTCGGCTCGCTGGAAGCGGTGCGCAACGGCGTCATGGTCGCGGTCCTCGCACAGGTCGCCCGCGCATACGTCGATCTGCGCGGCGCGCAGTCGCGCCTCGAAGTCGCCGCGCGCAACGTCGACGTGCAGCGGCAGACCCTGGACCTGGTTTCCCTGCTGACCCGCGAAGGGGCGGCGACCGAACTCGATATCGCGCGGGCGCGTACGCTGCTGTTGACCAGCGAGTCGACCATCCCCAGTCTGCGCGCCGCGGCGCGCGCTGCGCTGAACCGCCTCACGACGCTGACCGGGCGGGCGCCCGGCGCGCTTGGTGAGAGCCTCGGCACGGGCGGCGCGCTGCCCGGGATGCCCGATTTCGTCGCCGCCGGGGCGCCGGCCGACCTGTTGCGGCGTCGTCCCGACGTGCGCGCCGCCGAGCGTGCGCTCGCCGCGGCGTCGGCGCGCATCGGGGTGGCGACGGCGGACTTGTTCCCGACGGT
>JAPOKK010000316.1 GCA_029977665.1 Pseudomonadota bacterium | reverse complement strand
GGTGAAAAACCTTTTCCTGCGCTTTTTCCCTTATGGAACAGGGGTTTAGCCGGAGCCGGGCACGCGCGGCGCGCAGCGTTCGATCCGGCACGCGCCGACCGCCGCTTCCGCCTCGCAGCCGGCGACCTCTCGGCCGCCCTGGTCCTGCCGGCGGTACTCGAAGCACTCGCCGACACGGCGACGCGCATCGAGGTCCAGGCCTACAATCGCCGCCAGGTCGTGCACGCGCTCGCCAGCGGCACGGTTGACCTGGCGCTCGACGCCCTGCCCATGCCGGACCCGCAACTCCTGTCACGCAAGCTTCTCGAGGACGAGATCGTGTGCGCGGTACGCCCCGGCCACCCGGCACTCGAGCGCCGCCTGACCATGAAACGCTATCTCGCCATGGGCCACGCGCACGCTTCGGGACGGCCGCGCGGACTGGGCCAGGTCGACATGACGCTCAGGCGGCTCGGCGAGCAGCGCCGCATCGTCGTCCGCACACCGCATCACCTCGGCCTGCCCTACCTGGTGCATCGCTCCGATCTCGCGGCGAGCGTGCCGCGTCGCCTCGCCGACGCGCATCACCTCGCGACACTGGCGCTGCCGTTCGACATACCGCCGCTCGAAGTGCATGCCATCTGGCATCGGCGCACCGCTGCAGATGCCGCCAACGGCTGGTTCCGCGAGCTGCTCGCATGCGCCCAGCGCGACCCCGCGCCGGCCCCGCACCCACGCTGAATCGGCGCCGGCCGCGCGTACCGTGAGCGTTCAACGACGCATCCACGTGCCGCGCGTGCGCTGCTAATCGCCTCAATCGTCGGCCGGCGCAAGCAGCAGCGTATCGAGAAACCCGTCCAGCCAGCGCTCGCTGGCCGCTGCGTAGCGCGCGAAATCGGCCAGCTGGCGCGTACAGTCGGGCGCTCCGTGGTGAGCGATGCGCTCACGTCCGATTTCCGACGTCGACCAGCGTTCGATCATCGCGCGGGTCATTTCGGGATGGAACTCGATACCGTAGACACGCCGGCCGTAGCGGTAGGCCTGGGCGTCGAACAACTCGCCGGAAGCGAGATGCACGGCGCCGTGCGGGATATCGAATGTCTCCGCGTGCCACTGGTAGAACATTGTCGGCGCGTCGAGGAAGCCGGTGCCGGCCGCGGTCGGCACGACTTCGTGGTAACCGATCTCGGCGTGACCGCCATCGTGCGCATACACGCGCGCGCCGAGCACGCGGGCGATCTGCTGCGCGCCGAGACAGATCCCGAGCAGCGGCTTGCCGCAGCCGAGGGCATGTCGTTCGAGCCAGTCGAGCTCCGCGCGAATGCCGGGAAGGTGATCGTCGTTGGCGCTTTGCGGGCCGCCGAACACGACCAGCGCGTCGTAGTCGTCAAGCACCGTGGGCAGGGTATCGCCGAGGTTGGGACAGCAGTGCTCGAGGACGTAACCGCGCGCGGTGAGCGCCGCGCCGACGTGCCCCGGCGTGGAGTGGGCCTGGTGCAGGATGGTGAGTGCGCGCTTCTTCATGGCTTACCGGAAGGTCTGCAGTTATCCACGGGCGTGCGCGGCGGCCCGTGCCGCCGTGACTGCCGCAATCCGCCCGACCGGACCGCCGTCACCAGTTTAACGGTATGCGCCCCGCGGGGACCATTCAGGGCGCGAAGGCATCGCGCGCGAAGGCCGCAGCGCCGCGCGCGAAAGCTTCTGCCGTGCCGCCCTGCGGGCTGACCACGATGGTGTCGACGCCGGCGGCATAGTCCGCCGCGACCTGCTGCCGGCACCACGCCTCGTCGCCGAAGGTGAAGATGCGCCGCACCATGTCGTCGCTGATCGCGGCCGTGATACGCACGCGGTCGCGTGCCGCGTAGCCGGCGACCGCTTCATCCACGGCCGCACCGTAACCGAGCTCGCGCAGGACGTTCTGGTACTGTTCGGCCGACGCGTAGAAGGCCAGGTGCTGGCGGAAGTACGCCATGGCCGCCGCCTCGTCGTCGGTGACGTACAGGGCACGGCGCTTGACGATCTCGAGGTCCTCGGCGCGCCGCCCGGCCCGCCGCGCGCCGGCGTCGAGCCGCGCGAACGCGTAGTCGAGCCGATCGGGCGGGGTGAAGTCGTTGAGTACCACGCCGTCGGCGAGCTCGCCGGCCAGTTCGAGCATGCGCCCGCCGATGGCGCCGAGGTGAATGGGGATCGGGGTCGCTGGTCGCGCCTGCAGACGAAAGCCGTGGCTGTGCAGCGTGCGTCCGTCGAAAGCCGTCTTCTCGCCGGCGAGGATCGCGCGCAGCAGGACCACCGTCTCGCGCACGCGCTGCAGCGGCCGCGCATACGCGAGGCCGTACCAGCGTTCGACCATGTTCGGCGTGGACGCGCCGAGTCCCAGCACGAAGCGGCCGGGCGCGCGCGCCTCGGCCGCGACGACGCCCGTGGCGAGGACCGGTGGCGGGCGGTTGAAAACCGGCACGACGCCGGTGCACAGGCGCGCACGCGTTGTGACCACGCCCAGTGCCGCGGCGAGTGCGATCGGGTCCTCCATGCCTTCGGCATCGCACAGCCACAGGTCGTCGTAACCGGCGGCTTCGGCCCACTGGCCGCGTTCGAAACCGGCATCCAGCCCCGGTACCGGCCATAACATCAGGCCCATGCGGCGTTGACGGTCAGCCATTGTCTCTCCTCGTGTCCCGCGTCCTGTCGGCGCGCGGCGCAGCTGCCGCACGGGGACGACCGCGGGCTTTGCCTTCTCGCCTCAGGATACGCATTATGGCCGCAAGCCTGAGGGGGGAGCCATGAGCCAAACGCCGGAATCGGCCGACCGGACGGAAGAACTGCCCGCGGCGGTACGTGCCGCGATCGCTGCCCACCACGAACTCTACCTGCGCGATCCGCAAGCGGCGCACCTGTGGGACCCGGGCGTGATCGGCGTGCCAGGGGGGCCGGTGCCCTGCCTGTTGCTGTTCCACACCGGACGCAAGAGCGGCCGGCGCCTGAACACCATCCTGCAGTACTACCGCATGGACGGACAGGTCGCCATCGTCGCCTCCAAGGGCGGCGTGGCGAAGCACCCCGCGTGGTATCTCAACCTGTGCGCCGAGCCCGCCTGCGAAGCCTGGATCGGCGCCGCGCGCAGCCGCCTGCGGGCACGCACGGTACAGGGCGAGGAACGCGCGCGCTGGTGGGCAATGATTACCGACGAGCAGCCTGTCCAGCGCGAATACCAGGCGCGGACCAGCCGCGAGATTCCGGTCATCGTGCTCGAGAGCGACGACGCGACCTGACCGCCCAGCGCGCCGTCGACGCCGGCCACGCCACGGCCGCTAGACGACGGAAGTCCGCCGCAGCGACAGCCGGAGCTGCTTCTCCGCCTCGATCACGGCGAAGAACACCACGCCGACGCCGACCACCAGCAGCCCATCGACGAGCGGCACCGCCTGCGTACCGAAGACCCGCTGCAGGGGCGCAGCGTAGGTCACGGCGAACTGCGCCGCGGTCACGACGAACACGCAGATCCACACCGCCGGCGTGCCGCGCACGGCTGCGACGGTGAGCGACGTGCCGTAGATGTTGCGGATGAAGAACAGGTGGAAGATCTCGAGCACCACCAGCGTGTTCAGTGCCATCGTACGTGCCAGGTCCGGCGCGTGGCCGCTGTCGATGGCATAGGCGTAGATGCCGAACACGGCGGCGAGGAACAACATCGATACGAGCACCACGTGCCAGATCAGCTCACCGCTCAGGAGTGCCTCGCCACGGGGCCGCGGCGGGCGTCGCATGGTGTTCGCCTCGGTCGGTTCGAACGCGAGGGCCAGGCCGAGGGTGATGGCGGTGATGAGATTCACCCACAGGATCTGCACCGGGCTGATCGGCAGTGCCATGCCGAGGAACAGCGCGACGACGATGGTCAGCGCCTCGCCCGCGTTGGTCGGCAGCGTCCAGCTGATGACCTTCTTGATGTTGTCGTAGACGGTACGGCCTTCGCGCACGGCGGCCACGATGGAGGCGAAGTTGTCGTCGGCGAGCACGAACTCGGCGGCTTCCTTGGCCGCTTCGCTGCCCTTGCCGCCCATCGCGATACCGGCGTCGGCCCGTTTCAGTGCCGGTGCATCGTTGACGCCGTCGCCGGTCATCGCCACGGTCAGGCCGCGACGCTGCAGGGCCACGACGAGGCGCAGCTTGTCCTCGGGACTGGTGCGCGCAAAGACGTCCGTCTCGACGATCTCCGTGGCGAGCTCGGCATCGCTGAGCCGCTCCAGGTCCGCACCGGTCAGGACGCGGTCGGGATTGCGCAGGCCGATCTCGCGTCCGATCGCCGCT
>JAPOKK010000031.1 GCA_029977665.1 Pseudomonadota bacterium | reverse complement strand
GGGCATGGCGGCGATGGCGCTCACCGCCGGCGTCGGCCACTTGTTCGGTGTGCGCGTCTGAGCGCGCACCGCAGCCCGGCGCGTGCTCCGGGGGGGCGTCACGGATAGACGATGCTGAGCGCCTCGGCCACCAGCGCCGGTGTCTCCTGGCCTTCGATCTCCATCGTGTTCTCGAACGTCAGGCGTACGCCGTCGTTCTTGACGTCGTCGGCGGCCAGCAGCTTCTGGCGCAGACGCACACGCGCCCCGGCCGGCACCGGCGCCGTGAAGCGCAGTTTGTTGAGGCCGTAGTTGAGGCCGCGGCTGCGGTGCTCGATGGCCCAGATGGTCGCACCGAGACGCGGTATCAGCGACAAGGTGAGAAAGCCGTGGGCAATGGTTCTGCCTCCCGGCATCTCGGTCTTCGCCCGTTCGACGTCGACATGAATCCACTGGTGATCGCCCGTCGCCTCGGCGAACTTGTCGATCGTGTCCTGGTCGATGAGGACCCAGTCGGATACGCCGATTTCCTCGCCGACGAGACGCTTCATGTCGTTGGGGTAGGCGATCACGCGCATGCGGTGCTCCTTGTGCTGACTGGCTGCGGGAGCGCTAGTCTACCTTCCCGGGCGGTGCCGCGTGAGCGGAGTGACTGCTCGGGGCGCGCCGTCGCCGCGGGGTGCGGCGTTTCTCTACCACTGACGCGGACGGCCGACGTCGAGATGGACGAAGTCGGACTTCGCGTAGTAACCGACGCCGCCCAGCGCGAGGCCGGCGGCGACCTCGCGCAGGCGCCGCGAGCGGGTGTCGGCGAGCCGCACATCGATGGCCTTGCCGTCCATGTGCAGGCTGCGCCGGGCGACGCCTGTCGAGCGCGCGCGCAGCATGTCGTTGGTGGCCGGCGAGCGATAGCCGGAGATGACCTGGAACGGCGCGTCGGAGCCGAGCGCCGCGTGCACGAGGCTCAGCTGGTCGAGCAGCGCGGTCTCGATGGGGTAGGAATCTCCCGTGCGGAAATCGCGCAACAGGTGATTGATCGCGTCGAGCGCGCCGGTGTCATAGCGGCCGTGCGCGTAGTAGGTGACGGCGAGCTCTTCGCCGGTGTGCAGGTGCGAGAAGGCGAGTCGACGCGTCGGTGCGCTCGCGGCCCTGGCCCAGGCCGGTAGTGCCGCTGCACCGGCGGCGGCGAAGCCGAGACCGAGCAGGCGGCGACGGCTGACGAGGCGGTGGTGGCGGGCGTGCAGGCGAGGCGGGAACGTCATCACTACAGGATCTCCGGGATGTCGTAAGCTGGGCAGATGCCGGTGGCGTCGGCGCGGTGCCGCTGGCGGCGCGAGCAGACGCTCAGTTCAGAAGCGGTGTGGGAGTCATTCTGACACCGGCGGTGGAAAAACGGCACGGTGTGCCGGCTAGCGAGGAGACGATACCTGTCCCCGATCAGATTAGCGCGCGCCTGGGCTGCGCTCGCCATGGTGACGATACTGGCGTTCAGCGGGGTTGCGGTCGCCGATCCGCGCGAGGCGTTCGCTGCCGCGCTCGCGGAACGCCTCGCCGGCGATGCCCCCCAGGTCCGTGTCGCCGGCGCCGTGTTGTGGTCGACGCCGTTCCTGCGCGAACTCTATGCCACGCCCCAGGCGCTGTGGACGCCGGCGCGCCTCGCCGTGTTGCGCAAGGAAATTGCGCGCGCCGCCGATGATGGCCTCGACCCGTCGGATTATCTCCTCGATCTGTTCGATGCGTCGGGCACGCTGACACCGGTCGAGCGCGAGCTGCTCGCGACCGAGGCGCTCGGGCGGCTCGCCTTCACGCTGCACTTCGGCAAGGCCAACCCGGCCGCGCTCGATGCCGACTACAACTATTCGCGCAGTTTCGGCCAGACCGATCCCGCCGCCTGGCTGAGGCGCGCGATCAGCGGGGACGACCTCGGAGCGACGCTCGATGCGCTGCGGCCCCGGGGCGTGTACTACGAACGCCTCGTGGCGGCCCTGGCCGCCTACCGCGCGCGCGCGGCGGCCGGCGCCTGGCCGATGGTGCCGGGCGGCGAGACGCTGAAACCGGGGATGGTCGATGCACGCGTCGTCGCCTTGCGTGCGCGCCTCGCGGCGTCACCGCTCGGCGTGCCGAGCGCGCCGCCGGCAGGCATGCCGGCGTTCTACGACGACGCCCTGGCCGACACCGTGCGCGCGTTCCAGCGCCGCCATGGCCTGCTCGTCGATGCCGCAGTCGGACCGCGCACGCTGGCCGCGTTGAACGAGCCGATCGGGGCGCGCATCGACGCCCTGCGGATCAACCTCGAGCGGCTGCGCTGGGTGTTCCGCGACCTCGAGGAGGAATTCGTCGCGGTCAACATCGCTGCGTTTCGCGCCGTCTACGTGGCCGATGGCGCGCTGCGCTGGCATGCCCGCGCGATCGTCGGCCGGCCGTACCGGCAGACACCGGTATTCCGGGATGCGATCACCTATCTCGAACTCAATCCCACGTGGACCGTGCCACCGACCATTCTGCGCAAGGATATCCTGCCGCGCCTGCGCGAGGACCCCGCTTACCTGGCCGCGAAGCACCTGCGCGTGATCGACCCCAATGGCGGCCCGGTCGACAGTGCCACGATCGACTGGCGCAGCGCGCGTGCGAGTACGTTCCCCTATCTCCTGCGCCAGGATCCCGGGCCGCATAACGCGCTCGGGCGCATCAAGTTCATGTTTCCGAACCCGCACGCCGTGTACCTGCACGACACCCCCTCGCGCGATCTCTTCGCGCGTGCCGAGCGCGTGTTCAGCTCGGGCTGCATACGCATCGAGAAGCCGCTCGAGCTCGCCGTCGCGCTGCTCGACGACCCGGCGCGCTGGGATCGCTCAGCCCTGGAAGCCGCCATTGGCAGCGGGCGCACGCAACGCGTGCGTCTGTCGCGGCCGGTGCCGATCATGCTGCTCTACCTCACCGCTTACGCCGATGAGAACGGCACGATCAACTTCCGCCACGACGTCTACGGACGCGATGCCGCCGTACTCGACGCGCTCGACGGGCCGCTGCGCTGGGCGCCGCCGCTGCCGCGCTGAACGTCGCGGGCGCTCGCCTGCTCGCGGTGCGCACGGTCATGGCATCGACAGTATCCCGCGTCGTTTCGCGACGCCTTGCTCCGGTATAGACTCGCAGTCTATCAGTCGCGCTTGGTCAGGCCGCATGATTGCTCAAGGATGCAGAGCTTCCCGGGTAGGGCGTCATGCGCTGGCGTGACCGCCGGCGCAGCGCGAACGTCGAAGACCGGCGTGGCCGGCGCGCAGCGATGCCGGCATCGGGTCGCCACGGACCATCGCTCCTGCCACTCGTGATGCGGCTGACGCGGTCGCGCGGCGGCTGGGTGATCCTGCTCGGCGGCGCCGCGCTGCTGTATCTGTCCGGCGCGGATCTTGGCACCCTGCTCGGCCTGGCCGGCGGTCCGGCCCCGGGCATGCGCCCGGTCGCCGTCAGCGAGAGCGCGGCTGAGCGCGAGCAGGTCGAGTTCCTGTCGGTGGTGCTGGCCGATACCGAGGACACCTGGCAGGCGCTCTTCGCGGCGAGCGGGCAGCGCTACGAGGAGCCTCGCCTCGTGTTGTTCCGCGATGCCACGCAGTCGGCCTGCGGTCTCGGGCAGAGCGCGATGGGGCCGTTCTACTGCCCTGCCGACCAGAAAGTCTACCTGGACCTCGCTTTCTTCGACGAACTCGCGCGGCGCTTCGGCGCGCCGGGTGATTTCGCGCAGGCCTACGTGCTCGCTCACGAGGTTGGTCACCACGTACAGACGCTGCTGGGCATCAGTGCACGCAACCATGCCGCCCGCCAGCGGGCGAGTACGGTCGAGGCCAACCGGCTCAGCGTGCGTCAGGAACTGCAGGCCGATTGCCTGGCCGGCGTGTGGGCGCATCACGCTGACCGCGCGCGCAATCTTCTCGAACAGGGCGATGTCGAGGAGGCGCTGGGCGCGGCGAGCGCTATTGGTGACAATCGCCTGCAGCGTCAGGCGCAGGGGCGCGTGGTGCCCGATTCGTTCACCCACGGATCGTCGGCGCAACGCGTGCGCTGGTTCCGCGTCGGGCTCGAGCACGGCTCGTTCGCACGCTGTGACACCTTCGACGCGGCGCGCCTGTGAAGCGGGCGCAGCACGGGCGCGGCAGCCGCGCGGCCGCGCATCGATATCACGATCAGGATGTTGCCTTGCGTCGGAGCAGCGGGATCAGCGCGGCGCCGAACAGCAACGCGGCCGGCGGTAGCGGTACGGGGGTGACGCTGAAGGTATAGCCACCGGCACTCGCAATGCCTCCGAGCGAGACCAGCGCCTGCGGGCCGCCGTCGAAACTCACCGGCAGTTGCATATTGATGATGAACGAGGCGGCGTTCTCGAGCGCGCCGGTCGCCTGCGGCAGCATGACGTCGTCGAGCAGGCTTGCGCCCTGCATCAGGACCCCGGCGAACGAGAGATCGACCGTGGCGTTCTCGTAGAGCGTGCCGCCGAAGGTCTGGTTGAATGGCACGGTGTAGGCATTGAACAGGTCCAGCGCGGCGGGGCTCGCGCGCAGGCCGAGTTCGACGACATCGAACTGTGCCGGCGCGATGCGATTGACGAAGCCGATCTCGCTCTCGTCGCCGGTGCTGGGCGCCGGGCCCGCGGCGGGCTCGGGCGTGCGCTGGGTAGCGAAGACCACGCCGTTGATCTCGACTTCGCCGCTGGTCACTGCGTCGCGGTAGGTGACCTGCTGGAACAGGCTGTTGTCGTTTTCGACGTAGGGCGTACGCGTCGTATCGACATTCATGCGCAGCGCGACGGGCACGTTGGTCGTCGAACCGCGGGCGACGCCGAGCAGATCGGCGACGGGGTCATGGATGACCGCGAGCAGTGACAGCTGGGCCGTGGTGGTGATTTCGTAGCGCAGCGCGGCGGCGCTGGCCGGTGCTGCCGTCGCGAGCAACGCGCAGCTCAGCACGAAAGAGACGCGTCCCTTCATCGGTGGTCCTCCCTGATTTAGCCGGAATGCCCGTCGCGGCACGCGTGGCGGCTCGCGCCGGCTGACAGCGTTCATGCTAGCAGCAACGTGTTACGAAATGTGTCGACGATTACCGCTCTGATGCCACATGAAGTGGCGCTGTGCGGCAAGGGCGTGATCAGTGCATGGCGCAGGGATCGAGCACGGCGAGCGTGATGTCGTCGCGGCGCGCCGCGGTCGCGCCGGCAATGGCATCGACGATGCTGTCGATACGCGATGCCGGTGGCAGACGGCTGGCGCGCGCGATGAGACGGGCGAGCCCGCGCAGGCCCAGCTCGGCGCCGTCGGCGTCGCGCGCCTCGCTGATGCCGTCGGAGTAGAGATACAGGCTGGCCTGCTCGAGCGACAGTCTGTGCGCGGTGAACGTGATGCCGGGCACGATGCCGAGCGGCGGTGTCTCGCCGCTCTCGACCAGCGCGATGCCCTCGCCGTCGCGCCACAGCAGTGGCGGCGGATGGCCGGCGCAGACAATCTCGACTTCGCGCGATCGCGCGTCCCACGCGCCGGCGATCATGGTCACGAACATGCCACGGATCGAGGTTTCCGCGAGTTCGTCGTTGATCACCGCCATGACTTCGGCGAGCGTGTCGAGTCGGCGCCCGAGACAGCGGAACAGGCTGCAGGTCTTGGCCATCAGCAGGGCCGCGGTCAGGCCCTTGCCGGCAACGTCGCCGACGTTGAACAGCACGCGGCCGTCGGTGCCGTCGAAGTAGTCGTAGAAATCGCCGGAGAGTTCGTGCGCGGCGACGTTGCGGGCCCAGATCGGCAGGTCGGCGCGGAACCGCTGGGGCAGCAGGCTGCACTGGATCTCGCGTGCGACCTCGAGTTCGTGCGACAGGCGCGCGGCCAGCGCGTCGCGTTCGGCGAGGGTTCGCTCGAGCTGCCAGTTCATTTCCTGGAACGCGGCGTTCTCGGCAGCGAGTCGGGTGTTGAGGCGTTCCCCCAACGCGGCCAGGTCGGTCTGAACGGGCACCCGCATGCCGAGGCCCGCAGCGGCGGCGGCGACCTGTGTGGGAAGCGCGGCGATGATCTCGTCGGCCTCGGTTTCGGTGACGTCGAGCAGCGTGGCGAGCTGCGCGTGTGCGCTCGCGAGTGCCACCGGGTCGGCGTCGCGCGCATAGACCGCGGCGATCCAATCGGCCGCGGCAAGCACCCGTGCCAGCGGCGTGGCCGGTGCGTCGGCATGGTGACCGGTAATCGCTTCGGCCAGCGATGCCGGCAGGCTCCACAGCGCAGCGAGCGCGCCGAGCGTGCCATCGTGGGTGTCGCCGCACAGGGCCTGTTCGAGTGTGCGCCGCGCGTCGGGTGGTGCCGCGCGCAGGCTTTCCCATTGCGTGCGCGTCACCAGCGGATTGAGAAACGCGAGCACGAGCAGGCCGAGATCCTGCAGCAGTCCGGCAGTGAACGCGTCGTCCGCGTCGATCCCGGCGCCGGTGGCGAGCAGACGCGCAGCGCAGGCGCGGCGCAGGGCGTCCTCGATGAACTGCGCGGCATCGAAATGCGGCAGGTCGAGCGCACCGGTCACCGTGCGGACCGTCAGGCACAGCACGCGGTTGCGCAACGCGTCCAGCCCGAGCACCGTGACTGCCCGTTCGACCGAGCCGATGTCATCGGCAAGACCGAAATACGCCGAGTTGACGACCTGCAGCAGGTCGGCGGTGAGCGCCGGGTCCGCGGCGACCAGCGCGGCGATGGCGGGCAGCTCGGCGGACTCGTCGGCGCAGGCTCGCAGCACGGCCAGCACGCTGCCGGGCGGCCGCGGCAGATCGGCCGGACGCAGCGGCGGAATGTCACCAGCGATAAAAGACGGACTCCCCATGTATCCGGGTAGCGGCCGCGGCGCGACGACATTGACTACGGCGGCCTCGAGGGCGGCGCGTCCGCCGGATGCTTTGGCAATTCGGCCCTTCGGGTTGGGCCTCCCACCAATATTTTCGTGGGGCCCGTCTATGGCGTTACAGTGCTTGGCAATAGAACCACTATTCCCTGCGCACTGCGCCCCCATGAATGATTTTCCTGGGGCCGAGCTTTTTGGGCGCCAACGCAACCACGAATAATTCTGAGACCGGTTCTAGTGAGCCGTACCCAATCACCGCACTCGCGCACCAACCAGCAGGATGCCTTGCCATGCACATCGGCGTGTTCTCGTTCAATACCGAGTATGGGATGCACATCGACCGCCTCGCACGGGAGGTGGAGGCACGCGGCTTCGAATCACTCTGGGTCCCGGAGCACACGCACATTCCCGTGCCCGGACCCGATGAACCGCAGGATCCCGAAACCGGTATGCCCCTTGCCGGCAACGGTGCGTTCTTCCTGCCCGAAGAATATCGCCACATGTCCGATCCGTTGACCAGCCTCGCCGCCGCGGCGGCGGTCACCTCGCGGCTGCGCCTCGGAACCTGCATCTGCCTGGTCAACCAACACCATCCGATCAATCTCGCCAAGCAGGTCGCAACGCTCGATCGTCTCAGTGGGGCCGTTTCATCTTCGGTATCGGTGCGGGCTGGCACGCAGTGGAGATGGCCCACCACGGCGTGAACGTGGCCAATCGCTGGCGCGAACTGCGTGAACGATTAGCCGCTATGCGGACGCTCTGGCGCGAGGAACGCGCAAGTTTCGACGGCGAGTTCGTGCGTTTCGAGGCGAGCTGGCAATACCCCAAGCCGCTCTCACCCGACGGACCGCCGGTGACGCTAGGTACGCTCGACACGCCGTTCGGACGCCAGCAGGTCGCGCGCCATGGTGATGGTTGGTTGCCGTTGACTTTCGATGTCGCCGAAACGGCACGCAGCATCGCCGACGTGCGGGCGCGAATGCGCGCGCTCGGCCGAGATCCCGACGCGCTCGACGTGTCACTGTTCTTCCTCGCCGATGAGCTGCAGCCGGCCGCGACGCTGGCGCAGGCACGGGATACGGGCTGCTCGCGGATCATTCTGCGCTTGCCGGTCGCGCCCGGGGATGCCGTGCTGCATGCGCTCGACCGTTACGCCTACCTGCTCGACTGAGCGGTAAGCGTCACGATACGGCCGGGCGTGGCCGACTTCGCGGCGCACGCGGGTGGAATGTGGTAAACGGTTACGCAGACACGACCTATTTCGATTCAGGGAGGATCGCCGCGATGACGCCAGCCCTTACTGCACGCCGCCTGTTCGCCGCCTGCGTCTTGAGCCTGTTGGTCACCGCAATGCCGGCGCGAGCCGCACTCGATCTCGCGCTGCTGCAGGTCACCGACATCGGCTCGCTCGGTTTCGGCGGCGTCGGCGGGCTCGCCTGGGACCCCGCCAGTGGCGAGCTGTGGATGGCCGACGCGGCCGGTTCGTTCTTTGCCCCTGCGCCCGGCAGCAGCAATCGCGTCGTCCGGATCAACCCGGTAACCGGGGCGGTGTCGGTCGACTTCGATGCTTCGGCCGCGAACATTTTCCTGGGCCCGGATGCCGTCGCGTTCGATACCACGGCCGGCGAACTCTACCTGTTCTCGGCCTTCCGCGACGTCGTCGCCGGCGTCACCGACAGCGCGGGCACGCCCGTGCGCACGCTCGCCATCGATCCGCGCGCCTATGCCGGAGCGGCCTTCGATGCCAGCGGGTCCCTATGGGTCGTCGACCGCGAACCGCTCACCTTCGAACCCGACTACCTGCGGCGCCTCGATCCGCTCAGTGGCAGCGTCCTCGACTCGCTGCTGATCACGGGGGCAAGCATCAATCCCAACCTCAGCGGGCTGACCTTCGATCCGCTCACCGGCCACGCGGTCGCTTTCGACACTGACCGTCAGGTGCTGCTCGAGATCGACGCCGTGACCGGGGCCGTGTTGTCCGAGACCACGGTCGCCGCGTGGTTCAGCGAGGCCGGCGTACCCGGAGGGATCACGTTCGATGCCAGCGGTGGGCGCTTGTTCCTCGGTTCCGGACTGCCCCTGGCTCACCCTACCGGCATCGTCTCCGAGCTGGTCGTGCTCGAGCGTATGCCGTCGGCCGTGCCGCTGCCGGGAGCCGGCGTGCTGTTCGCGCTGCTCGGCGGCGGGCTCCTCGCGCGTCGTCGCCGCTGAGTCCGGCACGCGCCGCCCATCGTGCGCCATGCGGCGGTTCGATGGTGTTTGACGGCATCACGGCTGGCGCGGAAAACTGCGCAGCGTAGCGGCGCCGCTTCGGTCGCCGGGGGAGGTAGATTGGGGAGGTAGATTCATGGAACCACTGGCAGGCGTCCGCATCATCGAAGTCACCACGAATGCAGCCGGGCCGATGGCCACCGGCATGCTCGCCGATCAGGGCGCGGACGTGATTCGGCTGGAGACACGAGGCATGGGCGATCCGTCGCGACACGTCGGCGGCAGTCGCGACGGGGTGACCGCCTACAACGCGTACATGAACCGCAACAAGCGCTCGATGGCGGTCGACCTCAAGCATCCCGACCTGCGCGAACCCCTGCTCGAGCTGATCCGCACGGCGGACGTCTTCGTGCAGAACTCGCGCCCCGGTGCGCTCGATCGCTACGGCTACGGCTTCGACGATCTGCACGCCGTGCATCCCGACCTGATTTACGTCTCGATCTCGGGATTCGGTGCGAACGGTCCCGCTTCACACCAGCGCGTCTACGACCCGGTCATCCAGTGCGTGTCGGGCTGCGCGGCGGCGCAGGGCGAGGACGGCAAGCCGGCCCTGATGAAGACTATCGTCAGTGACAAGGTCGCGGCGTTGACCGCGGCGCAGGCGATCTCCGCGGCGCTGTTCGCGCGCGCTCGCGGTAGCGCAGGTGGACACCACGTCGAGCTTTCCATGCTCGATGCGAGCCTCGCGTTCCTCTGGCCGGAGGTGTACTGGAACGCGAGTTTCGACCCCGGCGAGGCGTTCGTCGCCAAGCCGCTGATCTCGGACTTCTACCGCGTGCTCGAAAGCGCCGACGGTTACGTCACGCTGGTGGTGGTCGGTGACGGCGAATTCCAGGCCGCCTGCGAGCAACTCGAGATAGACGCACCGCTGAGCGACCCGCGCTTTCGTACGCTCTCCGATCGCTTCGCCAATTTCGACGCGCTGTGCAGCGCGTTCGAACAGGCCACCCGGCGCCTGAGCAGCGACGAGATCGTGCGCCGTATGGATGGGGCCGGCGTACCCTGCGCGAAGACCAACCGGCTCGAGGACGTCTTCGAGGATCCCCGCGTCATGCACAATGGATCGATCATCGCGTACGACCACCCGCAGGGCGGTCGTCTGCGCCAGGCGCGGCCGCCGGCGATCTTCGCCGGCAAGCCCAACGGTGTGCGACGGCCGGCGCCGGCACTGGGTGAGCACACCGACGAGCTGCTCGCGGAGGCCGGTTGCAGCGCCGAGCGCATCGCCGCGCTGCGCACCGCCGGTGCGATCGACTGATCGCCGAGTCAACCCCGACCTGACCGTCTCCCTGAAACCGCGCCCTTTGTACCGGGCGGTCTCAGAGCAGTCCGTGGCGGCGACAGAAGTCGGCGGTGATGTCGGCGATTCGCGCCGGATCCTCGAACATCGGGTAGTGGCCGATGTCCGGCAGGTGTACGCCTTCGCCCTTGGGCAGCGCGGCGACGGTCTCGTCGACGAGTTCCTTCGGCACCCAGAAGTCGTCCTCGCCGCGCAGGACCATCAGCGGGCATTCGACCGCGCCGAGGCGTGCGAGCACGTCGTGCTGCGACCAGCCTTCGAGGTCGCCGACCGCGCTGACCTGCGCGTTGCGATGCTGCCAGCGCAGCTCTTCGACCAGGGCCGGCGCCGTGTTGCGCCCCAGTGATTCGATCGCGGCGCGTTCCATCATGTCCTGCCAGCCCGGCGCCCATGAGGGATGCACGGCGTGGCTCGGACAGGGGAAGGTCGGCGAGCGGCCGAGGCCTTCCATGGCGATGCCGCCGGCCATCTCGCGCCAGTGGTGGGCGGCGTAGTCGAGCGTGATGTTGCCGCCGATCGAGCAGCCGGTGATGACGGGGTTCTCCAGGCCGAGGGTGCGCACGAACGCGTAGACGAACTCCGCGTGCTCGTGGATTGAGCGATGCTGGCGCCAGTTGACCGGGTAGGAGCGCGAATGCCCGGGCAGATCGAGCGCATAGGCATGGAAACCGCGCTCGGCGTACAGCGGCAGGATGTAACGGTACTCGAGTGAACTCGCGCCCGCGGTATGGATGCATACCAGCGGCCGCCCTTCGCCGATTTCGTCATAGAAGGTGCGCGTGCCGTCGACGCTGATGTAGCGGCCGGTGATGTCTTCGGGGGTCGCCATGGTGATTCTTCTCCTGCGCGATGGGCGGGCGCGCGGCTCAGGCCGCGACACTCCGCAGGGTGTAGGCCAGTTCGAACGTCGCCTCGGTCAGGCGCCCGGCCTCGACGAGGTTGCCTTCGATGCGGATATCGGCGCTCAGCTCGCCGACGCGCTCGAGGCGCGGGTCGTCATCGAAGCGTCGTTTGCCGGGATAGGTGAGGTCGGCCCACAGGCGCTCGCCCGAGAGCAGCATCCGCCACGAGGCTTCGGGGCCATGCAGCTTGAACGTGTATCCGAACGGTGACGGCGCGGTCTGGTGGTCGATGACGCGCCCCTTGTAGATCTTGAGCCAGAGGCAGTCGTCGTCGACCTCGAGCTGGATCGCGCCGTCGAATACGGCGGCCTGGGTCGCGAAAGCCTCGTTGGCGTTGAGCGCATCGACGAAGCGCTGTTGCAGGGCGGCATCGGCGAGAAATGACATGGGCGGCTCCGGGGTCATGGGCGTTGGACGGTCGCCGCGCATTCTCGGCAACGCCTGCGGGAGGCGCAAGTCGCCGCCGGCGCGGCGCGTGGTGATGCTTCGATTTCGAACAGGGAGCGGCCGATGCGGGGGCAGGAAGCGGAGCGCGGCATGCCGCGCCAGGGTCGATGCTACGGCTCCCGCTGCCCGGCAGCCCCTCGGAGCAACCGACATGACGCATGACCAGGAAACCACCGACAAGCGCCGCGTGCTCGCCGCCGGCCTCATCGCACTGACGAGTTGGACCCTGCTGATTTGCGAGCTGGCCGGCGCCCTGCAACAGCCGCTACTGGTGTAGGGCGCCGCGCCGTCCACCGCACCCTGCGGCGGTGTCGTGTGCCGGCCACGCGTTGACTCGCCCGGAGGCGGCGATTACCGTCCCCGGGCTACGCGGCCGTGCACCGCGGCCATGAATGCAAGGAGAACAGTGAAAAGATGAGCGAGAAGATAGTCATGCGCGTCGGCGAATGCCTCGTTGCCGGAGGCCCGCCGGGAACGGCGGCCGAACCCGAAGTCGCGATCGGCGAGATGGATGGCCCCATGGGCGTCGCCTTCGGCAACCTGCTCGGTGACCAGGTCAAGGGACATTCGCGCGTGCTCGCGATCATGAACACCGACGTCATGGTGCGCCCCGCCACGCTGATGGTGAGCAAGGTCACGGTCAAGAACAGCCGTTACACGAATATCCTCATGGGCACCGTGCAGGGCGCCATTGCGAACGGCGTGCTCGATGCCGTGCGCGCCGGTGACATTCCGCGCGACAAGGTCAACGACCTCGGCATCATCGTCTCGGTCTGGCTCAATCCGAGTGTTGCGGACGACGACAACCTCGACCACAAGGCCTTGTTCGACATCCACCGCGAAGCCACCGCCAAGGCCATCCACAAGGCGATGAGCAACGAGCCCTCGATCGACTGGCTGCTCGAGCACCAGGACGAGATCGTGCACAAGTACTTCCAGATGGGCCTCGACGGGAAGATCTGAACCCGGGTACGCGCCGTGCGTCGCGCTGCGCGCGGGCATCGCAGCCGGCGGCGCCGTGGGGGCTAATCCGTTGCGGTCTCGGCGACGCCCGCTATCTGGTGTGCGATCGCCGCGCCGGCATGCAACAGCACGAGCAGCAGCAGCGCGCTGGCGAGGCCCTCGTGCCAGGCGCGCGCGGCGCCGGCCAGTGCCGCATCCGCTGCGCCGATTGTGCCCAGCAGCGGCACTGCATCGCCGTTTGCGGCCAGTGCCACGAGGCCGGCCAGGCACTGAGCGACGACCACGACGTAGAGGCTGCGGTGGACGCCGAGCGCCAGCGCGCGGCGCCAGGGCGAGAGTCGGAAGCGATGGACGGGGTTGGGATTGCCCAGCCGCCACGCGAACCGCATGCACATCAACGCGAGCAGGCCGAGACCGGTCGCGGCGTGGGCGGCGACCACCGTGTCGCGTACGTGCACCTTGGGCGGTACGTCGAGTCCGCTGACGTCGAGGTAGAGCCAGGCAACCAGCATGACGCTGGTCCAGTGCGCGATGCGCGCGATCCAGCCGTATTGCGACGGGGTGTTGGTGAGCTGCATGCAAGGGGACGGAATGGGGTCGCCCGATTCTATGCAAGCGGGTGCCACCCCCGAAAGTCGCGCTGCGCCGCGTGGCCGGGCGCTCAGTCTCTGGCGATCGCGGGGCTGCCGGTGGCGTACGCATCGATCAGGGCGCGCTCGTCGGGAGTCGCCAGGGCGGCGTCCCAGTGCGCGAGGCGCGGCGCGATGACGCGCCGCCAGAGCGGTGGAACGAGCACGATCGGCAGGGTGGCCAGGTAACCCGCTCCCAGGCGCGGTGCGCTGGGGCTCGGGCCCAGCTCGGGGTAAGGTGCGGTGCTGCGGTGATGATGATCGGCGTGCCACGGCAGGTTGAACAAGGCAGCATGGCTGAACGCGCTGACGGAATCCCACGCGTGGCGTGGCTCGATCGGCGTGCCGGGAACGCGGACCAGTCCGTAGTGTTCCATGTAGTTCAGTGCTTCGAGCAGCAGCTTGTTCCACGTCGATGCGAGCAGGAACCAGGCAAGCGCGCTGGCGCCGCCGCTGGCGAGGAAGGCCGCGGCGACGAGCCCGGAGCGGACAAAGCCGCGCAAGACCCGGTTGCGCAGCCAGCGCCACGGCGGCGTCTGTGCCGCGAGCCGCGCGCGCTCGATGCGCCAGGCCTGCCCGACCTGGCCGACCGTCGAGCGGACGAAGAAACGGTAGACACCCTCCCCGCGCCGCGCGGTTGCCGGGTCCTTGTGCGTCCCGACTTCGCTGTGGTGGCCGAAGACGTGCGCGACTTCGAGCGTGGCGTTGAAGGCCATGGCGAGCATGGCGCGCCCGACCGCCAGCGCGAGCGGGTCGTGTTGGCGGTGGAGCAGCTCGTGCGCAGTGAGGATGCCAGCCATGGCGATGGCGAGCGCGAACGACCAGCTCGCGCCGAGCCGGTCGACGAAGGTGGTCGCGTCGCGCGCCGCGAGCGCGTCGTAACCGGTCACGATGGTAAGGGTCTGTCCGATGCCCAGCAGGTCGCGCTCGGCGAGCGACCATGCAAACACCGTCGATAGCACGAGCAACGGCGGCAGCAGGCTGTACAGGGCGAGGTCGAGAACCCGGCGATGGTGATAGTCGGGGCGAGCCCCGGCAACAGGTCCGGACAAGGCGTCGCCGCCAATCCAGCCGACGATGCCGGTGAGCAGGCCGAGCCAGCTCCACGAGCCGCCGAGCAGCAAGCCGACCGTGGCGGCCGCCACCAGCAGGTGGGTACCGAAGTAGCGCAGGTAGGCGAACACGCGGTGCCCCCGCGCGCGTCAGGCCGCCGCGGTGGTGGCGAGGTTGAGCGTCACGATACCCGCGACGACGAGCACGATACCGATCGCCTTGAGGACATGCGCGCGCTCGCCGAGCGCGATAACGCCGAGCAGCGCTACCGCGGCCGTGCCGCCGCCGGCCCAAACCGGGTAGACGCTGCTTACCGGGAGGTCGACGAGCGCCAGGCTGACGAGGTAGAACGCCGCCGCGAAGGCGCCTAGCGCGGCGAGCGTGGGCAATGCACGGGTGAACCCGTCACTCGCGCGCAGCATCAGCGCGGCCAGCGTTTCGGCCCCGATGGCGCCACCAACCAACAACCAGGCTTCCGTAAGAGGTGCATGCATGATGCTTTCGCTCCGGTGGTCAACAGCCGCTGCGCTTCTCGCTGACGAGGTTGACCAGCACGACGCCGGCCATGACCAGGACGACACCGAGCACCTTGATGCCGGTGATGGGCTCTCCCAGCGCGAGGACGCCGAGCAGCGCGACGCCGGCGGTTCCGCCGCCGGCCCATATCGGGTAGGCGATGCTGACCGGCAGTGACCGCATGACGCGGCTGACCAGGTAGAGGGCGACGGCGAACGATGCGAGCGCGAACAGCGTCGGTGCGAGACGGCTGAAGCCGGCGCTGAAGCGCAGCGCGAGTGCGCCCGCAATCTCGCCCGAGATGGCGAGGGCGAGAAGTAGCCAGGCGCGTCCGCCGACCGTCTCTGTGCAGGTCGTCGCCTCGCAAGGGGATACTGCCATCGGTAACATTCATTCATTTTCGATAATGATTGAATGTTAGCAGGCTTGCGACAGATGTCCAGCCGTGATGGGTCGGGACTCAGCGGGCTGCTTCGCGCAGCAGCAACAGATCGCCGGCGAGTGCGTCGCGCAACCCGCTGCTGGTGAGTTCGTAGAAGACCAGTCGGCCTTCGGCGACGGCGCGCAGCCAGCCGTGCTGGCGCAGGATCTTGAGCTGTTGCGAGGTGGCGGCGACGCTCAAGCCGAGCACCTGGGCGAGGTCGCCCACGCACAAGCGCCGCGTCTCGCTCAACGCCAGCAGGATCTTCAGCCGCATGGGGTTGGCGAGCAGCTTGTACAACTCGGCCAGGCGCGGTACCTGCACGCGTTCGCGTGCGAGCAGGCGGCGCGCGCGCGCCACGCCTTCGGCATCGACGGCGCCGGACGGAGCGCTGGTCGCCATGCGGGTCTCCTCGGGAACTCGGCCTGGTATGGCGCTATTGTGGCCCAACTGCAAGAGGCGTGTGTGGCCGTCGCCACGCGGAACGCCTCGGCACGAGCCCGGTCAGAATCTTTCGTGACCCTTGACAGAGAGCAGGTATGACGCCGACCCCCTGGATTGTCCACCCCCACTTCGCGCCCGGCGACCTCATCCAGCACCAGCTCTTCGATTACCGCGGCGTGGTCGTCGATGTCGACGCACGCTTCGATTTGAGTGACGAATGGTACGAGGCGGTGGCACGCACGCGCCCACCCAAGGACCAGCCGTGGTACCGCGTGCTCGTCGACGGTGCCGAGCAGGCGACCTACGTCGCCGAGCGAAACCTGGTGGCCGACGAGTCCGGTGCCCCGGTCGATCATCCCTGGCTCGAACAGCTGTTCGCGGGCTTCGAAGATGGCCGTTACGTGCCCTCCGAGCGCGGTAACTGAGGTCGCACGCGGCGCGACGGCGGTGCGCTGAGCGCCGCACGACGGGCCGGTGGACAGCGCACTCGCCAACCGCCTCGCGGCCGATGCGCTGCTCGTTGCGCATGCGGCTTTCGTGGTCTTCGTCATCGCGGGCCTGGTGCTCGTGCTGCTCGGCGGCGCGTGCCGCTGGCGCTGGGTGCGCAACCGCTGTTTCCGCCTCGTGCACGTCGCCGCCATCGGCGTGGTCGTGCTGCAATCCTGGTTCGGCATCGTGTGTCCGTTGACGACGCTGGAGATGGCCCTGCGCGCGCGTGCGGGTGATGCGACCTACGCCGGCGGCTTCCTCGCCCACTGGGTGCATCGCCTGCTCTACTACGATGCGCCGGCGTGGTCGTTCGCGGCCGCGTACAGCGCTTTTGGCCTGCTCGTCGGGCTTGCCTGGTGGGGCGTGCCGCCGCGGCCCCGGCGTCGTGGCGTCTCGCGTTGATCGCTACGACCTCCGCCCGCATCGCGGTACGGCCTCGCGACATGCGCGCGAGGCGCTTCGCCGGGGACCGGTTTGCCCACCGATCGCATGCGTTGCGATAATCGGCGCCGCTTGCATGCCCTGGTACCAATCCTGCCCATGAGCGCCGGTGACCTCCATCGCTTCTCCTTCGAAGGCGCTCCCGTGCGCGGTGCGCTGGTGCGCCTGACGACGAGCTGGCGCGAGGCGCTGCGCCGCCGTGCCGTGGTCGGTGCCTTTCCTGCCCCGGTTCGCCTGCTGCTCGGCGAGATGGCCGCGGCCGGGATGTTGATGCGCTCGGGCATCAAGTTCGATGGCGCGCTCGTGCTGCAGCTCAAGGGCGACGGTCCGGTCGGCCTGGCCGTGGCGGAAATCACTTCGGGCTTGAGCTTCCGCGCCACCGCCCAGGTCGTCGACGAGGTCGCCGCCGATGCCACGCTGGCGGGCCTCGTCAACGTCGGCGGCGGCGGACTGTGTGCGATCACGCTCGATCCGCGCGACCGCCCGGCCGGCCGTCTGCCCTACCAGGGTGTCGTGCCGCTGTCCGACGACGGCGGCCGCGCCATGACTTGCCTGGCCGATGCGCTCGAGTATTACATGCTGCAGTCCGAGCAGCTCGCGACCCGCTTCGTGCTCGCGGCCAACGACGAGGTTGCCGCCGGCCTGATGCTGCAACGCATGCCGGCCGGCGAAGGCGCCGCGCACGATCCGCTCACCCCGCACGAGGATTTCGAGCGCATCACCGCGCTGGGCGGCAGCCTGACCAGCACTGAGCTGCTCACGCTCGATGCGGACAGCATTCTGCATCGCTTGTTCTGGCAGGAAAGCGTGATGCGCTACGCCCCGCGCGCGGTCGACTTCCGTTGCTCGTGCTCGCGTGAACGCGTTCGCGGCATGCTGCTTGCGCTCGGGCGCGAGGAGATCGAGGACATTGTCGCCGAACAGACCCAGGTCGAGGTCGGCTGCGATTTCTGTGGCGAGCAGTATCGCTTCGACGCGGTCGACGTCGGCGAGATGTTCGCGCCCCCCAGCGCTCAGTCCGCGGGCACGGATACCCTGCAATAGGAGCGACACGTGCGCATGCGTCCCCGTTACCGGCGATTCCGCGCCTTGGTGCGTTCGATGCTCGCCCTGTGCGCATTGTTCCTCGCGGCAACGGCTGCCGGGCAGCGCGGCCTGCCCGATTTCTCCCCCTACGTCCGCGTCGAGGCCGAGACCATCGAGTCCGGTAAGGCGGCCGGCGTCGTGCGCAACGTCGGCGGCGTGCCGGTGCGGAACATCGTCCTGCGCGTGCGCCACAGCTGGCGCTGGTCCGGCGGCGACTTCTCGCGCGATCGCCGCGTCGAGGTTCCCGACCTCGTCCTGCCCGGCGAACTCAAGGGCTTCGCTTCGATCATGACGCCGGGCGCCGCCGTGCCGGCCGGGGCACGCTACGCGGTCGATGTCCTCGTCACCGAGCTGACGACGCTGCAGATGGCGCCGCAGTGAACGCCGCGCCGGCAGCCGCGCGGCTGGGGGCGCGCGAGCTGTTCGCGTTCGGCCTGCTCAGCGTGCCCCTGGCGACCGGTGGCCTGCCGGTGGCGCTCTACCTCGCGCCGTTCTACGCGCGCGAACTCGGCCTCGGCCTGGCCGGACTCGGCGTGGTGCTGACGCTGATCCGGCTGACCGACGTCGTCACCGATCCGCTGATCGGCGCGTTGTCCGACCGCACCCCCGCGCGCTTCGGCCGGCGCGGCCTGTGGATCGCGCTCGGGCTGCCAGTGATGGCGGTGGCGACCTGGGCGGTGTTCGTGCCGCCGGCAGCGCCCGGCCTGGGCTACGTGGCCGTGAGCTTCGCCGTGCTCTACCTCGGCTGGACGCTGATCGGCATTCCACTTGGCGCCTGGGTTGCCGAGATCTCGCCCGACTACCACGAGCGCTCGCGGGTCAGCGGCGCGCGCACCTGGGGCAACCTGCTCGGCGCGCTGCTCGCAATCCTCGCTCCGCTGCTCGTCACCGCACTCGCCGCCGCCGGCATCGATGGATTCGACGGCGGCACGGGCGAGAGCCTCGCGCCGACGCTGCGCGTGCTCGCCTGCCTCACCATCGCGTTGCTCGCCGTGAGCATTCCGTGGTTGCTCGCAAGCGTGCCGCAGCCGCGTTTTGCCGCGCGCGGGCACGTCGACCTGCGTGGCGGTCTCAGCCTGATCCTCGCCAACCGCGCCTTCCGCCACCTGCTGCTCGCGGGGATGTGCGCGGCGATTGGCTGGCACGCCATCAACACCCTGTTCATCTTCTTCGCGACCGCCTATCTCGGCGCGAACCAGGCCGAGTGGCCGCTGATCCTGCTCGTCTATCTCCTCGCGCAACTGGTCGGTACGCCACTAGTGGTGCGCTTTGCGCCGCGTTTCGAGAAGCACCGCATGGTCGCCGGCTGCTCGCTGGTCCAGATCGCGCTGTTCGCACTCGTGCTCGCGCTGCCGCCCGGTGCCTGGCAGCTCTACGCGTTGCTCACCGCGGTCACCGGCCTGCTCGCGCCGGTGGTTCCGGTGCTGGGGCCCTCGATGGCAGCGGACGTCATCGACGAACACGAACTCGCCAGCGGTGCGCAGCGCGGCGCGCTGTTCATGGCGCTGTGGGGCATGGCCGACAAGCTCGCCGTCGCGCTGGCCGCGGTCGTGGTACTGCCGCTGGTCGAGTGGCTCGGCTTCGATCCGGTTGCCGGCACCGGGCTCGGCGCGCTCAAGCTGTCGTTCTGCCTGGTACCGGAAATGTTCTTCGTCGCCTCGGTCGTTTTCATCTGGCGCTATCCGCTGACACGGTCGCGTCACGCTGCCGTTCGCCATGAGCTCGACGCACGGCGCGCGCCGAACTGATAGATTTGCACCCTCGAACCGTCAAGCGCAACGCGGACCCGCCATGACCGACAGCACTCCCGGCCCGACTTCGCATACCTACTTCTCGCAACGGTTGCGGCTGCATTACGTCGACTGGGGCAATCCCGATGCGCCGCCGCTGCTGCTGCTGCACGGCGGCCGCGATCATTGCCGCAACTGGGACTGGGTGGCACAGGCGCTGCGCCTCGAATGGCACGTGATCGCGCCCGATCTGCGCGGCCACGGCGACAGCGAGTGGTCGGCCGACGGCCACTACACCATGGAGAGCTATATCTACGACCTGGCGCAACTCATCCATCAACAGAAGCTTGCACCGGTCAGCATCGTCGCGCACTCGCTGGGCGGCAACATCGCGCTGCGCTACACCGGCTGCTACCCGGATACCGTGCGCCAGCTCGTCGCGATCGAGGGGCTCGGCTTCTCGCCGGCCAAGCTCGCCGAGCGCGACGCCATCGGGCTCGACGAGCGCCTGCGCGAATGGATCACCGAGAAGCGCCGCCTGTCCGGGCGCCTGCCGCGCCGTTATACGTCGATCGAAGAGGCCTACCAGCGCATGCAGGAGGAGAACAAGCACCTCTCACCGGAGCGCGCGCGTCACCTGACCATCCACGGTGTCAACCAGAACGAGGACGGCACCTACTCGTGGAAGTTCGACAACTACGTGCGCTCGTGGCCGGCCTATGACATGCCGGCGGACGAGGTCGCCACCTTGTGGAGCCGCATCACCTGTCCCACCCTGCTCATCTACGGCGCGGAGAGCTTCGCCTCCAACCCGCTGCGCGACGGGCGCGCGAAGCATTTCACGAACGCGCGGGTGGAGACCATCGAGCAGGCCGGCCACTGGCTGCATCACGACCAGTTTGACGAGTTCATGTCGCTGGTCAGCGGTTTCCTGCGCTGAAGCGCCTGGCCGGGCAGGGTGCCGCGACTACCAGCACGCGCCGCGACGATGATGCTACGCGTTATCCCGCACGCTCGCGCCGCCCGGCTCGCACGGCCTTCGTGGCGCAATCCTACGCAGATTTTCAGGGTGCCGGCCGCCGTTGGTGACCGGCACCGCGGCGGGCCAGTCCCGAGGAGGAGTTAGAACGTGTCAGCAACCCTGGACGAGTTCCGTGCCGAGACGCGCGCCTGGCTGGAAGCGAACTGCCCGGCCTCGATGCGCACCCCCCTGCCCGACGACGAGCGTGTCTGGGGTGGGCGCAAGGCCGTGTTCAACAACCCCGACAGCAAGCTGTGGCTCGAGCGCATGGCAGAACGCGGCCTGACCGTGCCGACCTGGCCGCGCGCGTACGGCGGCGCCGGCTTGTCGGCGGACGAGGCGCAGGTGCTGCGCGAGGAGATGTCGCGGCTGAAGTGCCGGCAACCGTTGTCCTCGTTCGGGATCTGGATGCTCGGCCCGGTCCTGCTCAAGTACGGCAATGAAGACCAGAAGCGCGAGCACCTGCCGAAAATCGCGCGCGGCGAGATCCGCTGGTGCCAGGGATATTCCGAGCCCGGCGCCGGCTCGGACCTGGCCGCGCTGAAGACGCGCTGCGAGGACCGCGGCGATCACTACCTCGTCAACGGCCAGAAAATCTGGACCTCCTATGCCGACCAGGCGGATTGGATCTTCTGCCTCGTGCGCACCGACACCACGGTCAAGCACGGCGGCATCAGCTTCGTCTTGTTCGACATGGCGAGCGAGGGCGTCGAGACACGCCCGATTACGCTGATCAGTGGCGCCTCAGTTTTCTGCGAGACGTTTTTCACCGACGTGCGCGTGCCCAAGGAGAACCTCGTCGGCGAGCTCAACGGCGGCTGGACGATCGCGAAGGAACTGCTGCAGCACGAACGCGGCATGATCGCCGAGATCGGACGCACCGTCGGCGGCACCGTGCCGCCGGTCGACGTCATCGCGAAGCGTTATCTCGACGACGGCGCCGGCCGCATCGGCGATCCGCTGCTGCGCGACGCGGTCACGCGCCACGTCATGAACGATCGCGCGTTCGGCCTGACCATGCGTCGCGCCGCGCAGGAGAGCGAGGCCGGGATGGCCTCCGGCGGCGTGTCTTCGATGTTCAAGTATTACGGCACAGAGCAGAACAAGGCGAAGTTCGAACTGATTCTGAAATGCGCCGGCACGCAGGCGCTTGGCTGGGAGGGCGACGGCTTCAGCGCCGGCGAACTCGATATCTGCCGTACCTGGTTGCGCTCGAAGGGCAACTCGATCGAGGGCGGTACCTCGGAGATCCAGCTCAACGTCATTGCCAAGCGCGTGCTCGGCCTGCCCGACTGAGGAGAGCATCATGAACCTCGTCTTGAACGAAGAAGAGCGCATCCTGCGGCGCGGCGCGCAGGAGTACTTCAACGAACGGCTGCCGGTCAGCGCGCTGCGCAAGCTGCGTGACGACGACGACGCCAACGGCTTCGATTCCGCGGCCTGGCGCGAGATGGCCGACATGGGCTGGGCCGGCGTATTGCTGCCCGAGGAGCACGGCGGCGCCGCTTTCGGCTACAAGGGCCTGGGCCAGGTGCTCGAAGCAGCCGGGCGGACGCTGGCCGCCTCGCCGCTGGTCTCGACCGCGCTGGTCGGCGCGCCGCTGGTGCTCGCCGCGGGCAGCGCGAAGCAGCACGCGGCCTTGCTGCCCGCCGTGGCGGCCGGTGACTGCGTACTCGCACTCGCTCTCGACGAGCAGTCGCGCCACGCGCCGAGCACGATCGCTACCCGCGCCACGTCCGATGGCGGCGGTTATCGCCTCACCGGCAGCAAGACCTTCGTCCTCGACGCTCACGTCGCCGATCACCTCATCGTCGTCGCGCGCACCGCGGGCGATGCGAACGCGACTGACGGCCTGACGCTGTTCCTGGTCCCGCAGGACAGCCGGGGCGTCGAGGTCGCGCGTATGCGCTTGGTCGATTCGCGCAACGCCGCGCGCGTGACGCTGCACGACGTCGCGCTCGGCGCAGATGCCGTGCTCGGGCCAGTGGATGAGGCCTGGCCGCTGCTCGAGCGCGTGCTCGACGGCGCCCGCGCCGGCCTCGCCGCGGAGATGCTCGGCACCGCGCAGGAAGCGTTCGAGCGGACCGTCGCCTACCTCAAGCTGCGCGAGCAGTTCGGCGTCGCAATCGGCAGCTTCCAGGCCTTGAAGCATCGCGCCGCGCTGATGTTCTGCGAACTCGAGCTGACCCGCTCGGCCGTGCTCGCGGCGCTCGACGCGCTCGATGGCGGGCACGAGGACGTGGCGGCGCTCGCGAGTCTCGCCAAGTGCAAGGCCTGCGAGACGCTCGAACTCGTCACCAGCGAGGCGGTGCAGCTGCACGGCGGTATCGGCATGACCGATGCCGAGGAGATCGGGCTGTTCCTCAAGCGTGCACGGGTCGCCCAGCAGACCTTCGGCGATGCGGCGTTCCATCGCCAGCGCTACGCCGACCTGCAGGGTCTGTGAGCCACGGCGCCGGGCAATCGTAGTCGGGCATTCGTGAACGAGTACGTGGTCACGTTGGCGGGCGATGATGACGAGCGCCGCGAGATCACGCTGCTCGCCGAGACCGCGGCGGCGGCGCGTGAGGCTGCCGAAGAGATGACCGAAGGCGAGGTCCTGGCCGTGCGTTTCGTGCGCGCGGTGACGTTCAGCTGCCGCACCCGCGACGGGCGATCGGTGCGCTAGCGGCTTGCGCGCGACGCGCAGGGTCGCGACACCGATGTCACCGTCGCCCGCGCGCGGGCACCCCGCGATGGGCCCCGGC
>JAPOKK010000192.1 GCA_029977665.1 Pseudomonadota bacterium | reverse complement strand
CGGACTCGGCGGACTCGGCGGACTCACGTCCGGCAACGTCTTCCACGGCTTCACCCGCGAACAGGTCGGCGTTGAGATCGTCGATGTCCTTGAGATCGGCAAGCGTCGGCAGCTGGTCGAGCGAACTCAGGCCGAAGTAGTCGAGGAAAGCGCGCGTCGTCGCGAACACCGACGGCCGGCCCGGCACGTCGCGATGGCCGACGACCTTGATCCATTCGCGCTCGAGCAACTGGCGCATGATGTTGCTGCTGACGGCCACGCCGCGAATGTGCTCGATCTCGCCGCGCGTGATGGGCTGACGGTAGGCGATGATCGCCAGCGTTTCGAGAAACGCGCGCGAGTAGCGCGGTTTGCGCTCTTCCCACAAGCGGCCGACATGCGCGGCGACCTCGCTGCGGGTACGAAAACGCCAGCCGCTCGCGACTTCGGCCAGTTCGACACCACGTCCCTCGTAATCCCGCGCAAGTTCACCGAGCACCTCGCGCAGCGCCTCGCGGTCCGCTGCCGCGCCATCCTCGGCGACGACCAGCTTGGCCAGGCGCTCCAGCGACAGCGGGGTCTCGGAGACCATCAACAGCGCTTCGACGACGGGTTTGAGTTGCTCGGCATTCATCTCGTTGTTCACTCCGCGGGTCTCGATGCCGGTACAGGAAGCGGCCGCCGCTGCTCACGCGACCACGATACCTGGCACCGCGCTGGCGCACCGGCGCGCGGCACGCACGACATTCCGGGTGGCGGACAGGGAAGTGCTGCCACGGCTGTCAGGCCACCAACTTGACGTAGATGGGCTCGTGCTCGCCGTTCTGCACGATTTCGATCAGGGCTTCCTTGAGCAGTTCGAGAATCGCGATCAGCGTGACGACGACCCCGGCACGGCCTTCGCTGACGGTGAAGAAATCCTGGAACGGCGTGAACCGTTCGTTGTTCGCACGCGAGAGCACGACGCTCATGCGCTCGCGCAGGGACAGGGTCTCGCGCTGCACGCGGTGGTCGGCGAACATGTCGGCGCGCCGCAACACGTCGCGGAAAGCATCGAGCACGGCATCGAGCGCCACTTCCGGCAGCGGCTGCTGCTGGCGGTCGCGTTCGAAATCGAGGACCACGTCGAACCACTCGCGCTCCTGCCGCGGCAGCTCGTCGATATCCGCCGCCGCCTTCTTGAAACGTTCGTATTCCTGCAGGCGCCGCACGAGCTCCGCGCGCGGGTCGCTTTCCGGGTCCTCCTCCTTGCGCGGCCGCGGCAGCAGCATGCGCGACTTGATCTCGGCGAGCATCGCGGCCATCACGAGGTATTCCGCGGCGAGTTCGAGCTTGAGGTTCTGCATCATGTCGATGTACGACATGTACTGTTCGGTGATGCGCGCGATGGGGATGTCGAGGATGTCGAGGTTCTGGCGCTTGATCAGGTAGAGCAGCAGGTCCAGCGGTCCCTCGAACGCTTCGAGGAACACTTCCAGCGCGTCCGGCGGGATATACAGGTCCTTCGGCGGCTCGGTGATCGGCGTGCCCTGCCCGACCGCGAACGGCATCTCGACCTGGGTCGGCTGTGCCGCCTCGACCACTGGCGCCGCCTCGTGCTCTTCCGACCCGCTCATCGGCGCACTCAGCGATACAGCAGGCTCATCGCCTGCCGCACGTCGTCGAGCGTGTCGCGGGCGACGTCGCGCGCGGCCTCGCAGCCCTCGTCGATGATCGCACGTACCGTGTCCGGATCGTCGAGGAACTCCTCGCTGCGCTCGCGGATCGGCTGTTGCTCGGCCAGCACCGCGTCAATGATCGGCTGTTTGCAATCGAGGCAGCCGATGCCCGCAGTGGTGCAGCCCTCGCGCACCCACTGGCGCACGCCGTCATCGGAGTAGATCTCGTGGAAGCGCCACACCGGGCACTTCTGCGGGTCGCCCGGGTCGGAACGCCGCACGCGAGCCGGGTCGGTAGGCATCGTGCGCAGCTTCTGCGTGACCGACTCGGGCGCCTCGCGCAGCGCGATGGTGTTCTGGTAGGACTTCGACATCTTCTCGCCGTCGAGCCCGGGCATCTTCGATTCGGGCGTCAGCAGGGCCTGCGGCTCGGGCAGGATGACCTTGCCGCCGCCTTCGAGGTAACCGAGCAGGCGCTCGCGATCGCCGAGACTGATGTTCTGCTGCGCCTCGAGCAGCGCGCGCCCCCGCTCGAGTCCTTCGAGGTCGCCGCCTTCCTGGTAGGTCCGGCGGATCTCGAAGTAGAGCTTGGCGTTCTTGCGGCCCATCTTCTTCGCGGCCGCTTCCGCCTTCTGCTCGAAGTCGGGTTCGCGGCCATAGATGTGGTTGAAGCGCCGCGCGACCTCGCGCGCCAGCTCGATGTGGGCGACCTGGTCCTCTCCCACCGGCACGTGTCCGGCCTTGTAGATGAGAATGTCGGCGGCCTGCAGCAAGGGGTAGCCTAGGAAACCGTAGGTGGACAGGTCGCGCTCGCGCAGTTTCTCCTGCTGGTCCTTGTAGCTCGGCACGCGCTCGAGCCAGCTGATCGGGGTGATCATCGACAGCAGCAGGTGCAGCTCGGCATGCTCGGGCACGCGCGACTGTACGAACAGTGTTGCTTCGCCCGGATTGATGCCGACCGACAGCCAGTCGATGACGATGTCGTAGACGCTTTCACCAATGATGGCGGTGTCGTCGTAGCTGGTCGTCAGGGCATGCCAGTCGGCGACGAAGAAGAAGCACTCGTACTCGTGCTGCAGCTGGATCCAGTTCTTCAGCACCCCGTGGTAGTGACCCAGGTGGAGTTGCCCCGTCGGGCGCATCCCGGAGAGGACGCGGCGGTTGGCGGCTATCGACATGTCAGGCGTTCCTGCTGATCGGATCGGGGGCGCGCCGTCCCGCGCGCTCTGAGACGCGGCCGTTCACAGGCCGAACGCGGAGAAGAAGGCGCCGAGCTGGCCCAGCACCGGGCCGACGATACGTTGCAGCGCTCCCGTCGCCAGCAGGGCCAGGATGATGACCAGGCCGTAGCCTTCGAGGCGATTGTAGTGCCGCGCCCAGGTCGCGGGCAGGGTCGCGGTCACGATGCGGCTGCCATCGAGCGGCGGGATGGGGATGAGATTGATGATCATGATGGCTGCGTTGAATATTATCCCAGCCTCACACATGTAGATCAAAGCCGGGCCGGCCAGGCCGAGATGCTTCAGAGACAGGGCTGCAAGTGTCCACCCGGCGAGCATCAGGAGGTTCGCGGCAGGGCCGGCGAAAGCCACCGCGGCGATGCCCGCGCGCACCGGGAAGAGCCGGTTCCAGCGCACCGGTACCGGCCGCGCCCAACCGAAGAACAAGCGCGTGCCGAACAGCAGCTCGCCGAGCAGGTAGAGCGTTGCCGGCACCAGCACGGTGCCGATCGGGTCCACGTGACGCAGCGGGTTGAGCGACAGGCGGCCGGCATCGGCCGCGGTCGTGTCGCCGAGCTGCAGCGCGACCCAGCCGTGCGCGATCTCGTGCACCGTGACGGCGAGAACGGCGGGGATCAGCAGCAACGGCAGCTGGGACAGGTCGCTCATCGGATCGGCTCAGCCAAGGTCGGCGACCTGGCTGACATCGCCCTTGCCCTCGCGCAGCAGCTGTGGCTCGTCGGTGGAGAGATCGAGCACCGTGGTCATCTCGATGCCGATCGCGCCGGCGTCGACCAGGGCGTCGACGGCATGGCCGACGGCGGCGCCCATGTCCTCGGGCTCGGCGTAGGGCATGCCGAGTTCGTCGTTGATCAGCGTGGAGCCGAGCAGGGGCTCGCCGAGCTCCTCGAGCAGGGCCTGCAGGAAGGGATGGTCGGGAATGCGCAGCCCGACCATGCGCCGCTTCGGATCCTGCAGCCGGCGCGGCGTCTCGCGCGTCGCGGCGAGGATGAACGTGTAAGGCCCTGGTGTGAGCATGCGCAGCAGGCGAAAGGCACTGTTGGAGATCTTGGCGTACTGCGCCGCGAGCGCCAGGTCGTGAAACATCAGCGTGAAGTAATGACTGCGCTCGACATGACGGATGGCGCGGATGCGATCCTCGGCCGTCTTGCTGCCGACACGGCAGATCAGCGAATAGCTGGCGTCGGTCGGACACACCAGCACACCGTCGCGGCCGAGGATCTCGGCGGCCTGTTGCACGAGGCGCTTCTGGGGGTGCGTCGGGTGAACGCGGATGTGCAGACACTTCATGCGGTGCGTACCGGGCTGGAACAGGAAGGGGCGCGCGTGGCGTGGCCGGTCGCGCGCTGGCCATCACCGCGTCGATGAGGCAATATTGCAGCGCACTCCGGGCGGCGAGTTTAGCAGCCGCGCGAGGTGATACAAGCGCGCCAGAAACCCCGTCGCCCGGCCGGCGCCACGCCGACCGGGCGCGCCGGCAAATCCAACCAGCATGCAAGAAAACCGCGTCGAACTGATTCGAGAGGCACTGACTCGCGCGTTCACGCCGTCGCGGTTGGAAGTCATCGACGAAAGCCACCTCCATGTCGGGCACGCCGGCGCACGCGACGGCCGCGGGCATTTTCGCGTGCTGATCGTGGCCGAGGGATTTCGCGGCCAGGCGCCGCTCAAGCGTCATCGCGCCGTCTACGCCGCTCTCGGCGCCCTGATGCAGACCGACATCCACGCGCTCGGCATCGATGCCCGCACGCCGGACGAGTAGCGCGGCGCCGCGCGCGGCCTGGCGGTCACGCGACGCGACGTCGCGCCTGGTCCGCGCCGACCAGGCGCGCTTCCTGGCGAGCCTGCCGGACGCCAGCGTCGACTGCGTGTGGACCGACCCGCCCTACCTGCTGTCCAACGGCGGCAGCACCTGCCAGTCCGGGCGCCGCGTCAGCGTCGACAAGGGCGCCTGGGACCAGAGCCAGGGCATCGCCGCCGACCACGCGTTCAACCGCGGCTGGCTGGCGGAGTGTTTCCGTGTCCTCAAGCCGACCGGCACGATCTGGGTCAGCGGGACCCACCATGTCTACCTCTCGGTCGGCATGGCGATGCTCGAACTCGGATTCCGCCTGCTCAACGACATCGTGTGGGAGAAGCCCAACCCGCCGCCCAACCTGGGCTGCCGCTGTTTCACCCACGCTACCGAGATGATCCTGTGGGCAGCGCGCGCCAGGCGCGGGGAACGTGACCGCTACACGTTCAACTACGAGACCATGAAAGCGCAAAACGACGGCCGCCAGATGAAGAACGTGTGGCGCTTCACCGCCCCCGGCAAGGACGAAAAGACGCACGGCCGCCACCCGACGCAGAAACCGCTCAAGCTGATCGAGCGCTGCCTCGAGGCGAGCACGCAGCCGGGCGACGTGGTGCTCGATCCGTTTGCCGGCTCGGGTTCGACCGGTGTCGCGGCGCTCGGCCTCGGACGTCGCTTTCTCGGCGCGGAAGTCGATCGCGAATACGCGCAGCTCGCCGTGCGGCGCCTGCGCGAGGCGGACGCACGGGCATCCGCACTGGCCGCGACGTCATGAACTCGCCCGTCCACGCCCTCACCGCCGCGCTGATCGAGCGGCCTTCGGTGACGCCGGCGGATGCCGGCTGCCTCGATCTCATCGGCGCGCGCCTCGCGGCGCTCGGCTTTCACCTCGAGCGCCTGCCGCGCAACGGCGTCGACAACCTCTGGGCGGTGCACGGCGGCGCCGGCCCGTGCTTCGCCTTCGCCGGACATACCGATGTCGTACCTCCGGGTGACCTCGCCGCGTGGCACTCGCCGCCGTTCGAGCCTACCGTGCGCGACGGCCTGCTCTACGGCCGCGGTGCGGCCGATATGAAAGGCAGCCTGGCGGCGATGGTGGTTGCGGTCGAACGCTACCTCACCCGCGTGCCGCATCCCCGCGGGCGTATCGCCTTCCTGCTCACCTCCGACGAGGAAGGCCCGGCCACCGACGGTACGATCCGCCTGATGGAGTATCTCGCCGCGCAGGACATCGCGCTCGACTGGTGCGTGGTCGGCGAACCGAGCAGTGCCGAGCGGCTCGGCGACACCGTGCGCGTGGGCCGCCGCGGCTCGCTCAACGGGCGTCTGCGCGTACACGGGATACAGGGGCATGTCGCCTACCCGGAGCGCGCCGACAATCCGATCCATCGCGCCCTGCCGGCGCTGACAGCGCTCGCCGCGCGCCACTGGGACGACGGCAACGACTACTATCCGCCGACCTCGTTCCAGATCTCGAACATCCACGGCGGCGCCGGTGCCGAGAACGTCGTCCCCGGCACGCTCGAAGCCTGGTTCAACTTCCGCTACAACACCGAACACGAGGCGACCGGCCTGCAACGCGACGTCGAGGCCGAATTGGACGCCCACGGCCTGCGCTACGAACTCGATTGGCGCCTTTCGGGCGTACCGTTCCTGACCGCCGGCGGACGCCTCGTCGAGACGGTGGTGGACGTGCTCGAAACCCGCGCCGGCGTGTCACCCGCACTGTCAACGGGCGGCGGCACGTCGGACGGCCGCTTCATCGCGCCGACCGGCGTCGAGCTGGTCGAACTGGGGCCGAACAACACCACCATCCACCAGGTCGACGAGTGCGTGCCGCTCGCCGAACTCGATGCGCTGGCAGTGATCTATGAAGACATCCTCGCGCGCATGCTGGCGCACGAGGACGGGAACGAGTAGCGCTCCGGGATAACGCGCCGCGGACGCGGCGGGCAGTCGGGAGGTAGGGGGGATCCGCGGCCCGGCTGCCGCGCGGCCGCCGGGCACGGGCAAGGGCGAATCAGCTCTGGCCGGCCTTGTCGAACTGCTCTTCCTCGGTCGAGCCGGTCAGCGCAGTCACCGACGAGCTGCCGCCCTGGATGACGGTGGTGACGTCGTCGAAGTAGCCGGCGCCGACTTCCTGCTGGTGGCTGGCGAAGGTGTAGCCGCGATTCTTGGCCGCGAATTCCTTCTCCTGCACCATCTCCACGTACGCGGTCATACCGTCCGTCACGTAGTGGTTGGCAAGGTCGAACATGTTGTACCACATGTTGTGAATGCCGGCCAAAGTGATGAACTGGTACTTGTAGCCCATCGCGCCGAGTTCGCGCTGGAACTTGGCGATGGTGGCGTCGTCGAGGTTCTTCTTCCAGTTGAACGACGGCGAGCAGTTGTAGGCCAGCAGCTGGTCCGGGAACTGCTTCTTGATGGCCTCGGCGAAACGCTTCGCCTCGTCGAGATCCGGCACGGCCGTTTCGCACCAGAGCAGGTCGGCGTACGGTGCGTAAGCGAGACCGCGCGAGATGGCCTGGTCGAGGCCGGCGCGGGTCTCGAAGAAGCCCTCGTTGGTGCGATCACCGGTAACGAAGGGATGATCGCGCTCGTCGACGTCGCTCGTGAGCAGGGCGGCGGCGTTGGCGTCGGTGCGGGCGAGAACCACCGTCGGCACGCCCATGACGTCGGCCGCGAGACGCGCGGCGACGAGCTTCTGCACCGCTTCCTGGGTCGGCACCAGCACCTTGCCGCCCATGTGGCCGCACTTCTTCACCGAGGCCAGCTGGTCTTCGAAGTGCACGCCGGAAGCACCGGCTTCGATCATGCCCTTCATCAGTTCGAAGGCGTTCAGCACGCCGCCGAAGCCGGCTTCGGCGTCAGCCACGATCGGCGCGAAGTAATCGATGTCGCCGTTGCCTTTCTGCCACTGGATTTCGTCAGCACGCTTGAACGCGTTGTTGATACGTCGAACCATCGTCGGCACGGAATTGACCGCGTACAGCGACT
>JAPOKK010000325.1 GCA_029977665.1 Pseudomonadota bacterium | reverse complement strand
CGAGCGGAATGCGCGCGACGTCGGCGAATCCGGCCTGCTCGAACCAGGCGCGGTACTCGGACTCGGTGTACGCCTGGCCGTGCTCGTAGACATTGAGGAACATCACGTTGACGGCGACGGCGTCGAGCGGCGCGAGGCGCGAGTCGTCGAGCATGCGTCCGACGACGAAACACTCGCCGCCGGGCGCGAGCGCCGCGCTCGCATGGCGCAGGACGGCGGCGGCCTGTGCCGCCGAGAGCACCTGCAGCACCGAGCGCAGCACGACCGCATCGTAGGTCCCCGGCGGCGGCGCCGCGGTCAGATCGGCATCGACGACGGTGACACGATCAGCCATGCCGTCTTCCGCGATACATTCGCGCGTGATGACCGCAACGTTCGGCAGCTCGGCAACCGTTGCGCGGAGCTGCGGACACAGACGAGCGAGCGCCATGGCGAGGCCGCCGGACCCGCCGCCGGCATCGAGCAGGCGATCGAAACGCCCCATGTCGAAGGTCTTGTGCAGACGCCGTGCCGTTGCCCCAGCGCCCGCGTCGAGACCGCGCACGAAGGCACGCAGCTCGGCGTGCGACATGGCGGAGAAATCGTGCCGCGCCTGCGGGACACCCGTGCGTATGGACGCGGCGGTATGCATCGTCGATGACCACAGGTCGGAATACGCCTGGTGCGCGCCGCCGAGGTAGCGCGGGCGGCCCTTGACGAGGAACTCGGCCGCCTCGGGGGCATTACTGAAGCGCTCTGCATCGACTTCGAGCAGGCCCGCGGTGACCAGCGCGTAGAGCAACGGGCGCAGCTTGTCGGTCTCCACGCCCAACCGCTCGGCCGCGGTCGCGGCATCGAGAGCTTCGTCGCCGAGCGCCGTGAAGACCTCGAGCTGCATGCCGGCGAGCATGGCCAGCGCCGGGTAGACGTTGTTGATGTGACGATTGATGGTGTCTGGCTTGAGCGCCGGGGACGCTGCCTCAGTCATGGACGGTCAACTCCTCGAAACGGGACACGCTCAAGCCGCGGCACGTACCGGCAGCTTCGAATAGCCGGACACGTGCGTGTTGGCGATGCGTGTCGCACCGGGCGCAAGCTCGATGCGCGGCAGCAGGGGAATCAGGGCCTTGAGCATCGCCGCCAACTCGGCGCGCGCGAGGTTGGTGCCGAGACAGAAATGGGCTCCGTAGCCGAAGCTTAGGTAGTCGTTGGGCGTGCGCGCGATGTCGAACCGGTACGGATCCGCGAAGCGCGCCTCGTCGCGGTTGCCCGAAGGGTAGAACATGCACACGGTGTCACCGGCCGCGATGTGCGTGCCGGCGAGCTCGAACTCGCGCGTCGCGGTGCGCAGGAAGCTGATCACCGGGGACGTCCAGCGCAGCACCTCGTCGACCGTGCTGCCGAGCAGTGCCGGGTCGGCGCACAGGCGATCGCGCTCCGCGGGGTGCTCGAG
Source organism: Pseudomonadota bacterium (assembly GCA_029977665.1). Taxonomy (GTDB): domain Bacteria; phylum Pseudomonadota; class Gammaproteobacteria; genus JACKNG01. Next base: position 2,687 of record JAPOKK010000325.1, on the reverse strand, counting down.
CAACGCGGCGAGGCCGCCGGCGGTGGCGTTGCGGGTGGTGTCGTTGCCGGCACCGATGAGCACGAACAGATAGCCGATGAGCTGCTGGTCGTTCATCTTGCGGCCCTGCACCTCGGCCTCGACCAGGCGGTTGATGAAGGCCGACGGCCCGCCGCCCGGGCGGCGATGCGCCTGCACCAGCCCTTCGAGGTAGGTGCGGAACTCGTTCATGTTGCGTTCTGCGGCTTCGCTCAGGGTCTCGCCGGGGCGGATCTGCTCGGGCGGCACCTCGCCGATGATCGCTTCGGACCACAACAGCAGTTTCTTCCAGTCGCCGTCGGGCAAGCCCATGATCTCGCCGACGGCGGCGAGCGGCAGCTTGGCCGCGAAGGCATGCACGAAATCGACGCTCTCTCCGCGTGCCGTCGCCGCCTGCAGCTCGTCCATGAACTCCTCGGCGAAACCAACGGCGAGTTCGTCGAAGTGTGCGGCGAGCCCGCGCATGCAGCCCTGCGTAAAGGCCCAGCTCGAGGCCTTGCGCACGTGGCGGTGGCGCGGATCGTCCATGAAGGTCAGGTCGGGCGGCTCTTCAGGGTCCCAGCCGCGCGAACGCCCGAACTCGTCGAGCCCGCCGCGCAGCAGCTCGGTTTCGTCCTTGAGCGCGAGGCGCAGACGCGGGCCGCCGTTGATGAACACGTCCGGATGGCCGGACACGGTCATGATGTCCTCGTAGCGCGTCACCGCCCAGAAGGGCTCGATGTCATCGCGTTCGTACCAGAATACCGGCGCCTCGCGGCGCAGCAGGTCCCATTCCTGCCACGGGTAGCCCTGTTCGGCGTAACGCCGTGGCCGATGAATATCGATGTCGCCCAGATCGCGAATCACAGCCGCCCTCCCCCGAGAATCGGTGATGTGTCCTGTACGGCACATCATTGGACTCGCAAAGCGGGCGCAGGACAAGCCGCGCCGAAGGTGGGTGCGGTGCGGCACCTTGCTGCGCCGCACCCACGAGCGCGCTCAGAACGACACGTCCCACTGGAAGCGCACGCGGTCGTCGGACACGTTGCGATTGAGGAAGGCGTCCTCGAGCTTCAGGTGCGAGTAGTCCAGGGTCAGCTTGTTGTTGTGCCCGGCAAAGAACCAGTTGGCGCCCACGGTGTACTCCTCGCGATGGTTGTCGAGCGCGCGGTCGAAGCGGTTCGGCTCGTCGACGAAGGCGTAGCGGAACGCGAGTTCCAGCGGTGCCGGTACCACCGGCAGCAGGTAGTGGAAGAAGTAGCCGGCCTGCGCGTAGGCGCCGACGAGGTCGTTCTTCGTGCGCGCCGCCGCATCGGCGACGGTCTTCCAGTGGAACTCCTCCTGCACCGACAGGCCGCGCCACTTGAAGGCAAACTCCTGCACCATCTGGTCGACGTCGAACTGGCCATCGAGCGCATTGCCCGGCCGCGCGTAACCGTCGAGATTGCCGCAGCCGCCCGAAGACCAGCGCGTGCAGCGCCCCTTGTGCGTGGCGGCGGCGAACGCGAGGCTGCCGGTCGGCTGCTCGGTGAACTCGACGTCGGTCTGGCGCCAGTCGAGATCGCGGCCGAGGAAGTTCCATTGCAGGCGTCCCATGTACATCATGTTCTCGTCGGAGTTGAGCACGCCACGCCCCTCGCCGGTGAACACACCCGCCCAGTAACGCATGTCGGCCGGCGTACCCTCGAACAGGTGACCCCGCAACTGCACGCCGACCTGGCGGTCGATGGTGAAGATGCGGTTGACGATGGAACGTTCGACGAACTGCTGACGCCCGGAGGAGTCGACGCGCTCGCGGTTGAAGTCGATCTTCCACTGGCCGACGCGCAGCTCGGCCCAGGGGAACTTGGCAATGTCGATGCGCCAGTCGATGACGCGCGCGCTGGCCGCCTCCGAGTCGTCATCGACATCGCGGCTCGGCTGCAGGTCGACCTCGAAGTAGTACTTGAGCCACGGCTGGTAGCCGTGCCCGCCGATCTTCATGCGCAAGCGGCGCGCCTCGAACGAGCTCTCGTCCTCGCTGGTGAAGTCGGAGACCTGCCGCGGATCGCCGTTGTAGGGATTGGTGTAGCGCAGCTGCGCCCGCCACTGCAGGTTGGTCTGCCACTTGCCGTCACGCGATTCGAGACGAAAGCCCTTCGAGCCGTAGCTCGCCTTGACCGGGAAGTCCTCTTCGAGACGCTGCGCGACCTTGTCGACGACGCGCGCCTCGGCCTGCTCGTCGAGGTGCTTGTCGACGGCACGGGCCACCGCAGCGTCGACCTTCTCGTCGAGCACCGAGTCGTCGACGACCGGCGCCGGCGCCGGCGCCGCTTCGCCACCGCCCAGAATGTCCTTGGTGGTGAGGGTGTCCTTCTTCATCAAACGGTCATATTGCGCCTGGGTGATGACGCCGTTGCCGAGCAGAATGTCGAGCAACGCCTGGTCCGCGGCGATCGCGGCGGGAGTCCCCCCGGCCAGCGCCGCGGCCAGGGATAGGCCAGTTAACCGTTTGAATTTAGGAAACAATTTCATGAGGTCTCGCTCCTCTCGTGGTGCGCGAATGCGGTCGTGGCGCAGCACGGCGCAGGCGCGTGGGCAAGGTTGCGCTGAGCGACGGGCACGACGGTGAATGTGACGATCGGGCGGGGATTGTGTGACGGTTTTATTGCAGTTTTGTGACAGGCCGGCAGGGGCGCGACCCGCAAGGG
>JAPOKK010000121.1 GCA_029977665.1 Pseudomonadota bacterium | reverse complement strand
GGCTCGAGATCTCCGACATCTCGTTCGGTTCGAGCCGCCTGCGCGAGGGCCAGGAAGCGCTGGTCCACCACGCGCTCGATCGCGGCATCAACTACTTCGACTCTGCCTACGGCTATACCGGGGGCGACGCCGAGCGCGTGCTCGGGCGCGCCCTGCGCGGGCTACGCGAAGAGGTCGTGCTGGTGTCCAAGGTGGAGGGTGAGGCGGACTGGCCGGCGGCGCGCATGATGGCCGAGCTCGACGAATCGCTGGAACGCCTGCAGACCGACTACCTCGACATCTATATGGCGCACGCGGTCAACGACATCGAGCGCCTGCGCAGCCCCGAGTGGCATGCGTTCGTCGAGCGCGCGAAACAGCAGGGCAAGATCCGCTTCGCCGGCATGTCGGGGCACGCCGGGCATCTCATCGAGTGCCTCGATTACGCCATCGACGAGGACATGGTCGACGTCATCCTGTGTGCCTACAACTTTGGCCAGGACCCGGCGTTCTACGAGCGTTTCACGCGCTCGTTCAACTACGTCGCGATGCAGCCGGACCTGCCGCGCGTGCTTGCCAAGGCCAGGTCCAAGGACATCGGCACGGTCGTGATGAAGACGCTGATGGGCGCCCGGTTGAACGACCTGCGCGAGTTCGAACGCGACGGCGGCACCTTCGCCCAGGCGGCGTTTCGATGGGTGCTCTCGAATCCCGATGTCGATGCGTTGATCGTGACCATGAAGTCGACCGCGGACATCGACGAGTACCTCGGCGCGTCGGGCGCCAGCAGCCTCGCCGCGGGCGACCTCGAGCTGCTGTTCCGCTACGCGCAGGCGAACGGCATGACCTACTGCCGCCATGCCTGCAACTACTGCGCGGGCGCCTGTCCTTACGGTGTCGACATCCCGAACGTGCTGCGCACGCGCATGTACGCGACCGACTACCAGGACCTCGCTTTCGCGCGCGACGAGTACGCGCGTGTCGCGCCCAATGCCGCGGCCTGCGCCAGCTGTTCGGGGCAGCCCTGTCGCGACGCGTGCAGCAATGGGCTGCCGATCGCCGAGATGTGCGCACCGACGCATCGCTGGCTGGCCTGAGCGACAGCGCGTACGCAGGCCACGCGCGGCTTGCCGAATCACGCGCGGTTCGGCGTGCTATCGTCACGGCACATGCAGGATTCAGATACCCAGCCAGGCGGCGACACGCCGGGCGCCGTCAGCGGCCGGCGCGCCGGCGTGCGCGCCGGACTCGGGCGGCTCCTGACCTGGCTGCTGGCGGCCGCTTGCTTCTGGCTGGTCTTCCGCAAGATCGATCTCGCCGCGGCGCGCGAGGGGCTCGACGCGTTCACCTACCTCGCGCGCTTCTTCGGCGACGCCGACTGGCTGGCCTGGCTCGCGCTGATGGTGCCCTACTCGTGCTTCTTCTTCCTCGTCGATGCGCACGTCACCTGGCGCGTGGTGCGCTGGTTCAACGCGCCGGCTTTTCGCTTCCGGCAGATGCTGCCGATCCGCGCCAGTGCCTACATCCTCTCGCTCATCAACGAGCAGGTCGGTAAGGGTGCCATCACGCTCTACCTGTGGCGGCGCCACGCGGTGCCCGGATGGCAGGCCCTGTCGAGCATGATCCTGCTCGGCATGATGGAGGTCTACCAGCTGCTGCTGTTCTCCGCGGTGGGCACCGCGCTGTACTACGAACTCGTCGTCGCCGCCTCCACGCAGCTGCCGTTGGCGCGTATTCTGCCCGCGGTGTTCGTCGTCGCCGCGGTCTATTTCCCGTTGCACGTGGCTTATTTTCGCGGCCACCTGCTGCCGCGCTCGGGGCTGCGCGAGCGTCACCTGGCGCGCGCATTCCGGCTCGCGCGGCTGCGCCATTACGCGCTGATCGTGCTGTTCAAGGCGCCCAACCTGCTCGGTGCGGTACTGGTCTACACGCTCGCGCTGGAGCTGTTCAACGTCGAGGTCGCGTTCGGCCAGATGCTGGCTTTCCTGCCGGTGATTTTCCTCGCCGCGGCGCTGCCACTGCCGTTCCATGCCGGCGCGCTGTTGTTGTGGACGGTACTGTTTCCCGACTACCCGGAAGTCGGCGCGTTCAGCCTCGTGATGCACACGTTCTTCGTGCTCTTCAACGCGCTCATCGGTCTGCTCTTCCTGCCGCTCGCCAATCGCGAGCTGTTCGGGAGCACAGCGGCGCCGGCGACCCGGGCGGACGCGTGACGCGTACTTCAGACGCTTTCGCGCAGCCGCTGGAGCATCGACACCAGCGTGCTCGCGATGAGCAGCACGCCGCAGCCGTGGAGCACCTCGATCAGCCATGGCGCGTTGTCGAGCTGGCGCACGCCGAGCGCGGCGCCGGCGATGACGTAGTAGGCGATGCCGTTGTAGCGGCCCAGGCGCGAGCGGCGCAGGGCCGCGCCGGCAAGCACGCGGGAGTCGAGCAGGTACTGCACGAACGCGATCACGATCAGCGGCGGCAGCAGGGTGGGCAGGAGTCCGAGCAGCGCCGCCGCGCTCGTCACGGCGGTGACGAAACTCGCATCGGCGCCATGGTCGAGCAGGGTGCCGAGCCGTGTCGCCTGGCCGCGCGCGCGTGCGAGGCGCCCGTCGAGGACGTCGCTCAATACGGCCAGTGCGAACAGCGTCAGGCCGATCGAAGCGCGGTCGGCGAGCAGTGCCCAGGCGACGCCGGCGGCCATCGGCAGGCGCGACAAGCTGAGCATGTTCGGCACGGTGAGCGGGATGCTCACGGTGCGATGCTCCGGCGCTGGTGGCTCGCCGCATGAAAGGTCTTCTCGTCACCGGTGCCAATGGCCATCTCGGGCGGCGCCTGATCGCGCGCCTGCCGGAGGACATCCCGATCGAGGCGCTGGTGCGCAGCGAGCGCGCGCGGCGGCGTCTCGAGCGTGACTGCGGCAGCAAGCGCGGGCTGCGCATCACCGTCGCCGCGCCGGTCGATGCCGACGCGGTCGCGGCACTTGCCGCGCGTTGCGACCGCGCCGTGCATCTCATCGGCACCATCAAGGAATCGCGCGACAATCGCTATGTCGATTCCCACCAGCGGCCGGCGGCCGCGCTGGTCGAGGCCGCCGCGCGCAGCGGTCTCGAGCGTATCGTCTACCTGAGCATCCTCGGTGCCGACGAGGTCAGCGCGAGCGCGTGCCTGCGCGCGCGTGCCGCGGTCGAAGCCATGTTGCTCGACGCTGCGCCCGCGGCGTGCGTGATCCGCGTACCGATGGTGCTCGGCGAGGGTGACCGCGCCAGTGCCGCGCTGGCGCGCCGCGCGCGTGCCCGCCGCGTGTTCCTGTTTCGTGCGTCGAGCCTCGAGCAGCCGATCTACGCGGGCGACGTGATCGCCGCGCTCGAGCACGCGCTCGGCGTGGAGCCCGCCATCAACGGCATGCTCGAGCTGGCCGGGCCGGAGTCGCTGACGCGCGGCGCGCTGACCGCGCGTGCGGCGCGGGTCTGCGGCACGCATCCGGCCATCCACTCCCTGCCGCTCCGCCTCGGTCTCGCCCTTGCCGGGGTGACGAAGATGCTGCGCGCGCGTCCGCCGGTGACGCCCGACATGCTGCGCGTACTCGATCACGACGACGACATCGATGCGCAAGCGGCGGCGGCAACGCTCGGCATCAGCCTGACCAGCCTCGACGTGATGCTGGAACGTTGCCTGGGGCAGCGTTCCTGAGCGGCCCGCAGGGTCCCGCGGCCTCGCGGGGCCCTGGCAGGAATCGCCGGGTGGGCACGCTGTGCCGACCGTACTAATCCTGGCCGTCGTAGTCGTAGCGCAGCAGCACGCGCGAGCCGTCGGCGAGGCCGTCGCGGAAACGCGGCCCCCAGCGGTCCCACTCGTCGGCATACTTGCGCCCGAACACCGGTAGCACGGCGGCATGCACGGCCGGATCGTCGATCTGGCGACCGCCGACTTCGAGATAGGGCGCCGACAGGTAACGCTCGTCCGCACGTGTCCAAACACCGAACTCGCCGATCCACAGGCGCGCCCGCGTGAAGCCGCGGCGCAACGCCTCGGCCCGCCAGGCAGACGCCTGGGTACACACGAACACCGCGCCCTCGTGGTGTACGAACCACACCTCGGCATGGCAGCGGCTGTCGCGACCGCCGGAGACGACGGGTGAGAGGTAGACGAGCTGGGACTTGTCCAGCGCGGCGACAGCGGCGGGCGCTGCGGCCGCACGCGCACGCCGCGGGTGGATCGAAGCGTTGACTAAAACGGCGATGCCACCGGTCAGGGCACTGCGGCGGGTGAGGGGCATGCTCGAATCCTCCATGGGGCGAGAGCACCAAGAGTAAAGGAAACGCGGGCAAAGCTCAGCGGCCGCGGCTGTCCGCGCCCGCCGCCTGGCAAGCCGCGGTGCAAAGACCCACAATGACGAGCCCACGCATCAGGAGGCCGTGATGTCCGCGATTGCCGCCGTGCGAGCCGACTGGGCTCGACGCCCGTGGTGGATGAACCTCATGTTCTGGTTCTGCCTCTACATGAGCTTCGTCTACATGCCGTTCGACCTGTTCATCAAGCCGGTCGCGGTCGATCACGAGATCTGGTTCGGTATCGCCCTGACCGGCTGGTGGGCCAAGGCGACCGAGCCGTTGCACTGGCTGATCTATGGCCTCGGTGCCTGGGGGTTCTGGCGCATGAAGCGCTGGATGTGGCCGTGGGCCGCGGTCTACGCGACGCAGGTCGTGATCGCGATGCTGGTATGGAACGTGGTCAACGAGAATGGCCGCGGCTGGCTTGGTGGGCTCGTCGCCGCGGCGCTGTTCGCGGTGCCCGCGGTCGCGCTGTGGCGCGCCCGTGCGACCTTCGCCGAGCGGCCATCGGCCGTGCGCTGAGCGTTAACGGCCGCGCGACGTGCACGCCGCGCGTGACGCTGCTGCCACGGTGGGGTATATAGCCGCCTCGCTTTGCGTCCACCGTCAACCGTGCCCCATGTCGCTTACGCCACTTACCCATGGCCGCCTGCCACCGGCCGACGACGCGCTGTTCGAGCGCATTGCCGGCGCGCTCGAAACGCGCGGCCTGGCCGTGTTGCCGGCGGCCCTGCCGGAGGCCATCACGCAGGCGCTGCTCGATGACCTTGCGGCGCGCGGCGAGGACGCGTTCGAGGATGCCGGCATAGGCCGTGGCCGCGACACCACGACGAACCCGTTCGTGCGCCGCAACCGGATTGCCTGGATCGACGAACACGACGATGCGACACGCGCCTGGACCGAGTGGACCACGCGCCTGCGCGGCTACCTCAATCGACGCCTGTTCCTCGGCCTGTTCTCGTTCGAGAGTCATTACTCGCTGTATGAGCCGGGGGATTTCTACAAGCGCCACGTCGATGCGTTTCGTGGCCAGTCGAACCGCGTGCTGTCGCTGGTCACCTATCTCAACGCGGGCTGGCGACCGGACCAAGGCGGCGAACTCGTCATCTACGAGCCGGAGCCGGGGACGCCGTCGCTGCGCGTCTCGCCGACCCTTGGCACGCTGGTCGTGTTCCTGAGCGAGGTCTTCGCGCACGAAGTCCTGCCGGCGGCGCGGACGCGTTACGGCGTCGCCGGCTGGTTCCGCGTCAACGCCTCCATCAACGGTAATATCGACCCACCGCGCTGACATGCCGCCCTGAAGCACCGCGCCCCGAGCTGGCATACACTATGCGCCCATGGCCCTGTTACTGATCCGCCACGGCGAGACCGATTTCAACACCGGCCGCGTCGTGCAGTTTCCCGATACGCCGCTCGGCGAGGTCGGCCTCGCGCAGGCCGAGGCACTCGGCGCGAGCCTGCGCTCGCGCGCCCTGCGCCTGGTGGTGGCGAGCGATTACCTGCGTGCGCGCATGACCGCAGAGCGCATCGTCGCGCATACCCGTGCACCACTAGTCGAGAGTCCGCACTGGCGTGAGCGCAATTTCGGCGAGCTGCGCGGGCGGCCGTACAGCGAGTTCGGTGACCTCGACATCTTCGCGCGCGATTTCCTGCCTCCGGGCGGCGAGAGCTGGACGGATTTCGACAGCCGCGTCGATCGCGCCTGGAGCGAGCTCATCGCACACGGCGACGACGGCGAGGGCGACATCGCCGTCGTCACCCACGGCCTCGTACTGCGCTCGTTGCTCGAGCGGGTGCTCGACATCGGCGGGCATGTCGTCGAGCCGGGCATCACGGTCGCGAACACTTCGGTCACGATTGTCGATCACGTGCCGCCATGGCGCGTGCTCGAACTGGCCGCCGTGAGCCATTTGACCGACGGCGCGCGGGACGGCGCCGCGGTCTAGCAAGGATGTCGCCGCGGGAGGCATCCCCCGCGGCGACAGATGTGGCGCGCTACCCGCTTCAGTCGGCGCGCCGGCGCAGCGCGAGCATGCCGGCGAGCGCGGAGCCGAACAGCATCACGGCCGGCGGCAGCGGCACGGCGGACACGTCGAGGCTCGCTTCGCCGATCTTGAGCCCCGTCGGCAGGGCGGTGCCGAACAGCGCGTTCAGCGCGCCCGAGGCCGTCGCGGTCAGGAACACGTTCAGGTCCGCGTCGAGGCTGAACAGGTCGACGTCGTTGAGCGCACTCGCCGACAGCGTGCCCGCGATGTCGTCGACGACGACGACATCGCCGAAGATGGTTGCCGCCGCGGAGTCGATGAGGAAATTCAGCAGCAGGATGTTGTCGGTGCCGACGCCGAGGCTGAGGCCGCTGCCGTCGTGCTCGACGAGGAGCTCGCCGGTCACGTCGTCAATGCTGCCGCCCGTGATCGGGAACACCGCCGTGGGGCCAGCCGCTTCGAGGCTCGCGGTCCCGACCGGCTGAACGGCGACGCCAAGGCTGGCGAGGGCACCGGCCGCAGTCAGTTCGACGCTCGTGGTGTTGCCGACAATCGCCGCGGCGGACGCGCCGAGCGGCAGGGCAAGCAATGAGCTGAGCGCGCAGGCGCGCAGTAATCTCGCGATTTTCATACAGTTATCTCCTTCCTGGTCACAGATCGTTGTGTTATTTCAACGCCCAGCTGCACGCCGGCGGGGGCGGCGAGCCGTCGTCAACCCGCTACGTTGCAGTGCAAAACGACGATCTGAGCGCTACGTCGGTGGTCGGCAAAAATGTGATGCAGTTCACATCCATGTCGGAAAAGGCCACGGATCGCACGCCGATCCGTGCGCCGGGTCGTGGCGTATAGGCGCCGTCATGGACACCGCTTCGAGTTCCGTGACGGCGCTTGACGCGGCTGCGCCACGAGCAGCCCGCGCGACGGTTGCCGTCTGCCTGACCCACCACGGTGACGCGTTGCCGCCGCAGCAGGTCGCGTGCGAAGCGGAGAGGCGCGGTATCGACGCTTTCTACCTGCCCGAGAACAGCCACGTACCTGTCGCGCGGCCCGGGACGCGGCGCGCTTTCGAAGGCATCGAGCGCCTCGCGTGCTTCTATGACCCGTTCGTCACGCTCGCCGCCTGTGCGGCGACGACGACGCATATCCGCCTCGGCACCGGCGTGTGCCTGCTGACCCAGCGCGAGCCGCGCGCGACCGCACGCGTGATCGCTTCGCTGCGAGCCATGGCCGGGGACCGCCTCGTGCTTGGCGTCGCTGGCGGATTCATCCGCGAAGCGATGGAGAACCACGGCAGCCCGTTCCCGGCACGCTGGCGCGTCGTGCGTGAGCGCGTCGCGGCCATGCGCGAGCTGTGGGCGGCGGAAGCGACGACGGCACCGTCACCGCGGCCGTCGGGTCGTCCCGGACCACCCATCTGGATCGGATCGAATTCGCGCCAGGTGCCGGCACGGGTGGCCGCTTATGCGGACGGCTGGATGACCCGCGAAGCGCTCTACCCGGGTGACGCGATCGCCGACCTGCGTACGGCCTGTGCCGAGCACGGACGCGATGTCGACGACATCACCGTGGCGCTGATGGCGGCGCCGCTCGACGCCGCGGCAGCCAGCCGCGCGCTCGACGCGGGCTACCGTGAACTCGTCTACGTCGTTGCCGAGACGGATGCGGATGCCATGCTGCGTCGCCTCGATGCCGTGGCCGCGCTCGCGCGAGGGCTGCGCGAAGCACGCTGACGGCCCGGCGCAGCGGCCTCAGGCGAGGACCACCGGCATGGCCAGCGGGCCGCGGAAGGCCCAGCCGCCGAATGGTACCGGGCCGGCCAGGCGCAGGCCGGGCCAGCGCGCGAACAGCAGCGGCAGCGCGACGTCGGCGATGAGGTAGCGCGCGGCCGCGGCGCCGGCGCAGAAGTGCGGTCCGGCGCCGAACGCGATCGCCTTGGCCGTACTGCGCGCCAGGTCGTATTCGTCGGCACGCTCGAACACCGTCTCGTCGCGATTGGCCGAGCTGAACATGAGGAACACGCGGGTCTCGGGTTCGAAATCGACCCCGGCCCAGGCATACGGCATGGCGATGCGGCGCGGCGACATGCCGATGGGTGAAATCCAGCGCGCGTACTCCTCGAAGGCCTGTTGCCAGCTCGCCTCGCCCGCGCGCACCCGCTCGAGCTGCGCGGGGTGCGTGAGCAGGGCCCAGGCGGTGCCGGCGATGGCATCGCGCGGTTCGTTCTGACCGCCGCTGATGGCGAGCTTGATGTTCGCACGCACGCTCGCGAGCGCCTGGCCCGCGCGGGTGAGTATGCTGAGCAGGCTGTGATCGGGATGCGCCGCCACCGCTTCGAGGCGCGCGTCGATCGCGGCATCGATCTGCGCCGTCGCCGCGTGGCAGCGTGCCTCCACCGCGGGGTCACCGGCGTAGTTCGCACAGCCGTCGATCATGGCCTGCGAGACGGCGTTCATCTGGCTTGGCGTGAGGTTGGTCAGTCCCGTGATCTCGCGCAGCGCGTTGGCCGAGATCGGCATCGCGTAATCGGCGACGAGATCGATCTCGCTGGCACCATCGAGCGCGTCCAGCGTGGCACGGGCATGTTGCTCGAAACGCGCGCGCCACTGTTCGCGAACCGTGGTCGGCGACAAGCTGGGGAACATCTGACGGCGTTCCGCCTGGTGCGCGGTGCCATCCTTGCGCATCATGTTCTCGCCCATGAGCACGGTCATCAGGCCGCCTGGCTGGGCGGAGGAGAACACGGCGATGTTCTTCTCGCACACGAAGATATCGTCGCGGCGGGTCAGGAGCACGGCGCCGAGCTCGGGCACGAAGGCGATCGGCGCCCGCGCACGCATCGCGGCGAGCGCCGGATAGGGATCGTGCCAGAAAGCCTCTGGATCGACGGGAAAGCTGGGCGGCGCGGGCATGGCAGTGGCGTCGCGCCGGCTCAGGTCTCGTCGCGATCGATCGACTTCATCAGCGCCGGCGGGTAGCGCTCACCGGCGATGTGTTCCGGCGCAAACAGCGCGTCGAGGAACGCAAGGTCATCGTCGTCGAGGGCGAGCGCCGCACCGCCGAGGTTCTCGGCCAGCCACGCGCTGTGCTTGGTGCCGGGAATCGGGGCGATGCCCGCACCCTTGGCCAGCAACCAGGCCAGGGCGACCTGGGCGGCTGCCGCCTCGCGCTCGGCGGCGAAGGCTTCCAGGCGGCGAACCAGGGCGAGGTTGGCACGGAAGTTCTCGCCGCGAAAACGCGGCATGGTCGCGCGCAGGTCCTTGTCCGGCAGCGCGTCGCCGTTGTCCAGGCGCCCGGTCAGCATGGCGCGGCCGAGTGGACTGAACGGCACGAAGCCGATGCCGAGTTCGCGACAGGCCGGCAGCACGTGGCTCTCCGGGTCGCGCGTCCACAGCGAGTATTCCGATTGCACCGCGGTGATCGGATGCACCGCATGGGCGCGGCGCAGCGTGGCTGCCGATATCTCCGACAGCCCCAGGTAGCGCACCTTGCCGGCTTCGACGAGGCGCGCCATCGCGCCGACCGTGTCCTCGATCGGTACCTGCGGGTCGCGCCGGTGCAGGTAGTAGAGATCGATGTGATCCGTGCCCAGGCGCGCGAGGCTTTCCTCGCAGCGCGCGGCGACGCGGTCGGGGTGGCCGTCGACGCCGCGCGTGCCGTCGGCATGACGCACGATGCCGAACTTCGTCGCGAGAACGAACTCGTCGCGGCGCGCGGGCAGTACGCGCCCGAGCAGGCTCTCGTTGTGACCGTTGCCATAGGCATTGGCGGTGTCGAGAAAGGTCACGCCCGCGTCGAGCGCGGCATGCAGCGTGCGCTCGGATTCGGCCGGGTCGGCCTCGCCATAGGACTGCGACATGCTCATGCAGCCGAGTCCGAGTACCGAGACTTCGAGCTCGCCGAGCCGCGTCGTGCGCATGTGTCCGCCCCTGCGATGACCGGCCCGCACTATAGCACCGCGCGCCGGGCCACCTACCAGTGCGTGGTGCCGGGCTCGCCCTTGAACGGGCCGACCAGCTCGTCCGTGATCCAGCCGCCGTAGAATCCCCCCGGCTGCGGCCGCACGGACTCGCCGTCGACACGGCACTCGAGCCGGCCGGGATAGAACGCGAGGTGATCGGCGATCGCGGCGAACGCCGCGGTCGGCGTGTGGTAAGTCCAGGCCACGGGGATGGCCGGATCGTCGGCGAGGGCGAGGTAGCTCGCCGCCCCTTTCCATTCACAGTAGGAGCTGCCGTCGACCGCGACGAGAGCGGCGAGGTCGACGTCCTCGGGCGGCAGGTAGACCGTCGGCGGCGAGGCGGTCTCGCACACGCGCCAGGCGCGCGTCGTCGCCGCGAGCAGGCGGCTGCCGGCGAGCACCTCGATGCGCCGGGGCCAGCGCTCGAGGCGCGGTGGGCGAGGGTAGTCCCATACGGACTCCTGCCCCGCGGCGGGTGCGTCTGCCCAAGGCGGGCGTTCCTGACCCTTGTACCGCCACATGGGAGCACTTTAGCAGCTGGCCGGGCTGCGGGCATCGTCGCCAAGCGGATGCTCCCGGGTCAGGCAGGCGGGCGGCAGCGGTTGAAGGTGCGCTGTAAGGTTTGCCGCACGTGCGCGACCAAGGCGGGAACGGTCGCGCTGCGACCGCCCATCCAAGCAAGCAGGAGACCCCCACGATGCAGTCGTTGATCCGCTTCGGCCACAAGCTCGATGCCGGCCTGAAGTCCTTCGCGTTCGCCGACGGGCTCGCACCGCTGTTGCTGCGCCTGATCCTGGCACCGGTGATGATGCAGGCGGGCTGGAACAAACTCGCCCATTTCGAGGCGACGGCGAGCTGGTTCGGCGATAGCCTCGGCCTGCCCGCGCCGGCGCTGATGGTGACGCTCGCGGCCGGTGCCGAGCTCGGCGGCGGCCTCTTGCTGCTGCTCGGTCTCGCCACGCGCGCGGTCGCCGTGCCGCTGATGGTCACCATGCTGGTCGCCATCACGACCGTGCACTGGGAGCACGGCTGGCTGGCGGTGTCGGACGCCTCGAGCTGGCTCGCCAACATGCGCGTCGAAGAAGCGGCCGTGCGCAAGGCGCGCGCGATCGCCATCCTGCGTGAACACGGCGACTACGCGTGGCTGACCGAGCACGGCCCGATCACTGTGCTCAACAATGGCATCGAGTTCGCGGCCAGCTACTTCGCAATGCTGCTGGCCCTGTTCTTCTCGGGCGGCGGGCGCTACACCAGCGTTGACTATTGGCTCGCGCGCCGCTGGCCGGCGCCGCGGCGCACGCGGCGTGCCGTGCCCGTGGCAGCCCGCGAGCCCTGGTCAGGCGCGGCGGGCTGAACCCCCGCGCCCGTTTCAGTCGCGCTTGTGCTTGCGCGGCGCGCCCTTGTTCTTGCGCGCGCGGTGACGATCCTTGGGCCGCACACGCGGCGGCGGATGGGCGCCGTGATGCTTACGCGGCCCGGGCGCGTCGCGTCCTTCGCCGAGGCGCGAGATGCGCAGCTGCTGGCCCGCGACCCAGGTTTTCTTCAGCGCGCCGAAGATTTCCTTGGGCATGCCTTCGGGCAGGTCGATGATGCTGTGATCGTCGCGAATGTCGATGCGCCCGATGGCGCGGCCGTCGAGGCCCGTTTCACCGGCGATGGCGCCGACGATGTTGCCCGGCTGCACGCCGTGCTGGTGGCCGACCTCGATGCGGAAGCGCTCCATGCCGGGGTCGAGCCGGCGCGGGCGTTCCGCGCGCGGCTCGTCGTCGCCGCGTTGGAAGCGCGGAGGGCGGTCGTCGCGAGAGGGACGTTCGGCGCGTTCGCCGCGCACGTGCAGGGTGCGCTCGCGCGGCGCGTGCGTCTCCGCCTCGCGCGTCGCGTGCGGCGCCGGGCGTGGACGCGGCGGCGGACGTTCGC
>JAPOKK010000171.1 GCA_029977665.1 Pseudomonadota bacterium | reverse complement strand
TGAACGACGGCGCATCGGCGGGCGGCGCCGGACCGCTGCTCCCGGGGCGAACCTTCGAACACTGGGGAATCTCGGCATAGGTATCCGCCAATGCGGCATCGCGCAGCGCGGCACGCACGATCTCGGGATCGATCGACAGGTGCACGAAGCCGAGCAGCGCGCCCGGCGTCTCCGTCGCCGCCGCGACCGGCGCGATGACGACCAGGTGCTCATCGTCCGTACCGGCCAGGTGCGCCTCGATGCGCGGTGTCTTGCCGTCTTCCCGCGCGGCACGCATGAGCGAAATCGAGGCATAGGTCAGCGGCGGCTGGGCGGCGAGTTCGGCGTCGCGCACGTCTGCCGGCAGGATGCGCAGCGCGAGCGTGCCGTCGAGGGCGGGCGCGAGCGCCGCGGCAAGTGCCGCGAGACGGCCGCCATCGCCCGCGGCCAGCGCGTCTTGCACGCGTTCGTCAGTCGCGATGCCGGCGGCGGCACGCCGATAAGGTTCGAGCGCCGCCAGCGTCTTCGCGGCAAGCTGCTCCGCGACGGCCGCATAGGTCGCGTTCGCGGCACCGTTGGCGCCCTGCTCGCCACCCGAGCGGTCGAGCCACAACATGACACCGGCGGCACACAACACGGCGAGGACCGCGAAGGCGAGCAGCTGACGCGGCAGGTGCGCGAATCGCGCGCGCGCGCCGCCCGGGTTGGTAGTGGTTGTTTTCATCTGCGCTGCGTCCGCCCGCGTGCCGCGCGCCGCTGCGCGGGGCCCCGGCAAGTGTACAGGCTGGCGGCGACGGAATGCATCACGCGCTGCCGCCGGTACCGCGGCTCGCGCGGTAACGGGTCGCGACCAGTTCGATGAGCTGCCGCGCCAGCGCGGGCTTGGAGGCACGCGCGAGCGGCGCGCGGCCGTTGTTCCACAAGACCGTCAGCTCGTTGTCGTCGCTGTCGAAACCGAGCTCTCCGCCGACGTGATTGGCAGCGATCATGTCGATGCGCTTACGTTCGAGCTTGGCGCGCGCGTACGCCTCGACGTCGTTGGTCTCGGCGGCGAAGCCGACCGTGAACGGGGCGTCATCGCGCGCCGCGACGTTCGCGAGGATGTCCGGGTTGGGCACGAGTTCGAGCGTGCGCGTCGCGCCGTCGCGTTTGATCTTGTTTTCGCTCGCGCTGGCTGGACGATAGTCGGCCACGGCCGCGGTCGCGATGAAGATGTCGCACGCGGCCAGCGCATCGTTCACCGCCGCGAGCATGTCGTTCGCCGACTCGACGCCGACCAGCGTCACCCCGGCGGGTGCAGCGAGGCGCGTCGGGCCGCTGATCAAGGTCACTTCGGCGCCGGCCGCACGCGCCGCGGCGGCGACCGCGTAACCCATCTTGCCGGAACTGTGATTGCTGATGTAGCGCACCGGGTCGAGCGCTTCGCGCGTGGGTCCGGCGGTCACCACGACACGCAGGCCCGCGAGCGTGCCGGGCGCGAACAGCGCCGCCGCGGCGGCGACGATCGCCTCGCTCTCCACCATGCGCCCCGGGCCGGTCTCGCCGCAGGCCTGGCTGCCGCTGGCCGGACCGCACACGGTGGCGCCGCGGGCGACCAGTACGTCGAGGTTCTCGCGCGTCGCCGGATGCTGCCACATCTGTTGGTTCATGGCCGGGGCGATCAGCAGCGGCGCCGCGCTCGCGAGGCACACGGCACTCGCGAGATCGTCGGCGAGCCCTGCACGCAGGCGGGCGATGAAATCCGCGCTGGCCGGCGCGACGACCAGCGCGTCGCACCAGCGCGCAAGCTCAATGTGCCCCATCGCGGCCTCCGCCGCACTATCGAACAGCGCCACGCGCACGTCCTGGCCCGAGACCGCCTGCAAGGTCAGCGGCGTGACGAAGCGCGTCGCCGCCGGCGTCATCACCACGCGGACCTCGGCCCCGGCATCGCGCAGGCGGCGCACCACGTCCGGCGCCTTGTAGGCGGCGATACCGCCGCTGACCAGCAGTAGCAGGCGTCTGGCGGTAAGTGAGTGCATGCATCGGCGCCCCGGTTGGAATGACGCGATTCTATCGCAGCGGCGCCGCCAACGAAGCCGTATACTCTTTGGCGCGACGTCGCTTCCCAGGGAGGGGATCACGATGACGATCAAGGACTGGCCGCCACACGAGCGACCACGCGAGAAGTTGTGCCGCGCCGGCGCCGGCAGCCTGAGCGACGCCGAGCTCGTCGCCGTCCTGCTGCGACGAGGCACCCGCGGCGCCGATGCCGTGGCGCTCGCGCGGGCACTGATCGGCCGCCACGGCGGCCTGCGCGGGCTGCTCGAAGCACCGCAGGCGGCATTTACCCGCGAGCGCGGGCTCGGCCCCGTCGCTTGGGCCACGCTGCATGCCGCGCTCGAGCTGTCGCGGCGCTACCTCTACGCGACGCTCGAACGCGACGGCCCCCTGGAGAATCCGGCCGCGGCCAGCGAGTACCTGCTGACCCGTATGAAAGCCTACCGGCGCGAGGTCTTCGCCTGTCTCTACCTCGATACGCGCCACCGCGTGATCGCGTTTCGCGAACTCTTCTTCGGCTCCATCGACAGCGCCACGGTGCATCCGCGCGAAGTGGTGCAGAGCTGTCTCGAACTCAACGCCGCGGCCGTGATCCTGGCCCACAACCATCCGTCGGGGGTGGCCGAGCCGAGCTGCGCCGACAACGTCATCACGCGCCGCATCGTCGAGTGCGCGCGGCTCATCGACGTACGCGTACTCGACCACCTCGTGGTCGGCGAGCGGGAGACGGTCTCGATGGCCGCCCGCGGGCTGCTCTGACCGGCCGCCCGCCGCTATTGGCGCGGCCGCCGAAGTCGGCTAGAATTGCGCGCCTTTTTCAGCCCAACAGCAGGATTTCGCCATGTCACGGGTATGCCAAGTCACCGGCAAGCGGCCCATCGCCGGCAATAACGTGTCGCACGCGCACAACAAGACGCGCCGCCGCTTCCTGCCCAACCTGCAGTCGCACCGCTTCTGGGTCGACAGCGAGCAGCGCTGGGTGCGACTGCGCGTGAGCACCAAGGGCCTGCGCATCATCGACAAGCAGGGCATCGACGCGGTGCTCAAAGATCTCCGCAGCCGCGGCGAGAAAGTCTAGGAGACAGGCCCATGCAAGAGAAGATCAAGCTCGTCTCGAGTGCCGGAACCGGCCATTTCTATACGACGACCAAGAACAAGCGCACCCATCCCGAGAAGCTCGAGCGGCGCAAGTTCGACCCGGTCGTACGCCAGCACGTGACCTACAAGGAAGCGAAGATCAAGTAGGTCCGGCATTGCGGCGCGGCATACCGCGCCAGGAAAAAACCCCGCCTGAGCGGGGTTTTTTTATGCCGGGGCGCGCGACCGCGCTCAGGCTGCGGCCGGCAGCGTGTAGCCGCGCAAGGTCTGCGAGAAATCCTGCAGCGCCTGGATACCGGTCTTCTCGGCACGCTGGCACCAGTCCTGCAGCAGCGCGAGGAGCTTTTCGCGGCTCGCACTGCGCTGCTCGTAGATCGCCTGCAGCTGCTGGCGGAAGCTGTAGACGACCTCGAGTGACCTCGACAGGCTCAGCGCTTCCTCGAGCGCGCCGCGCTCGTCGGCATTGAGGCGCTGGTCGTCGCGCAGCAGCAGCCGGCCGAGCGGCTTGAGCTTGCCGCGCACGTCGCCGGCCGCGTTGCGCAGCTCGTCGCGGTGCACGCGCTTGACCACCATGCGGCCATAGTCGGCCATGATGTGCAGGCGGTTGCTGACGACCGCCTTGAGCGTCTCGAGATCGGGCGCGGCCTTGGCGCGATCGACCGCCGGGCGCGCCGGCGCACGCTTGCGTACCGTGGCCAGGCCGAACGTCTCGAGGAGGCGGATGTAGAGCCAGCCGAGGTCGAACTCCCAGGGCTTGACGGAGAACTTCGCCGAGCTGCCGAAGGCGTGGTGGTTGTTGTGCAGCTCTTCACCGCCGATCAGGATCCCCCACGGGCTGATGTTGGTCGAGCAGTCGGCGGTTTCGAAGTTGCGGTAACCGCGCCAGTGCGCGAGGCCGTTGATGACGCCGGCGGCGAAGAACGGGATCCACATCATCTGGACCGCACCGATGGTGATGCCGATGGGGCCGTACATGAGAATGTTGAGGACGAACATCAGCGTCACGCCGATGTTCGGGTGGGTGCCGTAGACGTGGCGCTCGAGCCAGTCGTCCGGCGTACCGAAACCGTACTGCGCGAGCATCTCCGGGTTGCGCGAATTCGCGCGGTAGAGCTCCGCACCCTGCCACAGCACCTTGTCGATGCCGTGCACGAGCGGGCTGTGCGGGTCTTCCTCGGTCTCCACCGCGGCGTGATGCTTGCGGTGCACGGCGGTCCACTCGCGCGTGTTCATGCCGGTCGTCAGCCACAACCACAGGCGGAAGAAATGGCTCACCACGGGATGCAGCTCGAGCGCGCGGTGGGCCTGGTGGCGGTGCAGGAAAATCGTCACCGCGACGATGGTGATATGGGTGTAGACGAGCGCGACGAGGATGTATCCCCACCAGGGCAGCTCAATCAGTCCGTGCAGCATGAATTCCCCCCTGCTTGCATGTCAGGCGCACACTGTAGGCGCCATCGGAACGGTTAGCGTCCGACAATTGTAAAGATTAATGGAGGGTGAAGGCGAAACCCGCGGACGGGCGATGCGTATATCGGCGGCGCGCGGCGCCGCCCTCACTCAGACACGCCGGGCGTGGCGGGGTTCCGCGTCAGTGCCAGGTTACCGGCCACGTCGCGCTGCGCGACCCAGCCGGCATCGACGTGGGTGGTGGCGATGTCGTCGTAGATCACTGCGGGGCCGGGCAGCGGCGCATCCACGGCGAGCGTCTCGCGCGCGAGCACCGGCACGCCCGCACCCGGCGCGGCGGTCGCCGCCGCCGCCACCGGCGGCGGCGCGAAGCGGGGAGCGGCGAGCGTGACGTCGAGCGCGACGCGCAGGTTGACGAGTTCGAGCGGTAGTTCGAGGCGATGGCCATAGCGCTGTTCGTGAGCGGCATGAAAGGCCGCCTCGAGGGTCGCGACATCGTGCCACGGCAGGTTGAGCGCGAACGACTGGCCGCGGTAGCACACATCGACCGACAGGCTGCGCTCGATCGCCGCCGCGGCATGCCCCTCGCGCTCGAGCGCGGCGATCCCGGGGGCGGCAATGTCCTCGAAGTACGCCGCGATTGCCGGCTCGTCGAGCGTCGCGAGCGGCGCACGCACGGTGCGCGAGAGGCGCCGGCCGGGGCGCGCCACGACCATGCCGAGCGCCGAGAGCACGCCGGCCGCGGCCGGGATCAGCGCACGCCGCATGCCGAGCGCTTCGGCCAGTGCGCACACGTGGAGGCCGCCGGCGCCACCGAAGGAAACCAGCGTGAAGTCGCGCGGATCGATACCGCGCTCGACCGAAATCACGCGCAGCGCCTGCTGCATGTGCTCGTTGGCGATGGCGATCACGCCACGCGCGGCCTCGGCCGCCGAGAGCCCGCCGAGTTCGCGTCCTAGCGCGGCGAGCGCGCGCTCGGCGGCCGCGAGGTCGAGGGCCATGCGGCCGCCGAGACGCACGCTTGCCGGCAGGCGTCCGAGCACCAGGTTGGCGTCGGTCACGGTCGCGCGCGTGCCGCCCTGGCCATAGCAGGCCGGGCCGGGCACGGCGCCGGCGGACTCGGGACCGACGTGCAGCACGCCGGCCGCGTCGACATGGGCGAGGGAGCCGCCGCCGGCACCGATGGTATGCATGTCGACCATCGGCACGGCTACCGGGTAGCGGCCGAGGTGGCCTTCCGAGGTCAGGGCGATCTCGCCGTCGACGAGCGCGACATCGGTCGAAGTGCCGCCCATGTCGAAGGTGAGAATGCGCTCGTGGCCGGCTGCGCGGGCCACGTGGCGCGCGCCTTCGAGGCCGCCGGCCGGACCCGACAGCAGCAGGTTGACCGCGCGGCGCGCGGCGAACCCGGGTTCGGCCGTCACGCCCGAACTCTGCATGATGGCCAGCGGCGCCGGCGCCAGTTCGGCGCCGAGGCGCTCGAGGTAGCGCTGCATGACCGGGCCGACGTAGGCATTCAGCCACGTCGCCATGCCGCGTTCGTACTCGCGATGCTCGGGCAGCACCTCGCTCGAGCAGGTGACGAACAGCTCGCGCGGCAGGGCCGCACGGATGGCGCGCTCGAAGCGGTCGTCGCGGAACGAAAACAACAGGCTCACGGCAACCGCTTCCGGCGCGAGCGCAGCCACCTCGGCGGCGAGCGCGGCGAGATCGGCCTCGTCGAGATCCTCGACCACGCCGCCGTCGGCCGCCAACCGGCCGCCGGTCTCGAGGCACAGCGCAGCGGGCACCGGCGGCGCAACAGGCGCCGGCCGCAGGTCGTAGAGCGCCGGGCGCGCCTGGCGGCCGATGGTGAGCGTGTCGGCGAAGCCGCGGTTGGTGACGAACACGGTGCGCGCACCCTTGCCCTCGAGCAGGGTGTTGGTCGCGACCGTGGAACCGTGCACGATGCGCGCGCCACCGCGCTCGATGCCGAGCGCGGCGAGCCCGGCCAGGATCGCGCGCTCCGGTGCGTCCGGGGTCGACAATTCCTTGTGCACGCGCAGGCGCGCGCCGTCGAAGACGACGAAATCCGTGAACGTGCCGCCCGTGTCGATACCGATGATGACCATGAGACCCCGTCGCGTCGCTGCCGGCACCGGCGCGGGCCGCTTGGCGCATGCCGGTGAGTGACGAATAATACCGCCCCATGGTCAGACCCGATCCCGCGCAGCTCGACGGCGATCGCCACCGCCGCCGCACGCCGGCCGGCTCGCGATGAGCATGGACCGCGGGCGCCCGTATCGCGGCCAGGCGGCGCGCGCAGCGCTCTCCGGGCGCGATGCCCGGTTCCTCGACGCCGTAGGGAGACACCCGAAGTTCGCGTGCGCATCAGCGACGGGGACGCGCCTGCCCGCATGAGTGGCGGCGCCGACCACGGACACGACGTGCTGCTCGCCGCGCGCGGCCTCGGCCGGCGCTTCGGGCGCCGCGTCGCGCTCGCCGACGTCGACATCACGCTGCGCCGCGGCGAAGTGCTCGGCTTCCTCGGCCTGAACGGCGCCGGCAAGTCGACCACCATGCAGATCCTGGCCGGCGCCCTCGTCGCCGATGCCGGTAGGGTCGAGGTGTGCGGCCACGATCTGCGGCGCGACGGCCGCGCCGCGCGTTACGCGCTCGGCTACCTGCCGCAAACCCCGCCGCTCTACGACGACATGCTCGTCGAGGAATACCTCGCGCTGTGCGCGCGGCTCCACGGCGTGGCGCGGCGCGACCTGGCCGGTGCGGTCGCACGCGCACGCCGGCGCTGCGGTCTCGACGACGTCGGCGGGCGCCTGATCCGCCATCTCTCGCGCGGATACCAGCAACGCGTCGGCATCGCCCAGGCGATCATCCACGACCCGTCGGTGCTGATCTTGGACGAGCCGACCAACGGTCTCGACCCGGCGCAGATCCGCGACGTACGCTCGCTCATCGGCGAACTCGCCGCCGAGCGAGCGGTGATGGTCTCGACCCACGTGCTCGGCGAAATACGCCTGCTCGCCACGCGCATCGCCATCCTGCACGACGGCCGCATCGTGCACGATGCCGACAACCGCGGCGCCGGCGGACGCGTCCGCGTACGCTTCACCCGGCCACCGGCGCCGAGCGCCGTGTGCGAAGTCGCCGGCGTACATGCAGCCGAACCGCTCGGCGACGACGGCTTCGTCATCGATCTCGACGACGACGCGTCCGCGCGCGCCGCCTTTGCCGCGAGCGCCAGTGCGGCAGGCTGGGGACTGATCGAGCTGACGTCGGACTACGATGCCCTCGAGCACCTGTTCATGCGCCTGACCGCGGGGCGCGCGGCATGAGCGTCGCCATCGGCGCGCTCGCGGCGAGCGAATCGAAACGGCTCTTCCGCAGCCCGCTCGCGTGGATCGTGCTCGCCCTCGGCGAAGGCTTCATGGCGTTGTTCTTCATGCTGCTCGTCGTGCGCTACCTCGAAAACGAGGCGGCGCTGCGCGCGAGCGGCGTGACCAACGCGGTGCTTCTGCCCTACTTCACCGCGGCGAATCTCGGCATGCTGCTGGTCGCGCCGCTGCTGACGATGAACGCGATCGCGGGCGAACGGCGTGACGGCACCCTGCGCTTCCTCTACTCCACGCCGCTCGGCGCGCTCGACATCGTGGGTGGCAAGCTCGGCGGCGTGCTCGGCCTCACCGGCGCCTACGTCCTGCTCGTGGTGCTGATGCCGGCGACCTTGTTCTGGGGCACGCCGCTGGACGCCGGGGTCTACGCCACCAACGTACTCGGACTCGCCCTGTTCACGCTGATGCATGTCAGTCTCGGCCTGATGTGTTCGGCGCTGACGCGCCAGCCGGTCGCCGCCGCGCTCGTCGCACTGGTCGTCTCGCTCGCACTGTGGCTGCTCGACTGGGCGGTGCGGCTCGATCCGGCGGCCAGCCACATCGGCGCTCATGCCACGCTCGCCCGGCTGCGCGGCTTCTCGCTCGGGCTCGTCAGCAGCGCCGACATCGCCTGGTTCGTGCTCGCGAGCCTGCTGTTCCTCGCGTTGACCGCGCTGCTCGTCGACGCCGATCGCTCGCTCACATGAGAACCGCGCAACGCATGCGCCACGCCGGCACCGTGGTCGCCGTGATCGCGCTGGCCTTCGTGCTCGCCGGCCTCGCTGACCGTCACAACCGCGTGTTCGATGTCTCACGCGACGCGCGCAACTCGCTTCACCCCAAAACTGTTGCGATCTTAGAGCAGATGCACGGAAAGGTTTCCGTAGACATCATCGTCTCTCCGCGCGCAGATTTCGCCCCAGCCTTTAGGAATTTCTTTGAGCGATACTCAAGAGTTAAGGACGAATGGCAGGTACGCTTCGTTG
>JAPOKK010000132.1 GCA_029977665.1 Pseudomonadota bacterium | reverse complement strand
CACGAATAGGGGGGCACGTTGCAACATGTCGGTCATACGGCGACCTGCCCGCACTGACCCAGATCGTCATCAACATGTCGAAATGGTTCCAAGCCAACTGGTACCTGCTCATCGGTGGCATCATCGGCGTCATCGTGCTCATCGTGCAGATGATGAAACGCTCGATTCGCTTCGCCCATTTCGTCGACCGCTTGCTGCTGAAGATCCCGGTGCTCGGCGACATCCTCAACAAGTCGGCCATCGCGCGTTTCGCACGCACGCTGTCGACGATGTTTGCTGCCGGCACGCCGCTGGTCGAAGCGATGACCTCGGTCGCTGGCGCCTGCGGCAACATCGTCTACTACGAGGCGACGATGAAGATGCGCGACGAAATCGCTACCGGCACCCAGGTGCAGGCGGCCATGCGCGACTCCGGCGTGTTCCCCAACATGGTCATCCAGATGGTCGCCATCGGCGAGGAATCCGGTGCGCTGGACCAGATGCTCGGCAAGGTCGCCGACTGGTACGAGCAGGAAGTCGACGACGCCGTCGATTCACTGACGAGCCTGCTCGAACCCATCATCATGGCCGTGCTCGGTGTACTCATCGGCGGTCTCGTGGTTGCGATGTACCTGCCGATCTTCAAGATGGGCCAGGTCGTCTGACGACCTGACGGGCCACCAGTCGCGTCGGGCGGGCGGCCGCGGCCGCACCCGGCGCCGCATCGACGCCATTCCACCCTCGCGGGCACCCCGTTCCCTGCCATGGACTCGATACTCACTCCGTTGCTGCAACAGCCTGCCCTGCTGGTCGGCGCCATGAGCGTGCTCGGCCTGCTCGTCGGCAGCTTTCTCAACGTCGTGGTCCACCGCCTGCCGCTGATGATGGAACGCGAGTGGAAGCAGGAGTGTCGCAGCCTGCTCGAACTGCCCGAGGCGGCGCCCGAACCGCCCCTGGACCTCGTGCGGCCGCGTTCACGCTGTCCCGCATGCGCCGCACCGATCGGCGCGCACGACAACGTGCCGGTGTTGAGCTGGCTGCTGCTGCGCGGACGCTGCCGCCATTGCGGCGTGGCAATCGGCGCGCGCTACCCGCTGGTCGAGCTCTTCACCGGCCTGGTCACGGGCTACGCGGCCTGGCACTTCGGCACCGCCACCGGCGACCTCGGCAGCACCGCCGTGCTGCTGCGCGTGCTCGCCGCGGCCCTGCTGTGCTGGTATCTCATCACGCTGGCACTGATCGATTACGACACCAAGCTGCTGCCCGATTCGCTGACCCAACCGCTGCTCTGGGCGGGCATCATCGTCGCCTTTTTCGGACTGTTCGCGACATCGCTCGAAGCGGCCGTGCTGGGCGCGGTGTTCGGTTACCTCAGCCTGTGGTCGGTGTACTGGCTGTTCAAGCTCGTCACCGGCAAGGAAGGCATGGGCTTCGGCGATTTCAAGCTCCTCGCGGCACTCGGTGCCTGGCTCGGCTGGCAGGCCCTGCCGGTGCTGATCCTGCTCTCTTCGGCGGTCGGCGCCGTGCTCGGCATCGGGCTCATCGCGACCGGCCTCGTCAAGCGCAGCGAACCCATCCCGTTCGGACCCTATCTCGCACTGGCCGGCATCATCACCTTGTTCTGGGGTGATGCCGTCGGCAACCTGTTCGCGCCAGGGCGCGGGCTGTGAATCCCGCCGCCGGCCCGTGCGCGCCCGCAGCGACATGGCGGGGACGATGATCAAGACCTATGTCATCGGCGTCACCGGCGGTATCGGCTCCGGCAAGACCACGGTCTGCGACCTGTTCACGGCTCGCCATGACGTGCCCGTGGTCGATGCCGACATCGTCGCGCGCGAAGTCGTCGCGCCCGGCGAGCCGGCGCTCGCCGAGCTGGTCGAGGCATTCGGCGCCGACATCCTCACCGGCGACGGCGAGCTCGATCGGCGCAAGCTCAAGGGCATCGTCTTCGACGACCCGGCCAAACGTAAACGGCTGGAAGCGATCCTGCATCCGCGCATACGCCGACGTATGCGCGAACAACTCGAGCGTATCGAAGCGCCCTACTGCCTGCTGTGCATTCCGCTGCTCGCCGAAGGCGGCCGTAACGAACTCATCGAACGAGTACTCGTCGTCGATTGTGAACCGGCCACACAGATCGAACGCGTGCGTGCGCGAGACGATTTGACAGACGCGCAAGTGATGGCAATCATGCGGAGCCAGGCGACTCGCGAACAACGACTGCAGATCGCCGACGACGTCATCCTCAATGACGGTGATCGAGATGCCTTGATCGACCGCGTCGACGCCCTTCATCGAACCTATCTCGAGCGCGCCCGCAAGACGCCGCCACGACGCACTGGCCATGAGCACTGACCAATCGGGAAAACAAGCCAGCCTGTTCCCGGACGCCGATGTTCCGGTCATCTACGAGCAACCGCTGAACGAGCGCGTGCGCAACTGCCTGCGCCTCGAGCACCTGTTCAGCGGTATCGAGATCGGTATCAAGAACGGCGGCGAGTGGGAGGCACGCGACGCGCTCGCGCGCATGCTCGAAGTCTGCGACTTTCTCGTGCGCACCGACATCAAGGGCGAGCTGATCAAGGAACTCGAAAGAGATGTCAGCGTTTTCAACGGCTTGAGAAACAACCCCGGGGTCAATCCCGAGGCCCTGGACCAGACCGTCCAGGCCATCGGCGAGGTCATCGCCGAGATCAAGGCGCCCGACTGCCAGCCGGGCCAGCGACTGCGTAACGACGAGCTGGCCAACCAGGTACGCCAGAGGATCAGCATCCCCGGGGGGACCTGCTGCTTCGACGTGCCAGCACTGCATTACTGGCTGAACGCCGATCCGCACGCGCGCACGCAGAGCCTCAACGGCTGGATGCGCGACCTGCGCGGCATCCAGCGTGCCGCCTGCCTGATCCTCAAGCTCATCCGGGAGAGCAGCAACCCGCGCACGGTCGTCGCGCATGGCGGTTTCTACCAGCAGCAGATCGAACCGGGTACGCCGTGTCAGATCGTGCGCGTGGTGATGCCCTCAGATGCACTGATCTACCCGGAGATCAGTGGCGGGAAGCACCGCTTCACCGTGCGCTTCTATGCGCAGAAGGGAACCGGATCGCGTCCCGCGCAGGTGCCTGACGACATCCGCTTCGAGCTGCAGTGCTGCGGCATCTGAGGCGCGCGGCGAACGCCAGGCCGGACCTGTGAACCCGCAGCGCCGTGCTGTCGGCGACGCGCCGTCCGCGGCGCGGGGCCGGCGTTAGCAGGCGGGTGAAAATCGTCGCGAGGCGTGCGGGCTGCAAGGCGCGTGCGAGCCGAGGACCGGAGTTGATGTGGATAAATGAGGAGCGCCGGCGCGTGCGCAACGCCGCAGACCTTGCCCGCAGGTGTTTTCCACCAGCCTGTCAGGGGATCAGCCGGCGCCCCCAGGATACGTGACGAAGACGATGTCGTCGCTGAGCGCCGCGCGAGCGCTGCTTATCGCCGGCACGAGCCCGTCGTCCTGAGCACCGCGCAGCGCGATCCCCTGGCAGCCGGCTCGACAGAGCTGCGTCGCCGCTGCCGCAACCGAAGCCGGTTCCGCCATCCGCGGCACCGGCGCGTAGAGCGGCATGGCCGCCTCGAACGCGAGCGCTTCGAGCACCTGCGGCTCGCTCGAACCGGCGAAGGCGAAATCGGCGCCGAGCCGCGCGGCGCGCGCCAGGTCAGCGGGCGCCTGCACTTCGGCGCTGACGCGCAGTGTCGGCGGCAGGGAATCGCCGGTAACCGGGGCGTCCGGCGCGAGGTGTACGCCGTCGGCGCCGATCGCGAGCGCATCAGGCGCGCGGCCCTCGAGCAGCAGCAAGGCACCGCGTCGATGGCACAGCGTTACCAGCTCACGGCCGAGCGCGTGCGCGCCCGCCCTGCCTGACGCTGCCAGGCGCAGGCGTACCAGCCCTGCACCCGCGGCCAGGCAGGTGTCGACCTCGCCCAGGCAACCCTCGGCGTTGTCGCGGGTAACGTCCACCAGTACCGCCACGCGCGGCAGCAGGGCCGCCGCGAGGATCGGCAGGTTGGCGGCAGGGAACCGGTAGCCCGCGAGTTCGCCAGGCATGACCCAGCGAACGAGCTGGCCTTCGCGTCCGTGCGCCTCGCCGCGCCAGGCACGTACTTCGAGTGTCGCGATGTCGACGAGCTTGTCGGGGTAGGCATGGCGGATACGAATCAGCGGTATCGCACCGTCGATGTCGATGCCGAGTTCCTCGCGAAGTTCGCGCGCGAGCGCATCGACGACGCGCTCGCGCGGTTCGAGCTTACCGCCCGGGAACTCCCACAAGCCACCCTGGTGAGCCTCCGGGTGGCGCCTCGCCAGCAGCACGGCACCGTCGTCGCGACGGATGACGGCGGCGGCGACGCGCACCGGTCGTGGCTCTCCCGCCTTCGGGGTCACGTCCACGGGCATCGCCGTACGCCACGCCGCGTGGCGCACTCAGCTGCGGTACTCGGCGTTGATCTTGACGTAGTCGTAGGAGAAGTCACAGGTCCACACCGTGGTCGAGCACGGCCCGGCTCCGATGCGGATGTCGATGTCGATGTCGCCCTGCTTCATCGCCTGCGCAACCGGCGCCTCGTCGAAATCCGCCATCGGCTGGCCGGCGCGCACGATGGCCAGCGAACCGATGTCGATATCGACCTCGTCGATCGCAAGGCGCTCGGCGCCGGCGCGCCCGATCGCGGCAAGGATCCGCCCCCAGTTGGGATCGCTCGCGAACAGCGCCGTCTTGACCAGGGGCGATTCGGCAACCGCGTAGGCGACGCGCCGGCAATCGGCCTCGCTGTGGCCGCCGTCCACGCGCACGGTCACGAACTTCGTCGCTCCCTCGCCGTCGCGCACGATGTCCTGGGCGAGGGCCACGCACACCGCTTCGAGGGCGGCGCGCAGCGCTTCATAGGCGGGTGTGGAGGCATCGGCGACTGGGTCGTTGCCCGCCGCGCCGGTCGCGATCAAGGCCAGCGCGTCGTTGGTCGACGTATCGCCATCGACGGTGATGCGATTGAAGCTGACCGCGGCGACTTCGGCGGCGAGCGCGCGCAACGCCGTGGGCGCGACCGCGGCATCGGTCGCGACGTAGGCGAGCATCGTCGCCATGTCCGGCTTGATCATGCCGCTGCCCTTGGCGATACCGGTCACGCTGAAGGTACCCTCGCCGCAGTTCACGCGCGCGCTGCGCAGCTTGACCCGCGTGTCGGTCGTCATGATGGCGGCCGCCGCGTCAACCCAGCCATCCGCACGCAGATCGCCGGCGAGTTCCGGCACGACTGCGGCCAGCCGCTCGGCCGGCAACGGCTGACCGATGACGCCGGTCGAGAACGGCAGCACCGCTTCGAGCGCGACATCGGTCTCGGCGGCGACGGCGGCGCAGACCCGCAGCGCCGCGGCGAGACCGGCCTCGCCGGTACCCGCGTTCGCGTTGCCCGCGTTGACGACGAGGTAACGCGCGGGCGTACCCGAGGCGAGGTGGCGCCGCGCAAGGGTCACGGGCGCGGCGCAGAACAAGTTGTTCGTGAACAGGCAATGCGTGACACCGCCCGGTGCGATCTCGATCAGGCAGAGATCCTTGCGGCTGCGATACCGCGTGCCGCTCTCGGCGACGCCGAGACGCACCCCGCCGATGGCCAGCGGCTCGGTGCTGGCTTCGATCGCCGCGGCCACCTCAGTTGAGCCGGCCATGGCACTGCTTGTACTTCTTGCCCGAGCCGCAGGGACACGGTTCGTTGCGGCCGATCTTGCGGCCGTCACGCACGAACGGCGCCTGTTGCGCACCCGCGCCGGCGCCAGCGCCTCCGGCCGGCGGCGGCGGAAGCCCACCCTCGGGTTCGGGCGGCGGCGCAGTCGCCGCGGACTGGTACTGGTAGCTCTGCTCGTCGGTACGGTTCTGCTCTTCGACCGCGGCAACGTCCTCTTTCTGCTTGACCTCGACCTTGGACAGGATGCCGATGACGTCGCGCGTGATCTCGCTCAGCATGCGTTCGAACATTTCGAACGCCTCGCGCTTGTATTCCTGCTTGGGGTTCTTCTGCGCGAAGCCGCGCAGGTGAATGCCCTGCCGCAGGTGATCCATCGCGGCCAGGTGCTCTTTCCAGTGCGTGTCGAGGACCTGCAGCATGACCGCCTTTTCGAAGTTGCGCATGACGTCGGCACCGGCCAGCGCTTCCTTCTCCGTGTAGGTCTGCTCGACGGCGGCGAGAATGCGCTCGCGGATCATCGCTTCGTCGAGCTCGTTCTCGGTGTCCAGCCATCCCTGCACGTCGCAGCTCGTCGCGAACTCCTGCTCGAGCGCACTGCTCAGGCCGCTCACGTTCCAGGTGTCTTCGAAGCTGCCGGGCGGTATGAAGCTGTCGATGAACTCGTTGATCACGTCGTGACGGATGCCACGGATGTTCTCCGAGATGTCCTCGGCCTCCATCAGCTCGCGACGCTGCTCGTAGACGTGCTTGCGCTGATCGTTGGCGACGTCGTCGAACTCGAGCAGCTGCTTGCGAATGTCGAAGTTGCGGCCTTCGACCTTGCGCTGGGCGTTCTCGATGGCACGCGTCACCCACGGATGTTCGATTGCCTCGCCTTCCTGCATGCCGAGCTTTTGCATCAGGCCGCTGACCCGCTCGGAGGCGAAGATACGCATGAGGTTGTCTTCGAGCGACAGGTAGAAGCGGCTCGAGCCGGCGTCGCCCTGGCGGCCGGCGCGGCCCCGCAGCTGGTTGTCGATGCGCCGTGACTCGTGCCGCTCGGTACCGATGATGTGCAGGCCGCCGGCGGTCAGGACCTCGTCGTGGCGCTTCTCCCAATCGGCCGTGACCGCCGCGATCTGCTCGTCGGACGGCTCGTCGAGCGCGGCAATCTCGGCCTCGAGGTTACCGCCGAGGACAATGTCGGTACCGCGGCCAGCCATGTTGGTGGCGACGGTCACGCGCCCCGGCCGGCCGGCGTTGGCAACGATGTGCGCTTCTTTCTCGTGGAACTTGGCGTTGAGGACCTCGTGGTCGATGGAGCGCTTGCGCAACAGGCCCGAGAGATACTCCGAGGTTTCGATCGAGGTCGTACCCACCAGCACCGGCTGGCCGCGACTGGTGCAGTCGCAGATGTCCTCGATGATGGCGTCGAATTTCTCCTTCGCCGTGAGATAAACCAGGTCGCCGCGGTCGTCGCGCACCATCGGCTTGTGGGTCGGGATGACCACGACCTCGAGGCCGTAGATTTCCTGGAACTCGTAGGCCTCGGTGTCCGCGGTACCGGTCATGCCGGAAAGCTTGTCGTAGAGGCGGAAGTAGTTCTGGTAGGTGATCGAAGCGAGCGTCTGGTTCTCCTGCTGGATGGCCACGCCTTCCTTCGCCTCGACCGCCTGGTGCAGCCCCTCGGACCAGCGCCGCCCCGGCATGGTACGGCCGGTGAACTCGTCGACGATGACGATCTCGCCATCCTTGACCACGTAGTCCACGTTGGCCTGGAACAGCGCGTGCGCCCGCAACGCCGCGTAGACGTGGTGCATCAGCGAGATGTTCGCCGCACTGTAGAGGCTGTCGCCGGCGGCGAGCAGGCCGACGTTCGACAACAGTTCCTCGACGTGCTCGTGGCCTTCTTCGGTCAGGTAGACCTGGCGCGATTTCTCGTCGACGGTGAAATCGCCCGGGCCATCCTCTTCCTGCTGGCGCGTGAGCTGCGGAATGAGCTTGTCGATCTGTACGTAGAGGTCGCTGCGATCGTCGGTGGGGCCGGAGATGATCAGCGGCGTGCGCGCCTCGTCGATGAGAATCGAGTCGACTTCGTCGACGATGGCGTAGGTCAGGTCGCGCTGCACCCGTTGCTCGGGGTGGAACGCCATGTTGTCGCGCAGGTAGTCGAAGCCGAACTCGTTGTTGGTGCCGTAGGTGATCGCGCAGCTGTAGGAGCGCTGGCGGTCGGCGCCGTTCATACCACCGAGCACGACGCCGACGGACATGTCCAGGGCGTTGTAGATCTTGCCCATCCATTCGGCGTCGCGACGCGCGAGGTAATCGTTGACGGTGATCACGTGCACCGACTGACCGGACAGCGCGTTCAGGTAAGCCGGCAGGGTCGCGACCAGCGTCTTGCCCTCGCCGGTCCGCATCTCGGCAATCTTGCCACTGTGCAGGACCATGCCACCGATCAGCTGGACATCGAAGTGACGCATGCCGAGCACCCGCCGGCCGGTCTCACGCACGACCGCGAACGCTTCCGGCAGGAGGTCGTCCAGCGTGGCACCGTCGCGGTAACGTTGGCGGAACTCGCCGGTCTTGGCGCGCAGCTGGTCGTCGCTGAGCGCCTCCATGGCGGGCTCGAGCGCATTGATTTCGGCGACCGTCTTGTGCATCCGCTTGAGCAGGCGATCGTTACGGGAGCCGAAAACGGCCTGGACCAGGCGTGCAGGTAATGACTTTGAGGTTGCCGACATGGGACCTTCGAGGAATTGCGTCAGACTGATTCGGGGGCGGCCGCGGCGCTGTTGCCGGGCCGCGGCATTGTAGCAAACAAGGCCATCTGCGCCGTGGCCACCGCGGCCGTCGCGCGCCGCGCTGCGGGGCCGCGCAGGTCCGCGCTCAATGCTGGCTCAGTGCTGGCCCTGGCGCTTGATGAACTTCAGCGGATTGACGTGCGCGTCGTTGCGCACGACCTCGAAGTGGACGTGCGGCCCGGTCGCGCGGCCCGACGAGCCGAGCAGGGCTATCGGTTGATTCTTATCGACTTTTTCACCGACCTTGACGAGGTTGACGCGATTGTGGGCATAGCGCGTGACATAACCGTTACCGTGGCTGAGTTCGACCAGGTTGCCATACCCCCAGCGCTTGCCGGACCAGATCACGACGCCATCGGCAACCGCGCGCACCTCGAGCCCGGGCTTGCCGGCGAAGTCGATGCCGCGATGAAATTCGCGCCGGCCGGTCACCGGGTCCGTCCGGTAGCCATAGCCCGAGGAAATCCAGGCATCCTCCAGGGGACGCCCGAGGGGCTGGGTGTCGTCCGCCTGCTGCTTGTCGAGCATGAAGCTTTCCAGCATCGCGAGTCGCGCATCGCGCAACTCGAGTTCCGCTGCCAGCGCTTCGAGATTGGCCAGCAGGCCGTCCCAGGCAGGCGGCTCACTCGGTTCGCCGTGCGGGCCGCCGACCGGCGGCGGGCTCGGAAACGCAAATTCCTCGGCATCCAGGCCGTTGCTTTCGAGCACGTGCTCGGCAACGGCGTCCAGGCGCGTGAGTGATCCCTGCATACGGCCGACCGAACTCGACAGGACGCTGAGGTCGGCATCGAGGTCGCGGCGCAGGTCTTCGAGGAAACGGCTCTGCTGCAGCAGTTCACGTTGCCAGATACTGGTCGATCGCTCCGGATTGTTGAGCACCGTCTCGAGCATGTCATCGCCACCGAGCGCGTAACCCCACCAGGCGGCGAATGCGGTTGTCATGACGATGCCGAGGGCGAGCAGAACCAAGCGCCACCAGCTGACACGAACGGTCGCCGTCGTGCCGCGCTTTTTCGATATGAGAAGTATCTCCATGCGAATCGTCGGGCTCGAACAGATATCTTGCGGTTGAGTGTCTGCACCAGGCGTCGTCCGGCGCATCGAGGACTGCCGCGGCGCCGTCCGTGGTCCGCCGGCCGCCTGGCCGCCGGGCCCGCTGCGCGCGGTTTTCAAAGCATATAGACTACCCGGCGCCGGCGCTTCGCGCCGCGCAAGTCACGTCGATAGACTAGATTCCCCCGTTCGTCCGCTACAGGAGCCGTCCGGTCGTGAACTCTCCCGCGCGTCTGGGGCGTATTGTCACCAGATTGACACAGTTAAAGCAATTGACCGCCCAGGCCGAGCGGCTCGAAGCGCTCGACCGCCTGTTCGGGCGTGACTTGCCGCCGCAGTTGCGCGCTCACGTTCGACTCGCCGCGGTGCGCGACGGCTGCCTGGTGGTCCATGCGGACAGCGCGGCCTGGGCCACACAGCTCCGCTACCGTACCCCGGAGATCATCGCGGCGCTGCCGCCGGAACCCGAGTTCGCCGGCGTACGCAGCCTGCGCGTACGTAACCGCGCTCCAGCCGCGGCAGCGCCGCCCATGCCTGCCAGGGCGCACATGAGCAGTGCCGCGGCGGCCGCCATCGAGGCCCAGGCGGAGCATGTCGGGGACGAGCGCCTGCGCGCAGCGCTGCGCCGCCTCGCACAGCGTGGCAGGCGCCAGCGCGAGGAGCGCGGCTGAGACCGCGCCGGGCAGCGTTCAGTTCGCCGGAATCGGCTGCATGAAGACGATCGGAGCGTCTTCGGGCGCCTCGTAGGACAGCAGTTCCCAGGCATCCTCGTCGGCGAGGACCTTGCGTAACAGGCGGTTGTTCAGTTCGTGACCGGACTTGTAACCGTGGAACGCGCCGATGAGGCTGTGCCCGAGCAGGTAGAGATCACCGATGGCATCGAGGATCTTGTGCTTCACGAACTCGTCCTCGTAACGCAGCCCGTCCTCGTTGAGGACGCGGTAGTAATCGACGACCACCGCATTGTCGAGGCTGCCACCGAGTGCCAGGTTCTGCGCGCGCAGTACTTCCACGTCCTTCATGAAACCGAAGGTCCGCGCACGGCTGACTTCCTTGACGAACGATGTGGTGGAAAAGTCGATCTCGGCGTGCTTGCTGCGCTGATGGAAGATGGGATGGTCGAATTCGATCGCGAACGACACCTTGAAGCCGTCGAACGGCTCGAAACGAGCCCATTTGTCGCCCTCTTCGACCGAAACCTCGCGCTTGATGCGGATGAACTTCTTGGCCCGGTTCTGCTCTTCGACACCTGCCGACTGGATCAGGAAGACGAACGGCCCGGCGCTGCCATCCATGATCGGCACCTCGGCGGCGCTCAGGTCGACATAGGCGTTGTCTATGCCGAGACCGGCAAACGCCGAGAGCAGGTGCTCGACGGTGGATACCTTGACGTTACCGCAGATCAGGCTGGTCGACAGGCTGGTGTCACCGACGTTGGAGGCCTTGGCCGGAATTTCGACCGGCGTGTCGAGGTCTTCGCGACGGAAGACGATGCCGGTGTCGGGCGGTGCCGGGCGCAACGTGAGGAACACTTTGCGGCCGGTATGCAGGCCAACGCCGGTTGCCCGAATGACATTCTTCAGGGTCCGCTGTTTAATCATCGTGCCCGCATCCCCCTGGCGCGGCTGGTTTTTTGCGGGATGATAGCATGAGTTTCT
>JAPOKK010000163.1 GCA_029977665.1 Pseudomonadota bacterium | reverse complement strand
GTCGACGCTGGCAATCTCGTCATCGAGGATGCGTTCACGGCCGCGGGGGATCTGCTGGCGAGCGGCGATCTCACGCTGACCGGCGCCGCGGGTACGCTGGACGGTGCGGTCGATCAGCGCATTGACGCCGAAGGCGGCACGTTGACGGCCGACGGTCTCAACAAAACCGGCGCGGGCAACCTGACGCTGGGCGGCGCGACGGCACTGGACCTGAACGGCACGGTCGACGTCGACAATGGCAATCTCGTCATCGAGGATGCGTTCACGGCCGCGGGCGATCTCGTTGCGAGCGGCGACGTCAGTCTAACCGCTGCAGCGACGCTCGACGGCGCCGGTGCACAGCTCGTCGATGCCGGCGCCAGCCTGCTCGCGCAATCCACCCTCACCAAGACGATCGGCACGGACCTCACGCTTTCCGGGGCCACGGCCATCGACCTGGCCGATGACGTCTCGGTGTCGAGCGGCGATCTCGTCGTCTCCGAAGCGTTCACGGCTGCGGGCAATATCACCGCGGGCACCGACGTGCGCTTCGACGCCGCGGCGACCCTCGACGGTAATGCCACCCAGCGCATCGCGGCCAGCGGCGGTACCTTGACCGCGAGCGACACGCTGACCAAAAGCGGTGCCGGCGGCGATCTCGAACTTGCCGCCGGCGGGCCCGGTACGCCGATTTCCCTTGCGGGGACGGTCGACGTAAATGCCAGCGGCGGCGCGCTAGTCATCGAGAACGCGTTCACGCTCGGTGCCGGCGATCTGGAGGCGGACGGCGACATCCGGTTTGCCGGCGCCGGTGCGGCCGGCTTCACCGGCGCCGATCCACAATCCGTCACTGCCGGTACCGGTGCTGCGGGTAGCATCCTGGATCCCGGCGGCATGACTCTGACGAAGGCCAACGGCGATCTCGTCTTGACCGCGCGCGACGATATCGGCGCTGGTGGCGCGCCGCTCTCCGTATCGGTCGATAGCGCCGGCGGCGGCCTGCGCCTCGTCACCCAGACCAACGGCAGCTTCGTCTTCGTGACCTCGCCGGAGACGCTGCGCATCGACGGTATCAATACGGCCGCCGGTACCGATTTCCTCGACATCCGCACCAGCGGCGTGGGCAAGGCGCTGATTTTCGATGGGAGTAATGGTTACTCCGGCGATGTCGCCCTGGATCGCCTCACGGTCGCCGCGAGCGGCGACCTGGTATTTCGCACCACGCCGCTCAGCGTCGAACGGATCGACGCACGCTTCGGTCAGGACGACGCCGGTGCGACGTTCGATACCTCCGTGCTGCTGACTGCCGCGATCGGTAATTCGATCGTCGTCGGCGGCGGCGAGGGGAGCGACGTCTTCCAACTCGACGCCGACATCGATGCGCAGACCGTGACGCTGAACGGCTTCGGTGGTAACGACACGTTCAATCTCGATGCTGCCATCGACGACGGTGGCGGCGAGACCGTCGCCCTCGATGGCGGCGCGGGAGACGACCTGTTCGATTTCGCCGACGGTCTTGCCGTCGACAGCATCGATGGCGGCACCCAGGGTGCAAACGGGGATTTCCTCGACCTCGGCGATTTCCTCGCCCCGACCGGCGCGATAACGTTCACCGCCAGCGCGGCCGACCAGGGCACGGTCACGTTCGGCGCAGCGAGCATGGCCTACGCCAGCGTCGAACGTCTCGCCGCGGGCGCGAATACCGGCGACACGCTCGCCGGCGGCGCGCTGGGCACGGTGACCTACACGGTGACCGGCGCCGACCAGGGCACGAGCTCGGTGCTCTCCGGCAGTGGTCCGAGCTGGCAGAACATCGAACAGCTCCTCGGCACCGCCGGTAATGACACGATCACATTCAGCGGCGCGGGCGCGTCGTTGTCCGGCACGCTTGACGGTAACGGCGGCAGCGACACGATTGCAGGGACTACCGCCGCGCTGACCTTCGATCTGCGTGGTGACGTCGGTAACGGCGCCGACGACGGCCGTGTGACCGCCAACGGCGTGCAGACGGATTTCATCGACATCGCCAACCTGACGGGCTCGTCGCTCGACGACAGCTTCACCGTGAGCGGCGGCACCTTGTCGGGCACCCTGGACGGTGCCGGCGGCAGCGGCGACACGCTCGCCGGTGACGTCAACTACACCATCGACGGTGCGGGCGCCGGCAGCTCCGATGCCATCGCTGCCTGGCAGAACATCGAGAATCTCACCGGCACCGGTGCGGCCAATAGCTTCACGTTCGACGGCGCCACGGCCGGGCTGACCGGCACCATCGATGGCGCCGGCGGCACCGATACCATCAGCGGCACCACCGCGGCACTCGCCTTCGACGTGCGTGCCGATGTCGGCGACGGCGCCGACGACGGTACCGTCACGGCAGGCGGTCAGACCGCGAGCTTCGTCGACATCGCCAACCTCACCGGATCCTCGGCGGCCGACACGTTCACGGTCAGCGGCGGCACGCTGTCAGGCATCGCAGACGGCGCCGGCGGCGCCGGCGACCGGCTCGAGGGTGATGCGAGCTATACCCTTACCGGCGCCGACGCCGGTAGCTCGAGCGCCGTCGCGACCTGGCAGAACATCGAAAACCTGCGCGGGCGCGGCGGCGGCGACGATGCTTTCGTCATTGCCGGGGGCAGCCTCTCGGGCACGCTGGACGGACTCGGTGGCACGGACAGCCTGTCCGGCGATCTCGACTACACGATCAACGGCGACGCGTCCGGCTTTTCCACGGCGGTGGCGGCGTGGCAGAACATCGAGGACCTCACCGGTACCGCCGCGGCGAACACGTTCACGTTCAGCGGCGCCACGGCGGCACTCAGCGGCACCATCGACGGTGCGGGCGGTGCCGACCTCATCACGGGCACCAGCGCGGCGCTCACCTTCGACCTGCGCGGCGACGTCGGCGACGGTGCCAACGACGGCACCGTCACGGCTGCCGGCCAGACCGCGACCTTCATCGACATCGCCGACCTCACCGGCTCTTCGGCCAACGACACGTTCTCCGTCAGCGGCGGCACCCTGTCGGGGACACTGGACGGTGCCGGCGGTACGGCAGATCGCCTCGTCGGCGACACCCAGTACACCGTGAACGGCGTCGATAGCGGGACCTCGAATGCCGTCAACGCGTGGCAGAACATCGAGAACCTGGTCGGCAGCGCCGGCGGCGACACGTTCGATTTCGTTGGCGGCACCCTGAGCGGCGACGCCGACGGTGTGGGTGGCGACGACGTGTTCAACGTCACCGCGAGTTCGGCTGCCGCGAACCTGGTCGGGGGCGCGGACAACGACACCTTCAATCTCGTCAACGACGTGGTACTCACCGCCACTATCGTCGGCGGTGCCGGCGACGACCGGGTCAATTTCGGCACCCCGACCGGCGCGCCGCCCGGCGCCGACCAGTCGCGCGTCGTCGGTGACATCGACCTCGGGATCGGTGCCGGCGACAACGACCTGATCGATTTCTCGGGCTCGGACCTCGCGCAGATCGTCAGCGCCGCCGATGCCGGCGGCAACGAGCAGGCGGGCACGATCAACGGAACCCCGGTCGACATGATTTCCGGCCAGTTCAGCGGTGTGGAGGATTTCACCGGCAACAACAAGGGCACGCTGATCGGTCCGGACACGGATACGTTCTGGCTCATCACGGGGACGAACACCGGCTCGTTCGGTAATTCGCTGGCGAACATCGCGGTCAACGACTTCGTTAATTTCAACGTCCTCGCCGGCAACGGCGACGACACGGTCATCTTCGGCACGGGTGCGGCCGACATCGAACTCGACGGCGGCGACCCGGGCAATCCCTTCGCCGAGATCGGTTTCGACGGCAGCGGCGGCACGAACGTTCTGATGGGGTCGGTCGGCGCCGACCTGTTCACCATCGACGGTGCCGACATCGTCAACTACACCAACCCGGCCGGCGGTCAGACGCGCCTGGTCAACATCGACCGCATCGATTCCACGGTCGGCGGCGGGGCGTTTACCGATGTCGGTGCGGATACGTTCGACCTCGGCACGAACACGTTCGCTGGCGCCTTAGTCGGTGGTGGCGGTAGCGATACCCTCGCCGTGACCAAGGCCGTCACGGCGACGATTGCCACGATCGATGCGAGCGGCATGACCAGCAATGCCGGCCAGAGCAATCTCGCCAGCGGTGGGTTCAGCCAGATCGAGAACCTCGACGCCGGGGCCGGTAACGATGTCGTCACGCTCGCCACCGCGCCGACCGGTAACACCGTCAGCATCAATCTCGACGGCGATTCGGGCGCCGGCGCGCGGGACACGCTGCGCACGAGCTTCGCCACGCAATGGGTCATCCCGGGGCCGGGTGACGGTGCCGGTTTCGTGCGTGCTTTCCCCGGCGGCTCGGTGCTCAATCAGGCCGCCTTCTCGGGCGTCGAGAATCTCACGGCGACACAGGCGAGCGCGCTGACGCTCCCGCAGACGCCGGGCAGCGCGGCCTCGGTCGCCGGTACCATCACGGCGCCCGCCATCGAGCTGACCGGCGAGCGCAACTTCGTCGGCACGCTCGGTGTGCGGCTTTCGGGCCCGATCAATCGCAGCGGCAACCTGCTGCTCGATGCCGATGGGGCCGGAGACATCGTCATTCCGGGGCCGCTCGAGGTGGGCGGAATCCTGACCGTCGAAACGGCTACGGGCACGGCACGATTCGGCGCCAGCGTGACCAGCGGCGGCGCTCAGACCTACCGAGGGCGTGCCGCCCTGCGTGGCGCCTTGACCGGCGGCAGCCTGCGTTTCGACGCCGTCGATA
This sequence comes from Pseudomonadota bacterium, assembly GCA_029977665.1. Taxonomy (GTDB): domain Bacteria; phylum Pseudomonadota; class Gammaproteobacteria; genus JACKNG01. The sequence goes on along the minus strand of JAPOKK010000163.1, from coordinate 4,366 downwards.
TCGCGGCCGATGTCAGCATGACCAGCACTACCGGCGTGTTCGATTTCAACGGACCCGTCACCGGACTGGGCGGGGTCGTGCTCAGCCTCGTGCCACCGGCAGGTACCGACATGTTCATCGACGCGATTGACGGTGTCGGCCATGTCAGCCATGCGGCGTTCGCCGGTTTCGATGGCACGCTCTCCATCGGCGGCTTGTTCGTGCCGGACCCGGTCAGCACGGCGCCGCTCGACGGCGTGTTGCTATCGGCGACGGCTGACTACATCCGCGTATCGCGCGATTTCGTGACCGGGGGCAACCTGGTGCTGGTCGGCACCGCGATCGAGTTCGCGCCGGCGAGCGGTGGCGGGACACTCGAGGTCACCGCGGGTGGTCCGGGCCAGGGCGAGTTCGCTTTCTTCGCGCTCGGCCAGGAACCGTTCGTGCGCCCCGCCAGCGTGTTCGACGGTCTCGGCGACGGCACGGCGCCCGGCAACATCGCCGGTCCCGGGAGCGGCACGGTGACCTTCAACGGCGGTCGCGCGATCCTTGCCGCGACCAACGAGGTGCTCAACACCACCAACATGATCATGAACCTCGCCCGGGGCGAAGTCGCCGTCGCGCAGAGCGACACGGCAGCCGTCCAGCAGGTGACGTTCAACGTGCGTTCGAACGCGACCGAATCCGATATCAGCGTGCCAGACTCGGCACTCGCCGCGTCGATTGCCGAACTGCTCGGCTTGCCGAATGCATCCAGCCTGTTCCAGAACGTGCGGGTGTCCTTCCCCAACCCGGCGGCGGTACTGTCCGTGTTGCAGGCGGTGGCTTTCGTCGATGCGTCGTTGTTCGAGGAAGATCTCTCGCTGTTCGGCGTCATCGGCAACGGCATCGCGCTCTCGCTCGACCAGTGCGAGGATGCCGAAGGCTGCGCGCCTGGCGTCACGGAGGCCGAACTGGCGGTGCTGATCGAGACGTTGGAAGCGCGCATCGCGCGGCTCGAGGAATTGCTGGCGGCGGGCGCCATGGACCCGGCCGAGGGCCAGCGGCTGATCGCGGGCTATCGCCAGGAGCTCACCAATTTCCGCGACTACCAGGCCGACCTCCGGGCCTACCTCGAAGTCCGCGAGGCCGAGCAGTTCGGTGACGATTTCGGTGACGAGTTCGAAGAGACGTTCGGCGACGTCATCGAGGCCGAAGAGACGCTCGAGCCGCTCGAGGCGAGTGACGAGGCGCCGCCGGAGGAATCGGCCGAGGCGCTCGAAGAGCCGGCCTTCGCGCCGCTCGAGGAACCCGTCATGGAGGAGGCGCCGCCGTCCGATCTCGACGAGGCCGTCGAGGAGTTCGAAGCCCCGACTGTCGAGCCCGAACCCGCGCCGCCGGCCGACGACGAGCCCCTGTTCGAGGACCTCGACGACGAGTTCGGCGGCTTCGACGAGCTCGAAGAGGAACTCGAGGGGCTCGAGTTGAACGACATCGGGCACGATCCCACCACCGGCATGCTCGCGGCCAGCGTGCGCATCGGCGCGGACGGCGCTGTCGAGTGGTTCGGCGACATCGTGCTGCCGACACTGCACCGGCGTTTCTGAGGGCCGCGCGCCGCCGCCGCGGACCTGAGGCTCGCCACGGCCGCGAGTTTCGGGCATGATGCGCGGCAGGCATCCTTGAACCGCCGGGCCATACGGTCCGCGGCTGCGGTGCCGGGGACACCCCGCATACGGACCGGCAGCTGCGGGGCCAGTAGGCACTAGGAGCTTGTGCGTGGCGATATCGACGACGACCTATCGCATCAGCGGCAGTGGCGAGACGCGTCGCGCGGCGCCACTCGCGCCGTCGCGAGTACGCGCGGCGGCGGCCGTGCGCCAGGCGCCGGGGCATGTCCGCGATGGTGCCGAGCAGGCCTGGAAGTGGCGCGATGCCAGGCACCAGTCGCTGCGCGTGCCGGCACTCGCACTGACGCGCATGATCGAGCAGATGGGCGGTGCGGAGACGTCCTTCGCGCGCGGCTCCTACGTCAACCTGACCGTCTGAGCCACGCACCTGCCGCCACGTCGCCGTGGCTGCGGCGCCGGCTCATTGCTGTCGCGCGGTGCTCTTGGGGACGTTGCCGTACTGCTTGATGAACTCGCGCGCGAGTTTCTCGGCCTCCACGCGCTCGCTGGCCGACAGCGCCCCGATGGCACGCTCCTGCCCCTCGTTGCCCTTGGGGTTGCCGAGGTGGGCGGCGACGCTGTACCAGCCATAGGCGTACTCCATGTCCGCCGGCACGCCGTCGCCGTTCTCGTACATTTCGCCCAGACGTACCTGCGCATCGGCAACGCCCTTTTCGGCGGCCTTGCGATACCAGCCGGCCGCCGTCTCGCTGCTCTTCTCCACACCTTGACCGGCCGCGTACATACGCCCGAGGAAGTACTGGGCGAAGGCGTGATCCGAGGTCTCGGCGAGCGGCACGAATGTCTGCAGCGCCTGTTCGTACTTGCCCATCATGAGCGCGACCACGCCGTCGTTGAAATCTGCCCGGGCGGTACCGGCGGTGAGGGCGAGAAGCAGGAGCAGCGGGACGGATCTACGCATGTCTGGTGGGGGCCTCGGGTCTCGGCGGGTGAAGGGCATGGGGTTTTTTGACGGCGGGAGTGTACCCGAGTTCCCGCCGGCCTCCCAAGGTCGGAGGTGTTAGAATCGCGCTCCCCCTGACCGCATGCACGACCCATGTCCGCGAAAACCTTATATGACAAGCTCTGGGATCAGCACCTGGTGCGCAGCTTCGACGACGGCAGTGCGCTGATCTACATCGATCGCCACATCGCGCACGAAGTGACCTCGCCGCAGGCCTTCGAAGGCCTCGAACTGGCCGGCCGCAAACCCTGGCGGGTGGCGGCGACCAAGGCGGTGTCCGACCATAACGTGCCGACCGTGGACGTCACCAATATCACCGACCCGGTCGCGCGGGTGCAGCTCGAGACCCTGACGCAAAATTGCCGGCGCTACGGCATCACCCATTACGACATCGGTGACGTGCGCCAGGGCATCGTGCACGTCACCGGCCCCGAGCAGGGCTGGAGCCTGCCCGGGATGACGATCGTCTGCGGCGATTCGCACACCGCGACGAACGGCGCGCTCGCCGCGCTCGCGTTCGGCATCGGCACGTCGGAAATCGAGCACGTGCTCGCCACCCAGTGCCTGGTGCTGCGCAAGGCGAAGAACATGCGCATCACGGTCAACGGCACGCTGCCCGCGGGCGTGACGGCGAAGGATCTCATCCTGCACGTCATCGGCGCGATCGGTACGGCCGGCGCCACCGGACACACCATGGAATATGCCGGCGAGGCGATTCGTGCGCTCAGCATGGAAGGCCGCATGACGGTATGCAACATGTCCATCGAGGCCGGCGGCCGCGCGGGGCTGGTCGCCTTCGACGACGTCACGCGCGACTACGTACAGGGCCGCCCGCTGGCGCCGCAGGGCGAGGACTGGGAACGCGCGCTCGCCGCCTGGCGCGAGCTGCGCTCCGACGACGGTGCGCGCTTCGACACCGAGCACGTGTTCGAGGCCGCGGACATCCAGCCCCAGGTCTCCTGGGGGACGTCGCCCGAGATGGTCGTACCGGTGGGCGCGAGCGTGCCCGATCCGCGCGGCATCGAGGACGAAACGCGCCGCGTTGGCCTGATGAACGCGCTCGCCTACATGGATCTCGAGCCCGGCCGGGCGATCACCGACATTCCGGTCGACAAGGTCTTCATCGGCTCGTGCACCAATTCGCGCATCGAGGACCTGCGCGAAGCCGCCGGCGTCATCAAGGGGCGGCACAAGGCCGCCGGCGTCAAGGCGGTTCTGGTGGTGCCGGGCTCCGGCCTGGTCAAGCAGCAGGCGGAGGCCGAGGGGCTGGACGAGGTCTTCCGTGCCGCCGGTTTCGAATGGCGCGAACCGGGTTGCTCCATGTGCCTGGGCATGAACCCGGACCAGCTCGAGCCGGGCGAACGCTGCGCGAGCACCTCCAACCGTAATTTCGAAGGACGCCAGGGCCGCGGTGGGCGTACCCACCTGGTCAGCCCGGCGATGGCAGCGGCAGCCGCGATCGCCGGCCATTTCGTCGACGTCCGGGAGTTCTGAGAACGATGGAAGCTTTCACCCGCATGACCGGCCTGGTGGTGCCGATCGACCGTCCCAACGTCGACACCGATGCCATCATCCCCAAGCAGTTCCTGAAGTCGATCAAGCGCAGCGGCTTTGGTCCCAACCTGTTCGACGAATGGCGCTACCTGGACAAGGGCGAGCCGGACCAGGACTGCAGCAAGCGCCCGCTGAACCCGGACTTCGTGCTCAACCAGGCGCGCTACCAGGGAGCGAGCGTGCTGCTCGCGCGCGACAACTTCGGCTGCGGATCGAGCCG
>JAPOKK010000030.1 GCA_029977665.1 Pseudomonadota bacterium | reverse complement strand
TGATGGCGACCGGGCTCGACCAGGTCACCGCGTTCTCGGCGGTCGCCGCCTGTCTCAACAATCTCGGCCCTGGCCTCGGCACGGTAAGCCTGCACTACGGGGACATTTCCGCCGTCGCGAAGTACCTGCTGTGTCTGGCGATGCTGCTCGGACGGCTCGAGATCTTCACGCTGCTGGTGCTCCTGACACCGTCGTTCTGGCGGAGCTGAGTCACATGATCGAGCGCCTGGAGAAGATGCTCGCCGACGGCCAGGATTCCGCGATGCTGCGTTTTGGTCTCGGCAATGCCTACCTCAAGGACGACCCGGCCAGGGCTGCCGAGCATCTCGCCGAGGCCGTCGCCCGGGATCCCGACTACTCCGCGGCCTGGAAGCTGCTCGGACGCGCCCTCGCGGCGAACGGCGAGCACACACGCGCAGCCGAGGCGTTCGCGTCGGGCATCGCGGTCGCGGAGCGCCGCGGCGACGTGCAGGCAGCAAAGGAAATGCAGGTATTTTTGAAGCGCGCGCGAAAGGCCGCCGGCGATCCGGGCTGACGCCGCAGCTCAGGTTCCGTTCAGCGTCAGCGTGCCGCTCAGGTCGGCGACGTGGGCGATGCCGTGACGGTCGAGATAATCCGCGATGCCGGCATTGATCTCGCGGCACACCAGAGGCTCGTAGAACAGCCCCGTGCCGACGCCGACGGCACTCGCCCCGGCGAGCAGGAACTCGATCGCGTCGGCCGCGCAGGTCACCCCACCCTGGCCGATAATCGGTATCCCGTGCGCGCGCGCGACCTGGCTGACCTGGAAGACCTTGAACACCGCGATCGGCTTGATCGCTGGCCCCGACAAGCCGCCCTGGTTGTTGCCGATCACGGGTTGACGGCGTTCGATGTCGATCGCCATGCCCATCAGCGTGTTGATGACGGCGAACGCGTTCGTTCCGGCGTCGATGCAGCGCCTGGCGTTTTCGGCGATATCGGTCTGGTTGGGCGAAAGCTTGGTGATCAGCGGCTTGCTCGTCGCCCGACGACAGGCGGCGACGACACGCGCGGACATGTCCGGGTCATTGCCGAACGTGACGCCGCCCTCCTTCACGTTGGGGCAGGAGATGTTGATCTCGATGGCGTCGATGGGCGAATCGTCGAAGATGCGAGTGACCGCCTCGTACTCCTCGATAGTCGAACCAGAGACGTTGGCGACGAAACGTGTCTCGTTGAAATCGAGCGCCGGCAGGATCTCGTCGACCACGCGGCGCGCGCCCGGATTCTGCAGCCCGATGGCGTTCAGCATGCCGCCGGGGGTTTCATAGACGCGGTGCGCACGGTTGCCGAGACGCGGCTCGAGCGTCGTTCCCTTCAGGCAGACCGCGCCGACATCGGCATTGGAGAAACCGGCAACCCGCGTATACTCCTCGCCGAAACCGACGCAGCCCGACAGCAAGACCAGCGGCGAAGCCATCGCGAGGCCGCAGAAGTCGATGGCGAGGCGTGGGTCGGGCGTGTGCTGGTCGGACATGGGACGAGGTGGTCTCGCGGCAGGCAGACGGAGGAATCCAGGAGCGGGAACGGGACGACGACGTGTTCGACATCGTGCTCTACGAGCCGGAGATCCCGCCCAATACCGGCAACATTATACGCCTGTGCGCGAACACGGGCGCTCGCCTGCACCTCGTCGAACCGCTCGGCTTTGGTCTCGCCGACCGCGATCTGCGCCGCGCGGGACTCGACTACCACGAGTATGCCGAACTCCGCGTGCACGCTACGCTGGACGCCTGCCTGCAAACCCTCGCGCCGGCGCCGGTGTTCGCTTTCTCGACGCGCGCGAGCTGTCGCCTGGACGCGGTCCGCTTCCCTACCGGCAGCGTACTGCTGTTCGGGCCCGAATCGCGCGGCCTGCCAGACGCCGTGCTGACGCGCGACGAGCTGGCCCGCGTCGTGCGCCTGCCGATGTGTCCGGGCAACCGCAGTCTGAATCTGTCCAACGCCGTCGCGGTTGCCGTCTACGAAGCCTGGCGGCAGCACGGCTACGCCGGCGCCGGGTAAGGCGCGACGCGGACGCTCGAACTCAGCCGCAGCGGCCGGTGCTCACCACGACCTGCGGCGGAGTCGTCGCCGTGGCGCTGCGGTAGGTCACGTTGCACTCCGCCGCGCCGGCGGCGCCGACCGGCGCGAACACCCCCGAGCGCGGCGCGACTTCGACGAAGCCGCTGCTCGCATTGGCCGGGTCGCTGCCGAGCGCATCGCGGATCGATACCTGCGTCGGGAAGCCGCGCGCATCGACCGCGACGATGGTGCCATCGAGATCCACGCTGCTGCTGCGGCTGCCTTCGGCCTGCCACAGCGCATGGACCAGGGCGCTCGCACTGCGCATCGATCCGGCCAGCGCGTGTAGCGCGTCTTCGCGCGAGGGCTCCTCGAGCGGCACCAGGCGGGGCGCCGCGGCACCCGTGAGTATGCTGACCACGATGACGAACGCCGTGAAATCGATGAAGGTCAAGCGTGCTTTCCTGAATCTCATGCTCGTCTCTCCCGCTTCGTTCACCCTGCGGGCGCGACGACGGCGAATGGCGACGCGCGGCCGGCGTTGCCCGCGTAACGGTCAACGGCAGGAGCGCGGCGAGGCTTGAGAGGGAAAATGTGACGGGAGTCGGCTTTCGACGCAGCGGGTCGCGTTGCCGACGCCCGCGTGCTGGAAGTGCGGAGCGCGGCAGCCGGTGTTCAGGTGACGCGTTCGGTCTCGGCGGTGAGGTCGCGATTGAGCAGGCTCTCGACCGCGGCCATCGGCGTGCTCGTACCGGCGAGCACCGAGGCGACCGCGGTGACGATCGGCATTTCGATGCCCTGCGCGGCCGCGATCTCGGCCACTGCGTGCGCGGTGGCAACGCCTTCGACCAGCGCGCCGACCTCGCGCGCCGCGGCCTCGACGTCACCGGAGCCGGCAAGCGCAAGGCCGAAGCGACGATTGCGCGACTGGTCGTCGGTACAGGTCAGCACGAGATCGCCCATGCCCGACAACCCCATGAAGGTCTCCGTGCGCCCGCCGCGCGCGGCGCCGAAGCGGGCAATCTCCGCGAGGCCGCGCGTGATCAGCGCAGCCCGCGTATTCGAGCCCAGCGCGAGGCCGTCGGCGATACCCGCGGCGATCGCGATGACATTCTTCAACGCGCCGCCCACTTCCACCCCGATCACGTCGTCAGTGTAGTAGGGACGGAAGCGCGCACTGTGCATGGCGCCGGTGAGCAACTCGCCGAGCTCGGCGCTGGAGGCGCCGATGGTGATCGCAGCCGGCGCCTCGTGCATGACCTCGGTAGCGAAGTTCGGCCCCGACAGCTGCGCGAACGGCACCGGTCCGGACCATGCAGCGGCCACGATCTCGTGCGCCATGCGATGCGTGTCGAGTTCGAAGCCCTTGCTTGCGCAGGCCACGGCCGCCGCGCTCACGCCGGCCTCGCTTACGCTGGCGAGCGCGCGCGCGAGTACCTGGAACGGCACGACGAACACCGCGCAGTCGAAAGCGCTGCCGGCTTCGAGCGCAGTCAGCGCACTTACGCCAGGATGGAAAGCGACATCGCGGAAACAGCGCGGATGATGTCCGGTGCGCGCGATGTGGGCGACGAGTTCGCTGTCCGCGTCCCACAGAGCGACGGCCGAGCCGGCACGCGCAAACACGTTGGCCAGGGCGCTGCCCCACGCGCCGGCGCCGACGACGAGTATGCGTGCACCGCTCATCGGTTCTCCCGTGATGATGCTCCCCCGCTACCTGCGGCGCGGTGAAGCATGGGGTTCAATGCGCCTCGCCGCCAGCCTGCGCCTGACGCCGCTGCAACTCCTGCGCGTAAAGGATCTCGAAGTTGACCGGCGCGAGCAACAACTGCGGAAAGCCGCCCTTGATAACGATGTCGCAGATTGCCTCGCGCGCGAACGGAAACAGGGTATTGGGGCAGGCCGTGGCGAGGATCGCCGGCAGGTGTTCGGCCGGAAACCCGCGCACGGTGAAGATTCCGGCCTGCTGGACTTCGACGAGGTAGATGGTGCGCTCCTCCTGCTGCACCTTGACCGTCACCGTCAGCACGACCTCGTGGTTGTCGTTGTCGAGCGCGGCGGTCGCGTTGTTGAACTGCACGTCCGCGGTCGGGTTGAGCTGCTGCGAGAAGACCTGGGGCGAATTGGGCGCTTCGAACGAGAGGTCCTTGAGGTAGATCTTCTGGATCGCGAGCTGCCCGGTAACCGGTTGCTGGGCGCCACCCGCGGCGGCCCGGTCGTTGTTCTCTGCCATGCTGTCGAAACTCCGTGAAATATTGTCTCAATCGGGTCGTCCCAATCGGCCGCCGAGCGCAGCGCGCGGGCCACGCATCGTGCGCCGGTTCCATGACCGTGGCGTGACGCGTTCGCGCGCACGGCCGCTGGCGTACCGGCCTCAGTCGCTGGTCAGAGGCAGGTTGGCCCCGCGCCAGGCGTTGACCCCGCCCGCGAGCACCCGCGCGTCACTCACACCGAGGCCACGCAGCTGCCGGGCCGCAGCGCTCGCCGTCGAACCACTCTGGCAGCACACCAGGACCGGCCGGTCCTTGAAGCGCTGCACCTTCTCGCCGGCCCCCGCGAGTTCCTTGAATGGCACGTTGACCGCACCGGCGACATGGCCGCGCGCAAAGTCCTCGGCGGTGCGGATATCGATGACCTGGGCGTTGTCGCGATTGATGAGGTTGACGGCCTCGAGCGGCGACACACCGCCGACACCGGTCATGACATTGGCCAGCAGGAGTCCCGCGACCGCGCAGAACGCGGTCACCAGCATCCAATGGTTGACGACGAACTCTGACAACTGCTCCATAAGGGTGCGATGTGCTGCAAAAAATAGGAATGGACGACACGCGTGCCCAGGCGCGACCGACGGGGCCGCAGCGGGCCGGTATGATACACTTTTACGCCGCCTGCGCAGACGCAAGGCGCCGCCGCTGGCGCCCGCCGGGCGAGGCATGCCCACCATTCGCAAGCCGAACGCAACCATGGCCACAGTCAAGCACCCGGTCCTGCTGCTCATCCTGGACGGTTGGGGTTACAGCGAGGACGACAGTTTCAACGCCATCCGGGCGGCCCGCACGCCGACCTGGGATGAACTCTGGAAGCACGCCGAGCACACCCTGATCCGTTGTTCGGGAACCGACGTCGGCCTGCCCGATCGCCAGATGGGCAACTCCGAGGTCGGACACATGCACATCGGCGCCGGCCGCCTCATCGACCAGGACTTCTCGCGCATCGGCAAGGCCATCGCGAATGGCGAGTTCCTGCACAACGAGACCTTTCGCGCGGCCTGCACCGCGGCGGCAGCCAATGGCGGCCGCGTGCACATCCTCGGCCTGCTCTCGCCAGGCGGTGTGCACAGCCACGAGGATCACATCCTCGCCATGATCGACCTCGCACGCGACTGCGGGGTCGGCGAAGTGCTCGTACACGCTTTTCTCGATGGCCGCGACATGCCGCCACAGAGCGCCGCGGCCTCGCTGGAGCGGGTCGGTGCCCACTGCGCACGGGTGGGCGGTGCGCGCATCGCCTCGATCGTCGGCCGCTACTACGCGATGGACCGCAACAACAACTGGGATCGCATCACGAGCGCCTACGAGCTGATTGTCGACGGTCACGGCGAGCACGTCGCGCCCGACGCGGCGGCCGGACTCAACGCCGCCTACGCACGCGGCGAAACCGACGAATTCGTCCACGCGACCGTGATCGGCGCGCAGAACGGGCATCACGTCGCTGACGGCGACGCGGTGCTGTTCGCGAATTTCCGCGCCGACCGCGCGCGGCAGCTGACCAGCGCCATGACGGCAGCCGATTTCGACGGCTTCGCGCGCAAGCGCGTACCGCGGCTCGCCGCCTTCGCCACCATGACCGATTACGGCGAGCAGTTTGATCTGCCCGTCGCCTTCCCGGCGTTCGACCTGCCGAACACCTTCGGCGCCGTACTGGCCGCGCAGGGACTGCACCAGCTGCGCATCGCCGAGACCGAGAAGTACGCGCACGTGACGTTCTTCTTCAACGGCGGCCAGGAACAGGTCTTCGCCGGCGAGGATCGTGAGCTGATTCCCTCGCCCGACGTCGCGACCTACGATCTGAAGCCGGAGATGAGCGCACCGGAAGTGACCGACCGCCTCGTCGCAGCGATCGGTGAAGAGCGCTACGACGCCATCATCTGCAACTATGCCAATGCCGACATGGTCGGGCACACTGGCAACTTCGAAGCCACCGTCGCGTGCATCGAAGCGCTCGACGCCTGCCTCGGGCGCACCCTCGAAGCGGCGCGCGAACACGGCTACGATGTCCTCATCACCGCCGACCACGGCAACGCCGAGCAGATGCGTGCGCCCCACGCGGACGACGAACCGCATACCGCGCACACCTCGAACCTGGTACCGCTGATCTACGTCGGCCGCAACGCACGTATCGCCGGCGACGGCAGCCTCGCCGATCTCGCACCGACCATGCTCGCTCTGATGGATCTCGAGGTACCGGCCGAGATGAGCGGGCATCCGCTGGTCAAGCCGGCGCCTTCGGCGCAAGATGCGGCCTGAGGCCGTCGACCGTTCGGCAACGCGCAAACTCTGCATCGGGGTCTCTGTCTCTACCGGGCGTCCGCTGCGCGACGTAACACCACGAACGCTCATCGCCGGCTGTCTGCTCGGTCTCGCACTGGGTGCCGGCGCTGACGCAGACAGCGACCTCGCGCACCTGCGCGACGAGATGGCGAGCCTGCGCGACAGGCTCGCACGCCACGATGAAACCCTGGGCGAAGCGCGTGAACGGGCCTTCACCCTGGCGCAGGAAATCGACCAGCTGGCGACTGCACGCGCAGCGCTTCAAGCCCGCATCGCCAAACGCCGCGCGCGGGTAGGCCGACTCGATGCCGAACGCGCCGCGCTGAGCGAAGCCCTGGCGCGGGCCCGCCGCGCACTCGGCCGCAGCCTCGTACAGCGTTACGCCCTCAGCACCCAGCCGCGTCTCAAGCTGCTGCTCAACCAGCCGGACACCGCGCGACTCGCCCGCCATCTCGCTTACCACGATCACGCGAGCCGCGCGTGGGCGCGCGATTTCGCGGCACTCGCCGAACAGGTCGCAACGCTCGAGCACAAGACCGCGGCCGTCGGTCTCGAGACCGCCAAGCTGCGTCGCCTGCGCCAGCGACATGACACGCAGCTCACCACCCTGAAGAACATGCGCAGCGAGCACGAAGCGCTTGCTGCCGCGATTGCCGCGCGCATGCGCGACGACAACCTGCGGCTCGAGCAGCTCACCGTCGACGAGCAACGGCTGCTCGAACTCGTTGAGGCGCTACAGGCGGCCACCGAGACGCCACCGGAAGGTGATTTCGCCGCGCTCGAAGGGCGCCTGGCCTGGCCCGCCCAGGGTCGCCTGGCCTCGCGCCCCGGGGCACGGCTGCGCGACGACGGCGCACGCTGGGCCGGCGTTCTGATCGCCAGCCCGACGGGCACGGCCGTGCAAGCGGTCGCGCGCGGCCGGGTCGTGTATGCCGACTGGTTCCGCAATCTCGGCAAGCTGGTCATCCTCGACCACGGTGGCGGCTACATGAGCCTCTACGGCAACCTGGCCGAGCTGGCGACACGGGACGGTGCCGTCGTCGCGGCCGGTGATACCATAGCGCGCGTCGGCGCCGCCAGCGCCGAGATGCCGCCCGGTCTCTACTTCGAGCTGCGCGCTGGCGGCCGACCCCTCGACCCGCGCACCTGGTGCGCGAAACGTTGAGCCGCAAACTCCCATACCCGAGTGCCACGTCGACACCATGCTGAACAAACTGCTGCCCATCGCCCTGCTCGTGACCCTCGTCGCCGCGCCGTGCCGGCAGGATGTGCTCGCCGCCGACGAAGCCGCGCAGGAGCCTGCTGCCGGGCCCGCGGCCACTGACGCGAGCGCGGCGGACAACGCGGACAACGCGGACGAAGCCGACGATAACGCCCGCGAACCCGTGCCGGTGGACGACATCCGCGTGCTCGTCGAGGTGTTTCACAAGATCAAGCAGGACTATGTCGAGCCGATCGACGACAAGACGCTGATCGAGAATGCCATGCGCGGCATGCTTTCGGGCCTCGACCCGCACTCCTCCTACCTCGATTCCGACGAATACCTCGACCTGCAGGAAGGCACCTCGGGCGAATTCGGCGGGCTCGGCATCGAAGTCGGCATGGAAGACGGCTTCGTCAAAGTCATCGCACCGATCGACGACACCCCGGCCGCCGAAGCGGGCGTGCAGGCGGGCGACGTCATCGTGCGTATCGACGATACGCCGGTCAAAGGCATGTCGCTGAACGACGCGGTAAGCAAGATGCGCGGCAAGCCCGGCAGCGCGATCAAGCTGACCATCGTGCGCGAAGGCGAGGAGAAGCCCCTGATATTCGAGATCACGCGCGCCATGGTCAAGGTGCGCAGCGTCCGCGGCCGCACCCTCGAACCCGGTTTCGGCTACATCCGCATCTCGCAGTTCCAAGGCCCCACGGGCGACGACGTCCGCAAGCAGTTGCGCGAGTTGAAGGACGAGAACGACGGCGTGCTGCATGGCCTGGTACTGGACCTGCGCAACAACCCGGGGGGCATCCTCGGCGCTGCCGTATCGGTTGCCGACGCCTTTCTCGACAGCGGCCTGGTCGTCTACACCGAGGGCCGCATCGAGGATTCCGAACTCGAATTCTCCGCGCGGCCGCCGGACCTGCTGCAAGGCGCGCCGTTGATCGTGCTGGTCAACGAGGGCTCGGCTTCGGCATCGGAAATTGTCGCCGGCGCGCTGCAGGATAGTCAGCGCGCGCTCGTCATGGGGCGCCAGACTTTCGGCAAGGGCTCGGTCCAGACCATCCTGCCGATGAACAACAAGGCCGCACTCAAGCTGACCACGGCGCGCTACTTTACCCCGTCCGGGCGTTCCATCCAGGCCGAGGGCATCAAGCCGGACATCGTCGTCGACAAGCTGAAGCTGGCCGAACGCCAGGGCGGCGAGGTGGTCAAGGAAGCGAACCTCGCGCGGCACCTCGTCAACACCGATCTCGACGAGGCCGAGCCGGCCGAGGAAGCGCTCGACGCGCCGAGCGACGAAGACGAATCCCAGCCTCTCGCCGAGCGCGACTACGAGTTGTTCGAAGCCCTCAACATGCTCAAGGGCATGCACATGCTGAGGCAGCGCAGCGCGGCACCCTGAGTCGCGCCCGATGCTCGCGCTCCTGGCGGCGCTGTTCATTGGCGGCTGCGCGGCCGACGCCGGGCTGCCGCCGCCCGTCGCCATCGTCATCGACGACCTCGGCTACCGGCCGCGCCTGGACCATGCCGCCATCGCGGTACCGGGCCTCGAGAGTTTCGCCATCCTGCCGTATACGCCGCTCGCCTCTGCCCTGGCCGAACGCCTGCACGCCGCCGGCAAGGAAGTGCTGCTGCACCTGCCGATGGAGGCACGCAATCACAACGAGCTGCTCGGGCCCGGGGCGCTGCGGACGACGATGACACGCGGCGAGTTCGTCGCGACCGCGCGTGCCGCGCTCGACGCGTTCCCCCGCGCGCGCGGCCTCAACAACCACATGGGCAGCCTGCTGACCGGCGATGCCGAGCGCATGGCGTGGCTGATGGACGTCGTCGCCGAGCGTCGCGAGCTGCTGTTCCTGGACAGCCGCACGACCTCGCACAGTGCCGCGCGCAAGGCGGCGCGCGATGCGGCCGTGCCGTTTCTCGCCCGCGACATCTTCCTCGACAACAAGCGTGACGAGCGCTACATCAACGCCCGCCTCGATGAACTCGTACGGCATGCGGAGCTGCGCGGCGACGCCATCGCTATCGGCCATCCCTACCCCGAGACCCTGGCGGTGCTGGCGCGGCGACTGCCCAGGCTCGACAGCGTGCGCATCGTCTCGCTCGAGCGGCTCAAGCGCGCACGGGAGTGCCGCACTCGCTACGCCGCGCTGGCGCGCGGCGGCTCAGCGTCGCGGCCCGCGCAAGGCCGCGATGGTGGTGACCAGGCCGAGTCCCCCGAGGACCCATACGCTGATCGGTAACGGCCCGATGAGGAAACTCGCTTCGGCACGCATACCGAACAGGATGGCCGCGCAGATCAGCAGGCCGACGCCGACCATCGTGTAGACGACGCGGCGGTGCAGATCGCGCACCTCGTTGCGGATCTCTTCCAGCATGGGGTCGGCGGTCTGCACCTTGAGCCGGCCACCGCGGACCTGCTCCAGCGTCTCCATCGCGAGGCCCGGCAGCTCGGGCAGGCGATCGGCCCAGCGCGGCACTGAATCGCGGAAGGTACCGAGCAGCCGGCGTACGCCGACACGGTCGCGCATGAAGTTCTCCAGCGCCGGGCGTGCTGCGCGCCACAGATCCAGCTCCGGGTAGAGCTGGCGGCCGATGCCTTCGACATTGACCAGCGTCTTCTGCAGCAACAGCAGCTGCGGCAGAATCTCCATGTGGAAGCGCTGCGCGGTCTGGAACAGGCTGAGCAGGAGATGGCCGACCGAGATGTCCTTCATGGGGCGGTCGAAGATCGGCTCGCACACGGCGCGAATGGCGAACTCGAACTCGTCGACGCGGGTGTCGGGCGGCACCCAGCCCGACTCGACATGCAGCGTCGCCACGCGGCGGTAGTCGCGGTTGAGAAAAGCAGCGAAGTTCTCCGCCAGGTAGCGCTGGTCGAACTCGCTCAACGAGCCCATGATGCCGAAGTCGACCGGCGCGAAGCGCGTCGGTTGCTCCTCGTCACCCGGCAGGATGAAGAGATTGCCGGGGTGCACGTCAGCATGGAAGAAATGGTCGCGGAAGACCTGGGTGAAGAAGATCTCGATACCACGCTGGGCGAGCATCTGCAGGTCGACGCCGGCTCGCACCAGGCCCTCGACGTCAGCCACCCCGAGCCCGCTGATACGCTCCATCACGAGGACGTTGCGCCGCGTGTAGTCCCAGTAGACCTCCGGCACGTACATCGCGTCCGAATCGACGAAGTTGCGCCGCAGCTGCGAGGCATTGGCGGCTTCGCGCATCATGTCGAGTTCGTCGAGAATGGTCTTCTCGAACTCCGCTACCACCACGGTCGGCTTGAGCTGCTTGCCGCGCGCCCAGTAGCGTTCGGCGAGATCCGCGATGATGTACATCAACGCGATGTCCTGCTCGATGGTCGGACGCAGGTTGGGGCGTACGACTTTGACGATCACCTCGCGCCCGTCACGCAGCCGTGCACAGTGCACCTGCGCGATCGACGCCGAGGCAAGCGGCGTCTCGTCGAAATGCGCGAACACCTCGGCGACGGAACGCCCGTAGGCCTTTTCCACGATCTGCCGCGCCTGCTCGCCCGGGAATGGCGGCACGTGATCCTGCAGCCGCGCGAGCTCCTCGACGATGTCCTCGGCGAGCAGGTCGCGGCGAGTCGAGAGGATCTGGCCGAACTTCACGAACAGCGGACCGAGATCCTCGAGCACCGCGCGGATGCGCTCCCCACGTGGCTTGTAGTCGCGTCGCGCCCAGTTCCACGGCAGCAGGTAGAGCAGGAAGCGTGCGGGGCGCAGCAGCGGAACCGAGAACACCAGTTCGTCGAAACCGTGCCGTATCAGCACCCGCTGGATAGTCAGCACGCGGATGAACTGGCGCGGCGTGATCACGACCGGTCGGCACGCTCGCGCAGGCGGCGCACGCGGACGGCGGCGCGCTCGACCGCGTCGGCCAGGGCATACACCTCGCGGCCGTAGGCCTCGAGTTCGGGACGCAGGGGCACGAGCGCGAGCTCGTGCCGCAGGTAATCGGCGAGGTCCTGCTCGAGACGCCTGGCCGACGTGCCGGCCAGGCCCGCCGCGCCGCGCACGGCGCGACCGAGACGGTGCGCGGCGATATCGCCGACATAGCCGGCAAGCCATTCGTCCCAGTCGATGTCGAGGTCGGCGAGCAGCGCCTGCACGTCCTGCGCGACGGCGAGATCGCCCATGATTTCCACGCGACCGGCGCCGAGCGCCTCGCCGCGGCGGTTGGCCCGCGCCAGGGCGATGAAATCGGCGACGCGGCCGGTGATGGTGACGTCGACCGGCTCGGACGAGGCACGGCGCAGCTCGAGCTGCCCCTGGGTGACGACCGCCCGCGCGTGCCAGTCGCGGTCGCGCAGCCGAATCGCGAGCGTGCGTCCTTCGAGTCGCGCGAGCCGCATCATCGCACCGGCGTCGAGCGCGAGAACGCGGTTCAGCGCCGCGTTCAACAGGCGCTCGAACGGCCGCCCGAACGAATCCGCCGCGTCTGCGCCGGCAGCGCCGCCGAGCAACCGGCTCAGCACGTGTACCCCACGTGCACGGCGACGACCCCGCCCAGGAGGTTGTAATACTTCACGCCACTGAAGCCGGCGCGCTCCATCATCAGCTTGAGCGCTTCCTGGTCGGGGTGGACCCGGATCGACTCGGCCAGGTAACGGTAGCTGTCGGCGTCGCCGGCGACCAGGCTGCCGAGGCGCGGCAACAGCTTGAACGAATAGGTGTCGTAGAGACGCGCCAGGGTCGGTGCCTGGACATGGGAGAATTCGAGGATCAGCGCACGTCCGCCCGGTTTGAGCACGCGGACCATCTCCGCCAGTGCCCGCGACTTGTGCGTCACGTTCCGCAGCCCGAAACCGATGATCACCCGGTCAAGTGCGCCGGAGGCGAACGGCAGCGCGCTGGCGTCGGCCTGGACGTAGCGGATGCCGCTGGCGAAACCGGCGTCGATGTTGCGGTCGCGACCGCGCGCGAGCATGCGCCCGTTGATGTCGCAACACCACACGCTGAGCTGCCGGCGCGCCGCGATGAGTCGTGTGAGATCGGCCGTGCCGGCGGCGAGATCGAGCACCTCGTGGCCGTCACGCAGGTCGAGCAGGTCGACCGCGTAGCGCTTCCACAGCCGGTGCAGCCCGCCCGACATGAGGTCGTTCATGAGGTCGTAGCGGTCAGCGACGGAGTCGAAGACGCCGCGCACGCGGGCCGTCTTGGCTGCCGGCGTGACGCGCTCGTAACCGAACAGGCTTTCTTCGCTGTCGCTCATGTCGTGCTCCGCCCGCGCCGCCGTACGGCCGTTCAGCCGCGGCGCTCGTGGCCGGCCGCGGCGAGCGCCTCGAGGTAACGCGCCCAGTACTCGGCGCGGCGACTGCCGAGTTCGTGGAGGTAGGACCAGCTGTACAGGCCCGAATCGTGACCGTCGTCGAATACCAGCTTCACCGCGTAGTTGCCGACCGGCTCGATGGCGGTGATGTTGACGTTCTCCTTGCCCACCTGCAGCACCGCCTGCTCGGGTCCGTGGCCGCGCACTTCGGCCGAAGGCGAGTAGACGCGCAGGTATTCGCAGGGCAGCTCGAACACGCTGCCGTCATCGAAACTCACTTCGAGCTTGCGCGAATGCTGGTGCAGCTTGAGATCGGTCGGGAACGGGGTGCTCATGGCGTCACAGGATGTACTTGGCGAGGTCGGTGTCGCCGACGAGGCGACCGATGTGGGTATCGACGTGGTCGGCATCCACGGTCACGGTCTGCCCGGCCAGCGCCGGCGCGGTGAACGAGACCGCCTCGAGCAGCTTCTCCATCACCGTGTACAGACGCCGCGCGCCGATGTTCTCGCTGCGATCGTTGATGTCACAGGCGCACTCGGCGATACGGCGGATACCGTCGGCGGTGAACTCGACCTTGACGCCCTCGGTCGCCAGCAGCGCCGTGTACTGGCGGCACAGCGAGGCATCGGGTTCGGTCAGGATACGCACGAAATCGTCGACCGTCAGCGGCGCGAGCTCGACGCGGTTCGGCAAGCGCCCCTGCAGTTCGGGAATGAGATCCGATGGCTTGGAGAGGTGAAACGCGCCGGAGGCGATGAACAGGATGTGATCGGTCTTGATCATGCCGTGCTTGGTCGACACGGTGCAGCCCTCGACGAGCGGCAGCAGGTCACGCTGCACGCCTTCGCGCGAGACGTCGGCACCGGAGACGTCAGCGCGCCGCGCGACCTTGTCGATCTCGTCGAGAAAGACGATACCGTGCTGCTCGACGTTCTCCATCGCCCGCGCGCGCACGTCCTCGTCGTTGATCAGGCGCGCCGCTTCTTCCTCGATCAGCATCTTGCGCGCGAGTTCGATGCGCACGCGGCGGCTGTTGCGCTTGCCCTGGCCCATGTTCTGGAACATGCGCTGCAGCTGGTTGGTCATCTCCTCCATGCCGGGCGGCGCCATGATTTCTACACCGAGCGACGGCGCGGCGAGCTCAATCTCGATCTCGCGGTCCTCGAGCTTGCCCTCGCGCAACATCTTGCGGAAGCGCTGACGCGTTGCCGACTCGTCTTCCGGCTCGGTCTCACCGAAGGTGCGTGGTCCGGGCAGGAGGACGTCGAGGATACGCTCCTCGGCGGCATCCTCGGCCTGGTCGCGTACCGTGCTCATGGCCTCTTCGCGCGCCATGTTCACCGCGATATCGGCGAGATCGCGCACGATCGATTCGACGTCACGGCCGACGTAGCCGACCTCGGTGAACTTGGTCGCCTCGATCTTGATGAACGGCGCGCCGGCGAGGCGCGCGAGGCGCCGCGCGATCTCGGTCTTGCCGACGCCGGTCGGGCCGATCATGAGAATGTTCTTGGGCGTGATTTCGTTGCGCAGCGCGTCGTCGACCTGGGCGCGGCGCCAACGGTTACGCAGCGCGATGGCCACCGCGCGCTTGGCTTCGTCCTGGCCGATGATGTGCTTGTCGAGCTGCTCGACGATTTCCTGTGGAGTCAGGGTTTCCATGGTGCGCATGCCTGTGGGCGCAACGCTCAGCGCTCTTCGTGCAGCGCTTCGAGCGTGAGCCTGTCGTTGGTGTAGACGCAGATTTCGCCGGCAATGGCCATCGCGCGGCGCACGATGGCTTCCGGGTCGAGCGCGGTCTCCTCGAGCAGCGCGCGCGCGGCGGCGCGCGCATAGGCGCCGCCCGAGCCGATCGCGATGATGTCGTGCTCGGGCTCGATGACGTCGCCGGTACCGGAAATAATCAGCGAATGATCCTGGTCGGCGACCGCGAGCATCGCCTCGAGCCGGCGCAGCATGCGGTCGGTGCGCCAGTCCTTGGCGAGTTCCACGGCCGCACGCAGCAGGTTGCCGCGGTGCTCTTCGAGCTTGCCTTCGAAACGCTCGAAAAGCGTGAAGGCGTCGGCGGTGCCGCCCGCGAAGCCGGCAATGATGCGATCGTGATAGAGACGACGCACCTTGCGCGCATTGCCCTTGAGTACGGTATCGCCCATGGAGACCTGGCCGTCACCGCCGATGACGACGTTACGGCCGCGGCGGACCGACAGAATGGTGGTGCCGTGGAACACTGTTTGAACCGGGATTCGAGAACCGCGAATTGTACACGATGGGGCCCAGGGCGCGGCGCGCGGGCCCGGCCGGGGGCTCATTCGCGGCGGCGTCGGGCGCGTGGATGGGCGGCGTCGTAGACGCGCGCGAGATGCTGGAAATCGAGATGCGTGTAGACCTGGGTGGTGCTGATATCGGCGTGGCCGAGCAGTTCCTGCACCGCGCGCAGGTCGCCCGATGATTCGAGCATGTGGCTGGCGAAGGAATGCCGCAACACGTGCGGATGGACGTGCGCGTCGATGCCGTGGCGTCGTGCCCAGGCGACGAGCCGCTGCTGCACGCTGCGCGTGCTCATGCGGCCGCCGTGGCGGGCGACGAACAGCGCCCGTGTGTCGGCGCGCGCGAGTTCCCCGCGCAGCGTCAGCCACGCCTCGAGCGCGTCCAGCGCGTGGCGCCCGACCGGGACGATGCGCTGCTTGCGGCCCTTGCCGAGCACGCGTGCCTCGCGGGCGCTGCGATCGAGGTCGCCGAGATCGAGCGCGGTCAGCTCCGAGACGCGCAGGCCGCTCGAGTAGAGCAGCTCCCACATGGCGCGATCGCGCACACCGAGCGGGCCTTCGCCGTGCTGTTCGATGAGGGTCGTTACCTGGTCGACGTCGAGCGCGCGCGGCAGACGCCGCGGGCTCTTCGGCGCGCGCACGTCGGCGGCCGGGTTGTCGGCGGCGCGGCCGTGACGCACGAGATCGCGAAACAACGCGCGCAGAGCGGAGAGCCGGCGGGCGATGGAACGTCCGCCGAGCCCCCGACGATGCGCAGCCGCCACGTAGCGCCGTACGCAATGCACGTCGACATCCTCCCAGCGGCCGATGTTCTCGGCCGCGAGATGATCGAGGAACGCCCGCAGGTCACGGGCGTAGGCATCGCGCGTGTGCGTCGATCCCCCGGCCAGCCGCGCGAGGAAGGCGTCGATGTCGTCGGCCAGCGGCATCGGCGGCGACGCGCGGTGATCAGCGCGCGCGGGCGCGCTTGACCCAGGGGTCGACGACGAGCGCGACGACGTCGCGCAGGTAGGTCAGGAACTCCGTCCCCATGCCGGCCTCGTAACGGGAGGCATCGTCGCTCGCGATCGCGAGCACGCCGTCCCAGCCCGCACCGGTCAGCGGCATGAGCACGGCCGAACCCCGCGGTGCATCGCCGAACAGCGCCGCGTGCTGGGCCTCGTCGACGACGCCGCAGCGCGCGTCGCCCTGTTCGAGCAACGCCGCAAACGCCTCGCGTGCACCGTTGTCGCCGCCGACGAACTGCGGCACGCTGCCGGCGTCGACGAAAGCGGTCTCGGCGAACACCAGGGTGGCGCTGCGGTCGGCACCGAATTCGGCGCACAGCCCGCCGTCGAGCAGGCCGAACACCGCCTGCGGCCCGGCCGCGTTCATGAGCTTGAGCGCGAGCCCGTGGATACGCGCATTGAGTGCCTCGTTGTCGCGTGCGAGCGCGTAGAGCTGGTCGAGCTGCTGCTTGAGACGCTGGTTGTCGGCGCGCAGCACCGCAACCTGGCGTTCGAGCAGCGACACCGCCTCGCCACTGGCATGCGGAATCTCGAGGCGCGCGAGCAGCTCGGGGTGGTGGTCCAGGAAGGCCGGGTTGGCGCGCAGGAAAGCGATGACTTCCTCGGCCGCGAGCTGTGCCGCCGGCGTCGCCTGGGAAGGGCCGGATGAACTCATAAGTCGATGGATCCCTCGAAAACGAAAGTCGCGGGGCCGGTCATCCACACCGGGTGCGTGGGATCGCCGTCCCATTCGATGACCAGGCGGCCGCCGCGCAGCGTGACCTCGACGCGTGCGTCGAGCCGGCCCCATCTTCGGCCGATCACCACCGCCGCGCAAGCGCCGGTGCCGCAGGCTTCGGTTTCGCCGGCGCCGCGCTCGTAGACGCGCAGGCGCACGGCGCCGGGGGCATCGACCTGCATGAAACCGACGTTGACACCGGCGGGAAACAGGCCGCAGCCCTGCACGGCCGGCCCCAGCGTCGCGACCGGCGCGGCGGCGACATCGGGCACCTCGATCACCGCGTGCGGGTTGCCCATCGACACCGCACCGAAGACCACTTCGCGCCCGTCGATGTCGCGCACGTAGCGCGCCTGCGCGGCGGCGACGTCAAGCGGGATCGCAGGCGGCTCGAAACGCGGTGTACCCATGTCGACGCGCACGTCGCCGCCAGCGAGCAGCTCCAGCGTGTAGACCGCATCACCGATCTCGATGTCGAGCAGCGGTCCGCGCGCGCCGCTGCGTTCGAGGTAGCGCGCGATGCAGCGCACCCCGTTGCCGCAATGCTCGGCGGGCGAGCCGTCGGCATTGACCACGCGGTAGCGGGCCAGCGCACGCGCGTCGCGGGCCGGCTCGAGCAGCAGCACCTGGTCACAGCCGACACCGCGCCGGCGATCGGCGATCTGCGCGAACTGCGCGCGGGTCAGGCCCGGGTCTGCGGCGCGCGCGTCGATGACGACGAAGTCGTTGCCGAGACCGTGCATCTTGACGAAAGGCAGGCGCATCGCGAATTCCTGGTGGCGGCTACGGGTTCGCGCCCGCTGCGCCGTCCCCGGGTTCACCGTCGAGCGGCGGCGGCATGCTGGCGACGTGCAGCGTGGTCGTCGGGAACGCGCATTCCGCGCCGTGCTGCTCGACGATTTCAATCACCCTGAGCAGCACGTCCTGCTTGACGGCGTGATACTTCACCCATTCACGCGTCTTGGTGAAGGTGTAGATGAAGAAGTTCAGTGAAGACGCGGCGAACGTCGTGAAGTTCACGATCAACGTGCGGTCGGTATCGATCTCCGGATGTTCTTCGAGCATGCTGCGCACGTCGTCGACGATCGCGGCCATGCGCCCGGCGTCCTCGTAGCGGATACCGACGGTTTCGAAGATGCGCCGGTTGAGCATGCGCGAGGGATTCTCGACGATGACGTTGTTGAACAACGAGTTCGGCACGTAGAGCGGGCGCAGGTCGAAGGTACGCAGCTTGGTCAGCCGCCAGCCGATCTCCTCTACCGTGCCCTCGATGTCGCGGTCCGGGGAGCGTACCCAGTCGCCGACACTGAACGGCCGGTCGAGATAGATCATCAAGCCGCCGAAGAAATTCGCGAGCAGGTCCTTGGCCGCGAAGCCGACCGCGATGCCGCCCACGCCGCCGAAGGCGAGCACGCCGGAGATGCTGTAGCCGAGCGTCTGCAGGATGACCAGCACGGCGGTGATGACGACCGACAGGCGCAGCAGCTTGGCCACCGCGTCGGTAGTGGTTCGGTCGACCGCCTGCCCGCGCGCGACGCGCTGGCGGATATAGGATTGCTCGCCGCGCTTGATGAAGCGGGCGAGAAACCACGCGATGGTGACGATGATGCCGATGTCGCGGAGCTGCGGGACGAGCTCGAACAGCGCATTGGCCTCATCGGCATGCGCTATCCCGACGGCGTAACTCAGACCGATCAGCCAGATCAGCGTGCGCAACGGTGCGCGCATCGCATCGATCAGGGCATCGTCCCAGTAGTTGCCGTTCTGGCTCAGACGTTCATAGGCGCGATCGAGCACACGCTTCTGTACGAAGTCCAGCGTGAGCGTGACCAGCACGACGACGAACATGTGCACGATCCAGGTGTCGTCGCGGAAGATGGCGAGCAGTTTTTCGAGTAGGGCGTTATCCATGGATATCGATGTCGGGCGGACTCGGGCCCGCGGGCGAGCACCCGCGGGCGGCTCAGTAAATCATCTCGACGGTGTAGCCGTCACGTTCGAGGCTTTGCAGCAGGCCGCGCGTGCCGGGCAGATGCAGCGCGCCAACGGCGATGAACGCATCGCCCGCGTCGATCACGGGGACCAGTCGCTCCAGCATGCGTTCGTTACGTTGCCACAACAACGCATCGACGAAGGCCTGGTTGTGTGCCGCCACGTGGCGCAGCGAGAGTTCGGTCAGGCCGGCGAGATCGCGCGCCGCGTAACGCTCGACCATGTCCTCGATTTCGGCCTGGAAAACCTCGTGGTGACAGGCCATCTCGCGTAGGAACGCGATCTGTTCGTGCTCTTCCAGCGTTTCGAACAGGCCGATCTGCTCGGCGACGGTCTCGAGGCCGATGACCGACTTGCCGGCAGCCTGCGCGTCGAGCATGAGCGCGAGATCGAGCGCGGCACCGCTCTGCCCGGCCGGCTGGCTGAGCGTCAGGAACACCGCCCAGGGCTTCATGCGCGCGACGATCTCCGGGCCGAGCCCGTACGCCCGCATGGCCGCGGCAGCCCGTTCGAACAAGGCTTCACCGAGCGTCTCGCGCAGGTTCGCATCGCCCGCGTAGAACATCGCGCGTTGCAGCGCCGCGATCGTCTCGCCATCGAGGATCACCTCCATGACGAACGTGTCGGCGGCATCGAAACGCGGGCGGGCCGCGTCCCTCACGGCATTCACCCGCGGATCGGCGACGTGCATGGTGCCGAGCAGCGTACTCTCGGCGCCGTCCGGCGCGGTGATGCGCCACAACAGGCCACGACGGTGGACGATGGCACCGATATCCGGCGCCGCGCCGCCCGCCAGGGGGGCGCACTCGAGCGCGCGCGCCTCGTGCGCCGGTGACGCCGTCAGCAGTGCAACGAGCAATAGCACGCTCGCCTGCCACCACCGCGCACACGCGCGTGCAGGACGATGCTTGGCCGCGGCGCAACGCATCACGCGTCAGCCGAGCAGGTTGTCGTCACCGAGATCGAGCTCGGGGCAGGGGTCGAGGTCGCGCACGCGCGCGGCAACGCGCTGCCAGCGCGGTTCGTCGTGCAGCGTCGCGAGCGGCGGCGCGGCGCCGCGTGCGTGCATGCGCATCAGCCGCGCCTGGGTCTGCGGGTAGCGTGCCTCGCGTCCCAGGGACGCCAAGATCTCGATTACCGCCTCACGGTGGTTGCACACCAGGAGCACGTCGCAGCCGGCGGCGAGCGCGCTCTCCGCGCGCTCGGCGAAGCCGCCGCCATGCTCGGCGCCGGCCATCGACAGGTCGTCGCTGAACACCACGCCCTCGAAATGCATGTCGCCGCGCAGGATGTCGCCGATCCAGCGGCGCGAGTAACCGGCCGCGATGTCGTCGACCTTCGGATAGCGGACGTGGGCCATCATCATGCCCTCGATACCCGCATTGACCAGCGCACGGAACGGCAACAGGTCCGACTGCTCGATATCCAGCAGGTCGCGCGGGTCGATCGGCAGCTCGACGTGCGAATCGGCCGCGACCACGCCGTGCCCCGGGAAATGCTTACCCACTGCGGCCATACCGGCACGATGCAGCGCGCCGACGTAGGCTTGCGCCAGGCGCGCGACGACGCGCGGCTCGGCGTGGAAGGCGCGGTCACCGATGACGCGGCTGTGCGGCGTGCGCAGGTCGAGCACCGGGGCGAAACTGAAGTCGACGCCGACCGCGCGCAGTTCGCTGGCCATCAGCCAGGCGCAGTCGCCGACCAGGTCGAGCGCCGCATCGGGATCGCGATCGTAGGCCTCGCCCAGCAGCGCCAAGGGCGGCAGCTCGACGAAGCCGTCGCGAAAGCGCTGCACGCGGCCACCCTCCTGGTCGACGGCGATGAGCAGGCGCGGCTCGCGCAGCGCGTGGATCTCGCGCGTCAGCGCGGCAAGCTGCGCGGGCTCGGCATAATTGCGCGCGAACAGGATCACGCCGCCGACCAGCGGGTGGCGCAACAGCTCGCGATCGCTCGCATCGAGCGCGAGGCCCTCGACATCGATCATCAGCGGTCCGAGCATGCAGAGCGGGTCCTTTTCGGTGACGGTGACGGCGGTGCCGCCGGCGCGCGCCAGTATACGTGGGCCGTGACGACATCGCTCACCGAGGGCGGCCGCCGAGATGGTCACGCAGGCGATCACCGAGCAGGTTGATCGCGACCACCAGGCTGAGCAGCGCGAGCCCCGGCATGAGCACGACGTGCGGGGCGATCAGCAGGTAGCGCGTACCATCGCGGATCAGCGCGCCCCACGACGGCGTCGGCGGCTGCACGCCGAGCCCCAGGAACGACAGCCCGGCCTCGGCGACGATGACCGCGGCGAGCGCGAAGGTCGCTTCGACGACGAGCGGCCCGCTCAGCAGCGGCAGTACGTGCAGGCGCAACAGGCGCGGCAACGGCGTGCCCAGGGCCTGCGCGACCTGCACGTGGTCACGCGTGCGCAGACTCAGCGTCTGCGCGCGCGCCAGTCGCGCGAAGCCGACCCAGCCGACCACGCTCAACGCGATCACCAGGTTGTCGATGCCGGGCCCGAGGATGCCGGCCAGGGCGATCGCGAGCAGGATGCCGGGGAACGCGAGGAAGACGTCGATCACGCGCACTACGAGCAGGTCGAGCAGGCCGCCGTACCACCCGGCCAGCACGCCGATCAGGGTGCCGACGGCGGCCGCGAGCGCGACCACCACCAGCGTGACGCCGAGCGACAGCCGCGCGCCGACCAGGACGCGCGCCAGCAACGGCCGGCCGAGATCGTCGCGTCCCATCGGTGCGCTCCAGGAGGGCGGCGCCAGGATACGTTCGAGGGCGATGCGGTTCGCCTCCGCTTCCAGCCAGGGCGCGGCCAGCGCCGCGAGGCCCCACAAGGTGACGACCAGCAGCGCGCCGCGCGTGCCGCCACTCACCGCGCACCGCCGATGCGCGGATCGAGCCAGGCGCAGAGCAGGTCGGTCAGGGTATTGACGAGGACGTAGGCGAGCGCGATGACCAGCACGCAGGCCTGGACGACGGGGTAGTCGCGGCGATGGATGGACTCGACCACGAGCAGGCCCAGGCCCGGCCAGCCGAACACGGTTTCGGTGATCACCGCGCCACCGAGCAGGGCGCCGAGCTGCAGGCCGAGCGTCGTCACGATCGGCAGCGCCGCGTTGCGCAGTGCGTGCACGAGCACGACGCGCCGTTCCTCGAGCCCGCGCGCGCGCGCCGCCAGCACGTAAGGTTCGCCGAGGACGTCGATCATCGCCGCGCGGCTCATACGCGCGATGATCGCGGCGAGCGAGATACCGAGCGTCAACGCCGGCAGCACCAGCGCACGCGCACCGTCGGCACCACCGATGGGAAACCAGCCCAGCAGCACCGCGAATACCAGCATGAGCAGCGGTCCCAGCACGAAGTTCGGTATCGACATGCCGAGCACCGCCAGCGCACTGGTTGCCGCGTCCCAGGCGCGCCCGCGCGCCAGCGCCGCGAGGACACCGAGCGGCAGGCCGAGGCCGACGGCCACGCCCAGCCCGGCCAGTGCGAGCAGCGCGGTCATGCGCAAGCTCTCGGCGAGCAGCGCGATGACGGGCCTGCCACTGGCGAGCGACGTGCCGAGGTCGCCGCGCAGGAGGCCCTCGACGAACGCGAACCATTGCGCGGCGAGCGGACGGTCGAGACCCAGCGCCTCGCGCAGCGCCGCGCGGTCGCCGGCCGTCGCGTACTCGCCGAGCATGACTTCGACCGGGTCCCCGGGCACCAGGTGGAGCAGCAGGAACACGAGAAAAGTCACACCGACGACGACCACCGCGGCACTCGCCAGGCGGGCGGTGAAGAGGGGCAGGGCTGCGTACACGGCGCGCACTGTAGCAGAGGGGTCGGGCAGCGTCGCCGGGCGCCGTAGCGTGAACCCGGCCGCCATTCCACGATTGCGATGTCCGTGTTCGCAAGGCGCGGTGTATCATCGCGCCCATGCCGCGCTATGAGTTCGACAAGGAAGACGTTCGCGACGACTGGGTCGACGGCAGCACACGCCTGCTCAGCCTGGTCGTACGCAGCACGGGTCTCGTGTTGCTCACCGTCGGCTTCGTCGTCGCACTGATGGTCATCGCGAGCGCGTGGTCACTGTACGAAGATCCGGCGCGCATCGAGGCCTTCGCGCGCGAGGTCGAGCGCGGCTCGAATCTCGACCTGACCCTCTCGGGCAGCGCCGCGGCCGGCCGCGCCGAGCTGGAAACGGCGCGTGGCGTCGATGCCGACGGTCAGCCGCGCGCGGCGTGGTCGGGGGATTCCGATCCGGCAACGAGCTTTCGCTTCTCTTATTTCATCGCCTGGGCGATCGCGATCCTGCTGCTGCTGCTGATCGGCCGCCTGGCCATCGCCGCGGTGCGTACCGGCGGCGAACTCGCGCTCTACGACGTCAAGGTCGGCAAGCTGGCGCGCGCGCTGCTGCGCGAGCGCACACGGGCGTCCTGACGGGAAAGTTCACTTGCGATCGGCGCTCAGCCGGCGTCGCCGCTGCGCGTGTTGCTGTCGGCGTCGGCCTGGCGTACCGCCGGAGCAGCCGGCGCGTGGCAATCGGCGGCCAGCGCCACGGCCCTCGAGTAGAGTTCGCCGTAGTAGTTCTTCGACCGTGAGCGCATGACCGGCATGA
>JAPOKK010000150.1 GCA_029977665.1 Pseudomonadota bacterium | reverse complement strand
CGACCGGATCGAGCCGCGGGCTCATACGCGGCTGGCTGCTGTCGCGCGACGGATAGACGTCGACTGCGGTTTCGGCTTGGGACATGAGTTACCTCCGTGATTGGGCTTCAACCCGCTACGACGTCGGCTGTCTCGGGATAGGCGCCTGACTCGTCGTGGACTTCGTTGCCGTACAGCGGGGGGTTGAAGACACAGGCCAGTTCGAGCTCCGTCTCGGCATGCAGCACGTGGTGGTCGTGCTCGTTGAGCGCGTACATCTGGCCCGGGAATATGTCGTAGACAGTGCCGTCGACAAGACTTTTGAGCTTGCCGCGGCCACTGATGCAATAGACCGCCTCGAGGTGGTTTTTGTACCACATCTCGGTCTCGGTTCCGGCGTAGATCGTGGTGATATGGAACGAGAATCCCATCTCGGCACCCTTGAGCAGCATGCGCGTGCTCTCCCACGTCTTGGACACGATCCGGCGGTCGGTCTGGCGCGCGTCGGCCAGGTTTCGGACGATCATTTCTCGATGCTCTCCTGTTCAGGCGGCGCGCGAAGCGCCGGGACGATAACTTTCGATGGCCTCCTTGACCGCCTCGCGCAGGATGCCGAGCGCTTCGATCATCACCTCGCGCGGCGTCGTCAGCGGTGGCAGGCACTTCACGACCTGGCTCTCCGAACCGCTGGTCTCGATGACCAGTCCCTTGCGGAACGCGCGTCGACAGATGTCCGCGGCGAGCTTGCCGCTGTGGCAGTTCAGCCCCTGCATGATGCCGCGGCCGCGTGGCTTGATCAGCTCGTCGTCGTAGTCGGCGCCGATTTCGCGCAGCTTCTCCCCGAGCAGATCGGCTTTCTCGCGCACCTCGGCGGCAAAGCTGTCATCCTTCCAGTAATGCTCGAGCGCGGCAGCCGCGGTCACGAACGCGTGGTTGTTGCCACGGAAGGTGCCGTTGTGCTCGCCCGGTTTCCACTCGTCGAGTTCCGGACGGAAAATGGTGAGCGCGAAGGGAATGCCGTAACCGCTGAGCGACTTCGACAGTGTCACGATGTCGGGCTTGATGCCGGCGGGCTCGAAGCTGAAGAACGTGCCCGTACGGCCGCAACCGGCCTGGATGTCGTCAATGATCAGCAGCATGTCACGTTTGCGACAGACCTTCTCCAGGGCCTGCAGCCAGCGCGTGGAGGCGACGTTCAGACCGCCCTCGCCCTGCACCGTTTCGACGATGACCGCGGCGGGGTGATCGACACCGCTGCTGGGGTCGTCGAGCATCTTCTCCATGTAGGAGATGGTGTCGAGTTCGTCACCGAAGTAGGAACAGTAGGGCATGTGGGTCACACCGGACAGCGGCAGCCCGGCGGCCCCGCGGTGATGCGAGTTACCGGTTGCGGCCATCGCCCCGAGTGAGACGCCGTGGAAGCCGTTGGTGAAAGCGATGATGTTGTGGCGCCCCTTGATATTGCGGGCGAGCTTGAGTGCCGCCTCGACGGCGTTGGTGCCGGTCGGCCCGGTGAACTGCGCGACGTAGTCGAGCCCGCGCGGCGCGAGAATCAGTTCGTTGAACGTGCTCAGGAACTTCTCCTTGGCTGTCGAGTGCATGTCGAGGCTGTGGGTGATCCCGCAGCTCGAGATGTACTCGATCAGCTTCTCGCGCAGGTACGGATTGTTGTGTCCGTAATTGAGGCTGCCGGCTCCGGCGAGGAAGTCGATGTACTTTCGTCCATTCTCGTCGTAGAGGTACGAACCCTCGGCCTTGTCGAAGATGACCGGAAACGACCGGGCATAGCTTTGAACGTTGGACTCGAGTTCGTCGAATGTGCTGGTTTCGGGCGGCTGCGGGGCGCGCGCGACGTTTTCCTTGGTCATGATGATTTCTCCTGCTCCTGTGCGATGAGCTTGCGGTCAAAAGGTCCGATGGCGAAGAGCTCTTCGGACTCGGCGTGATCGGCGAGATGAATGTGTCGGTCGAATCGGGGACTTACCTCGACAGCGGCGCCGAGTTCCGCCGCGAGCCGGGTGAACATGGCTCGCGACGCCTGGTTACTCGGCGTGACCGTGGTATGCAGCATCGTCACGCCGGTGCAGGCCGGGCGCGCGAGGATGTCGGTGATGAGCCGGCGTGCGAGGGCCCGGCCGCGGGCGGCAGCATCGACGGCGACCTGCCAGATGAACAGCACGTGCGGTTCGGTCGGCGGCCGGTAGCCGGAGACGAAACCGACCACGTCGTCGTCGAGCCGCGCGATCGCGCACGTCTCGGCAAAGTCGCTGCACTGCAGTAAATTGCAGTAAAGCGAGTTGTGGTCGAGCGGCGGGCAGCGCGCGATCAGTGCGTGCACCGCGCTGGCGTCCGTTGCGGCCGGGGATTTGATGGTGAGATGAGATGAAGCGGTGTCGGTGCTTTCTGCGGGTGTTGACATGGGAACTGGCGCCACGAGCCGCGGCGCGTCTGCGATCCAAGTGCGAGATCAGCTAGCTATTATTTAGAATAACGAAATAAATATCAACTCGGATACTGCGGTACTTCTTTCAAAAACGATGAGTTACGGACAATTAGCAGTATGGGGACGCCAATTTCACTTTCAAGTTCTAATCAATTGCGGCGCCTGGAGCGCGGCCTGCCATGACACCTGGACGAGTACGCCCACGTGCCGGAGCAAACGACATGCACGAGCAGACGACGATGCCGGCGCACCCCGGTGAGATGCCCGGGGATACGCCGGGCGTGGATGTTTACAAGGAGGTTCTCGTCGCACTCAGGCAGATTCTCAAGGCCACCGAGTTGCAGTCGAAGCGGCTCGCTCGTGAAACCGGGCTGACGACGCCGCAGTTCGTTTCCCTGCAGACCATCGGCGCGGGCGGCGCGATGACGGCCGGCGACCTCGCGCGGGCGCTCAATCTCACCCAGGCGACCGTGACCGCGCTCGTCACGCGCCTCGAGAAACGCGGCCTCATCGCGCGACAGCGCGCCCAGGACGACAAGCGCCGCGTCATCGTCAGCCTCACGACGGCGGGTGAAGCGCTGCTCTCGGCGGCGCCGACCAGCCTGCAGACGCGACTCGAACAGCGCTTCGAGCAACTCGAGTCGTGGGAACGCATGTCTATCCTGTCTGCCGTGCAGCGTCTCGCCGGCCTCATGGATGCCACGGCGTTCGAGGCCGCCCCGGTGCTCGACGTCGGCAACATCGCCGAGACCGACGCGGGCTGAGGCACGCCTGGCGTATGCCTGTCACCCTTGCGGTGAATTGCCGATAATCCGCCCCCGACAAAACGTGGAACAGAGCCCATGAGCGCCTACCAGTATCTCGACGTCGAGCAGCACGACCATGTCGCGCTCGTGAGGTTCAACCGCCCCGAGTCTTGTAACGCGCTGCATTACGACATCCTGGTCGAGATCGAACGTTGCGCGTTCGCATTCCGTGACGACGCCGAGACCCGCGTGGTCATCTTTACCGGCGCCGGCCGCCATTTCTCGGCCGGCGCGGACCTGGACGAGTTCCGTGCCGATCGTTCGCAGCCGCTGGTCGTGCAGCGTCGCCGTCAGCGCGCCGGGGAACGAGCGCTGCACGCGCTGCTCGGCATCGACCAGATCACGATTGGAGCTTGGAACGGCGGAGCGCTGGGCGGCGGTGCATGCCTGGCCACGGCAATGGACTTCCGCATCGGCGCTGAAGACTGCTTCATCCAGTACCCGGAGATCGACCTCGGCATGAATCTGATGTGGCAGAGCCTGCCGCTGACCATCCACCTGCTCGGACCGACGCGGGCGAAACGGCTCGTCATCGGTGGTGAACGGGTGCAGTCCCCTACCCTGCTGGCCTGGGGACTGCTCGAAGAGATCGTACCCGGGGCCACGCTCATCGAGCGGGCGTTCGCCTTCGCGCAGACCTACGTGGACAAGTCGCCCATCGCCGCGCAGATGATCAAGCGCAGCGTGAACCAGGTCAGCGGCGCGCTCGATCGCGCCCTGATGCACATGGACGCCGATCAGAATCTCTTTGCCCTGACCACGGCCGACCAGAGAGCCGCCGCGGAAGCCTACCTGAACCAGCGCCCGCCGCGCTTTCGCGGCGAGTGAAAGCGGCGCGTCCGCCGCGCGCGACGGCCGCCCTGCTGCCGGCACTGGCCTTCGTGCTGCTGTGCCTGGTCTGGGGCTATAGCTGGGTGCTGCTCAAGATCGGACTGCTCGATGCAGCGCCGTTCGATTTCGCCGCCCTGCGCACCTTGCTGGCCGCCTGCCTGATGTTGCTCGGCCTGCCGTTAATGGGCCGGCCGCTGGCAACGCACCGCTGGCGCGAGCTGTTCGTGCTCGGCCTGCTCAACACCGTCGGGCCGATGGGATGCTCGCAGTGGGCCCTGGTCGAAGGCGCCGCTAATCGCACCTCGATACTCATGTACACGATGCCGTTCTGGACCCTGTTGCTGGCGCGCCCCCTGCTCGGTGAGCGCGTGCGGGGGCTCCAGTGGCTGGCGGTCGCGGCCGCCGGCGGTGGGCTGCTCTGTGTCTTGCGGCCATGGGGCGAAGGGGGCACGACCGCGAGCAGCCTGGTCGCCATGCTGGGCGCCGTGTTCTGGGCCGGCAGCGTGATCATGGTCAAGCGCATGCTCGCCCGCGAGCCGATGGACCTGCTCGCGCTGACCGCATGGCAGATGCTGCTCGGCGCCCTGGTTCTCGGCGCCATCGCGCTCGGCGTCGATGCCGAGCCGGTCAGCTTGACGCCGCGTTTCGTTCTCGTGCTGGGGGTGACGGCCATCGTTTCGACGGGTTGCGGCTGGGCCTTGTGGGTTTACCTGTTGCACGTTCTGCCCGCGGGCACGGCGAGCCTGATGACCCTGATGGTGCCGGTGATCGCGGTCGTCGCGACCTCCTGGCAGCTCGGTGAGCGGCTCGCTGCCACCGATGTCTGGGGCATCACGCTGATCGTGGCGGGACTCGCTGCGCTGGCCGTGCAGGCCTTGATCGCCCACCGCAGCGTGACCGGGGTGGCCGCGGCCGAGTAATGCGATCCGGCCCTGAGAGCGATCAAGTATGGGGCCGATGTGGCCGATAAGCTCGCGGGAGACAAGGAAACCCGGGTCCGTGCCTGCTTCGCTGAAATCTTTTTTTTCGTCGCTCCCGGCCATGTGCACGAGCTGCCAGAGCGATGACGTCAACCTGCGCATCGGCCGTCTGCAGCTGCTCTACGCGCAGCTGCCCGGCGCGCTGATTGGCACCACGTTCTCGGGCATTCTGCTAGGCGTGCTGCTCGAGATGCTCGGGCCGGCCTGGCCGGCCTGGTCCTGGGTCGGTGCCATGATCGTCGTATCGTTGGTGCGTGCGCTTACGTTCGTGCGCTACCGGCGCGCTCAGATCGACGCGTCGAACGTCGCGCGATGGTGCGCCGGCGTGACGCTCGGGACGCTCGCCGGCGGCATCGTCTGGAGCAGCGTCATGTTGGTGGCGGACCTGTCCGATCCGCGCCAACTGGTCATGACGCTGGTCGTGCTCGGCGGCATCATGGCGGCAAGCTGCGTGGTCTACGCGGCCTCGCTGCGCTCCCTCGTTGCATTCCTAACGCCGATCCTGGCGACGATCCTGTTCAGCGTCGTAGAGCACCCGGATCTCGCGGGGCTGTGGTTGTTCCTGCCGGCCTTCGTGATCATGCTGGCCAGCGGCGCGTTGCGAACCTCGCGCGCGGCGACCGAGTCCTTGCGGATCCGCGCCGAAAATGCGGTGCTGCTCGGCGAGCTGCGGCGCGAGCGTGACCGCGTGGTGGAACTCAACGCTGGCCTCGAAGCACGTATCCGCGAACGGACGGCCGACCTGAGTGTCGCCAACGAGCAGTTGCAGCGCGAGATCGCCGCGCGCGACGTCGTCCAGCGCAAGCTGCGCCACCAGGCCTGCCACGACACCCTCACCGGGTTGTGCAATCGCGGCGAATTCGAACGTCAGCTGCAGGCGTTGGTCGCCGATCGCGCTGCCCGCAAGCGCCCACACGCGCTGTGCTACATCGACCTCGACCAGTTCAAGCTGGTCAACGATACCTGTGGACACATGGCGGGCGATGCCCTGCTGCGTCGGCTGGGCCGCGATTTGCAGCACCACGTCCGTACCGAGGACGTGCTCGCGCGCCTCGGCGGCGACGAGTTCGGCATCCTCATGCGCGACACCGCGCTCAACGAGTCGATGAGCATGATCGAGCGCCTGCGCGAGGTGATCGAGGCGTTCTCGTTCCAGTGGGATGAGCGCACGTTCAAGATCAGTGCGAGTTTCGGCGTGACCATCATCAAGGATGATGGCGCGACGATGCACGATCTGCTGCGCGACGCCGATTCGGCCTGTTACATGGCCAAGGATCGTGGCCGCAACCGCGTCCACGTCCACGTCGATGACGACGCCACGATGGCTTCCCGACGCGACCAGATGTCCTGGGTCGGCCGCCTCGAGGCGGCGTTGTCGGAACAACGCCTGCGCCTGGCCCGCCAGCCGATCGTCGGTGCGTCGGATCGCGCCGTGCACCATTGGGAAGTGCTGCTGCGGCTGGAGAACGAGGATGGCGATATCGTCGCGCCCGGGTATTTTCTGCCCGCTGCGGAACGCTACGGGCTGATGCCGAGGATCGATCGCTACGTCGTCGAACAGGTCCTCGCCCATCTCGCGGCCAATCCCTCGGGTAGCAGCATCTACGCCATCAACCTGTCCGCGGCGTCGCTGGGCGACGAACGCTTCATCGGCTTCCTGCGCGAAGTCGTCGAGGCCGCCGGTTGCGCGCAGCGTCTGTGTTTCGAGATTACCGAGACCTTCGCCATCGCCAACCTGCACGAGGTCACGGCGGTCATCAACGAATTGCGGGCCATCGGCTGCCGCTTCTCGCTCGACGATTTCGGTACCGGCATGGCCTCGTTCGACTACCTGCGCTCGCTGCCCGTCGACTACCTCAAGATCGATGGCAGCTTCATTGCCGACATCGACACCAACCCGTTCTCGCTCGCCGTGGTGAAGGCTGCCAACGAGGTTGCGCACATCATGGGCATGCACACGGTGGCGGAGTACGTCGAGACGGCGCCGGTGATCGCGCTGCTGCGCGACATGGGCATCGACTACCTGCAGGGCTATGCTTTCGGCAAGCCCGAGTTCTTCATGCGCGACTTCATGCCCAACGCCGAGGTGCAGACGGTGCGCATGATGGTCGGCTGAGGCGGGCTGGCAACGGCGCAGCGATGCGCCGTCACCTGCGCTGCCCTCCCCGCCAGGCCACGGTTCGGGGTTCATTGCTCGCCGCCCGTGCTCGCACGGGCGGCCGACGCTTTGCGCGCACCCCCGTCGCTCGGTAACCTTGCGCCGGGTACCAACCCGCAGGGGCGGCGTCGCGGCGCTTTCGTGTCGTGAAGTCGTACAACCCGGGCCGCCATCGCGGCCGCGACCCGCAAGGTGATAGCAGCGCATGACGCCAAACGACGCGACGACCGGCTTCTTCGGCCACCCGCGGGGACTCTCCACACTCTTCTTCACGGAGATGTGGGAGCGTTTCAGCTACTACGGCATGCGCGCGATCCTGATCCTGTTCATGACCGCGCCGGTCGCGAGCGGCGGTCTCGGCTTCGACGTCGCGCATGCCGGCACGGTCTACGGCCTGTACACGGCGCTGGTCTACCTCGCCTGCCTGCCCGGCGGCTGGCTGGCCGACCGGCTGATCGGCCAGCGCCGCGCGACCTTTGCCGGCGGCGTCGTCATCATGTGCGGCCACGTCGCGCTCGCGGTGCCGACAATCGCCAGTTTCTATCTCGGGCTGGCCCTGCTGGTGCTCGGCACGGGCCTGCTCAAGCCGAATATCAGCACCCTGGTCGGCCAGCTCTACAGCCGCGACGACGCGCGGCGCGACGCTGGTTATTCGATTTACTACATGGGCATCAATACCGGCGCCTTCCTGGCACCGTTGGTCTGTGGCTGGCTCGGCCAGGGCGCGGGCTTCCGCAACCTGCTCGGCACGCTCGGCATCGACCCCGCGCTGTCATGGCATTTCGGCTTCGGCGCCGCGGCGGTCGGCATGGCCCTGGGCCTCGCCCATTACCTGCTCGGCTCGCGGTATCTCGGCGAGATCGGCGCACCGCCGGCCGCGCCGCCAGCGGGCGGGCCAGACGCCCGCCGCCAGCTCGCGCGCGGCGTGCTCGCCCTGCTCGGTTCTGGTGCGGTGCTCGGCATACTTGCCGCGTTCGGCATCGTCGCGATTGACGCGGCCTGGATCGGCAACGCGTTCGGTATCGTGCTGTTTCTCATCACGGCGGCCTTCTTCGGCTGGGTCTTCACCTATGCCGACTGGAGCCGCGACGAACGTCGCCGCCTGGTGCTCGTGCTGGTGCTGTTCCTCGGCGCCACCGTGTTCTGGTCGCTCTATGAGCAAGGCGGTTCCACGCTCAACCTGTTCGCCGAGCGCAACACCAACACGCGCATTCTCGGCTTTGATTTTCCGGCCAGCTGGATGCAGTCGCTCAACCCGGTCTTCATCATCTGCGGTCTTGCCCCGGCCTTCGCCTGGCTGTGGATGCGGCTGGGCAGCCGCGAGCCCTCCAGCCCGGCCAAGTTCGCGCTGGGCTTACTGTTCATGGGGCTGGGTTACGCGGTGATGGTCGGCGCCGCCGTCAATGCGCGCAACGGCGTGCTGGTCAGCCCGATGTGGCTGACCACGATGTATTTCCTGCACACCGTCGGCGAGATGTGCCTGAGCCCGGTCGGCCTGTCGGCGATGAGTCGCCTGGCGCCCGCACGTATCGCCGGACTCACCATGGGTATCTGGTTTCTCGCCAGTTCGATCGGCTCGTACGCCGGGGGACGCGTCGCCGGGCTCTACGACAGCCTCGACCTGGTCGACATCTTCGGCGCGCTGACCGCAATCGCCCTCGTTGCCGCCGGCGTGATGACGATCCTGGTCCGTCCCCTGCGCCGCTTCCTCGGCTGAGCGGGCACGGCACGGGTGGCCGGGCCGGCGCGTTTCACTCGCCGGCAGCGTCGACGTAGCGCGTGATCTGCGGCGCCGCCAGCACCAGCGGGCGCAGCGCCTCGAGCGCGTCGCCGAGCGTCGCCTGCGCCAGGTGCGTCTCGAGGTGGATCACGCTTGCCCAGGTCTCGAGCACGGCGAAACGGGTCGGCAGGGCGTGTTCGCGCACGAGCTCGTAGCGCTCGCAGCCGGGTTCGCGGCGCGACGGCGCTACGAGCTGTTCCTCGGCCGTCGCAACGAAAGCGTCGACGGCGTCCTCGGCGACTTCGAAAGTGGCAACGATGTGTACCCGCGCGCTCATGTCTCCGGGTTCTCGAACAGCACGCCCTCCGCACCGAGCGCGCTGATGCGGGCGGTGTCGTATCCGAGCAGCTCGCCGAGCACGAAGGCGTTGTGCTCGCCGAGCGCCGCCGCGCTCAGGGGCTGGTTGTGTTCGAAGCCGGAGAAGTGCAGCGGCATACCCGGCATGAGGACTTCGCCGAGTTTCTCGTCGTGCACCTCGCGCACGGTACCGCGCGCGCGCATGTGCGGGTGGTTGGCGACTTCCGAGATCTTCAGCACCGGCGCGCAGGGCACGCGCTCGCGCTCGAGCGCGGCAATCACGGCCTCGGCCGAGGCCTGCGCATCGACCCAGGCCTGCACGATGCCGATCACCTCCTCGGCCGCGCCGACGCGCTTCTCGTTGGTGTCGTAGCGCGGATCCTCGGCCAGCTCGGGCCGGCCTATGGCGCGGCACACTGCTGGCCACTGCGGCTGCAGCGCGATGATGCAGACATAGCCGTCGCGGGCCTTGAACAGTCCGAGCGGGCACACCGCGAAGTGATGATGACCGGAGCGCGTCGGCTCGACGGCGCCGTCGGTCATCGAGTAGTACTGGATGTTGAGTTCGTGGCAGTGCGTGTAGGCGTCGAGCAGG
>JAPOKK010000293.1 GCA_029977665.1 Pseudomonadota bacterium | reverse complement strand
AGCGTCGCGCGGAGGCACGTTGGAAGCGCTCGAAGACGGCATGCTGTTGCTCACGGTGCCGTATTCCGTCAGCGTTTCCAGCGACGCTCCCGCGCTACAACTGTACAGCGACGTATGGCTGTGGGCGTGGATATCGAATTCGGCCGAGGGCAGCTACGCGGGTTACGACGCGTACGCCGGGGCCTGGTCCGATCCCTATAGTGGCGCCGTGAACGGTGCGGACAGCGGCCTGTTGTCGCTGGCGCTGCCGCTCGAAGCCGGCGACCGGTTCGATCTCGGCGCCTCGGCGAGCGTGTCCGTCTACGCGCCGGTGCCGCTGCCTCCGCTGGCCTGGCTGCTCGGCGTTTGCCTGGCGACGGTGCTCGGTACGCGTCGCGCGCCGTCGGCCTGAGCGGTCGTGTGCCGGGCAGGGCGCTGACGCCCTGTCCGGCAGCGTGCGGACGCTGGCCGGGTTCGCGTTGAGGTGCGCTGCACGGGCGCGCTTGCGGCGCGCGCGCTCGTGACGCTGGCGGGGTTTGCCAGGTGTCCCGCGCTGGGACGATGGCCGCATCATCGCCGGGCGGCTTTTGCGTTGCGCCCCCCGGACGCGGGAGAATCGCGCGAGCCCAGCGAACATCAGGAGAGTGACGCACCCATGAACGCGCAAGCCGCCGAGAGCTTCGAGAGCCGCGTCGAGGAAGGCTACCGCCTGCTCGAGCCACGCCAGAAATACACCCAGGCGTTCTGTACCGAGGACGAAATCGCCATCGCCGAGCACATCCGCGATTTCATCACCAAGGAAGTCATGCCCTACCGCCACGATCTCGAAGGCGGCTGGCATCGCGACGACAAGCTCGCCAAGGAGACGCTGCACCGGCTCTACGCCAAGCTCGTCGACCTCGGCGTGACCAAGACCAACCTCCCGGAGAGCTGGGGCGGGCTCGGCTATTCGCCGGTCGTGCGGCAGATGATCAACGAAGAGCTCTCGCGCGCCGACATCGGTCTCGCGACCAAGGTCGGCAAGATCCACTGGATCGTGTCCTGCATGGTCGCGGCCAAGCGCGACGACCTGCTCGAGGAATTCGCCCCGCGCATCGTCGGCGAAGATTCATGGACCGCCTGCGTCGCCATCACCGAGCCCGCCGGCGGCGCCAACGTCGAGGATCCGGCGCTGCAGTACCGCACGCTGCGCGTTATCGCCAAGGAGGACGGCGGTGACTACGTCATCAACGGGCACAAGCTGTGGCCCGGACCGTCGGGCTATCTCGATCGCTTCCAGAGCGCGCACATGAAAGGCCATCTCGGCTACTGGACGGTCGCGACGACCGACCCCAACGCGGGCGCCGACGGTGTCGGCCTGTTCTACGTGCCGCCGGACGCCAAGGGGCTCGAGTTCTCCAACCCCTACGAGAAGATGGGATTCTCCTACACCGAGTCGAATTCCGACATCTGGTACAACGACGTGCGCATTCCCAAGCGCTACCGTATCGATACCGAGCCCGGGCAGGGCGCACAGCTTGTTTCCGGCTTCATCATCGCGCTCGGTCGTCTTGCCGGCGCCGCACGCCTGGTCGGCCTGTCGGAAGCCGTGCTCGAGATCGTGCTCGACTGGTCACAGCACCGCATCATCGCCGGCACGCCGATGCGCGAGCGTTCGCTGTTCGCGACCTATCTCGCCGAGATGTACCGCGCCATCGACATCGCGCGCCAGTACTACCTCTCGGTGACCTGGCAGGTCACGCGGCCGGATGTCTACGGCGCGCCGTGGACGAAGGAGATGAAGGCCAAGTGCTCGGCGGCACGTTCCTACGCCGGCGACACCGCGCAGATGGTGTGCAACCGCGCCATGGAGTTGATGGGCTCGGCCGGTTACGCCTACGAGAGCCATGTCGAGAAATACATGCGCGATTACAAGATCGTGCAGATGTGGCTGGGCGGCGCGCAACGCGACCGCCTCGACATCGCGCAGGGCCTCTACGGGCCGTTCAAGTGGGCCGGTTCGGACTTCTGATCGCTGCGGGTAACTGACACCCCTGCTGCAGGGGTGTCGGACGCGTCGGGCACCGGCCGCGCGTCGCGTCAGGCGCGCCGTGCGACGCGCCGCAGTAGCGCGAGTGCAAGCAGGCCGAAGGGCACCGCCGGTGCCGGCAGCGGCACGGGGGTGAATGACGACAACGCCATGTTGGCGTTAGCGAAGTTCGCCGCACCGGCAAGCGGATAGGCGCCGCCGTAGAGGCCCGATTCGAGCACCACGTCCGGGATAGCGGGGCTGGCACCGAAGGCGACGGCGAACGCCCCCGTCGAGCTGCCCTGGTGGATGTCGACCTGGCCGACACCCGATGACCACACCGCGACACCGACGGTCGCGAGCACGCGGAAGCGTATGTCGATGGTGCCGCCGACCTCGGCCAGGACGTTGATGTGCAGCTCGGGCGTCGCCGGATCGAGGATGCCGCTGGCGACGTGGGGCACGAGCAGGTCCTCGCCCTGCAGGCGGAAGTGATCGCCGCCGCCCCAGTTCTCCGAGGCGAGCGTCGCGAGGTCGGCGCCGCGCGAGAACAGCGAGCCGGTGAACTGGTAGCGGATCGAGTTGCCGTTATTGGTGCCGTAGGAGGCGGCCGGGTCGCCGTAGGCGTCGTGCACGAGGTCGGTGAAAGTCGCCGCACGGAATGCGAAATCGACGCTGACCGGCGTGCCATCCGGCAGGCTCGGCGAACTCAGCACGAGTTCGTCGATATAGTCGATGTAGCCGCCGCCGCTGGCCGAACGCAGCGAACCGACACCGAACGCGCTGGTTCCCGTCGCGTGAGCGCCCACGCTGAGCGCGCTGCCGCTCAGCATCGAGCGGACTTCGGCATCGACGCTCAGGGTGGGGCCGCCGAAGCTCGAGCTGGTCGAGCGCGTGGTGACGTCATCGAGCGGGCTATGGAAGATCTGGCCGCCGACGTCGCTGATGGTGAAGCCCGGGTTGGCGATGCGGGCGTCGATGCGACCGAAGAAGTCGACCTCGGCCCGCGCGTGCGACGGCACCAGCGCCGGGGCCAGGGCGCCGAGTAACAGGAGCCGCGTCAGGGGCGAAGCGTCTGTGCGGGTCGTCGCGCGGGCTTGGCGAAGCTGCGGCATGGTCGGTTCCTCCCGGCTGGTGTGCAGGGCGCCCGCCCCGGTACCCGCCACTGGTGACGTGCGCCCCGCGCGTCTTCGCCGGCTGGCCACCTGGCTCGCGCAGGCCGGCGTCGGGGACGCCACCATCGCGCGGCGCGACACCCCGGCTTAGTCCAAACGTAGTCTGCCGAGGGGGCTGCGGCAATGGCGGCGCGGCGGCACCGGCGCCGGCTGCGACGGATTACCGGTCGTGCGCGTCGTGGCGGTGGTCGGTCGGCGCCGGGCAGCACTCGCCCGGCGGCTGGCGTTGCATCCCTCCATACGCCCCGGTATAGTGCGGCGCCAGTACCATACGTTTGCGTACGGTACGGCCCGGTATGGCACCTGCAGGGGGCTGCCGGGCCGCATTCGAATCAGGCCTTCGGGGCGTTGCCGATGAGCAGCCGGAAGCGGCGCTCGGCGAGATCGTCGCGGAGTTCGTCGGACAGGTTGAGCGAGGTCGTGTACTCGCCCACCTGGTAGAAGTACAGCGCCTGCGCGCGCAGCAGCGCCTCGGCATTTTCGAAGCCGGCGGCTTCGAAAACGGCACGCAGGTAATCGATGCGACGGCGGTCGATATCCGCGACCGCTGCCGCGGCGTAGTCGTCGAAGCGCGCGAACTCGCGCATCGCGACGTCATGGCGGGAGTCATCGGTGTGATCCGTGAACTCGATAACCGATTTGATCAGGTTCGGCGCGTCCGTGATGTGGATGACGTCCAGTCCCGCGATGAAGGCACGCTGCTTGTCCCGCCACCAATCGACCATCTGGTGCAGCAGCTCGTCACGATTCTTGAAATGCCAGTAGAAGCTGCCCTTGGTCACGTCGAGCTCGCGCGCGAGCGTTTCGACCTTGACGTTGCCGATGCCCTGCGAGAAGAGCACGTCG
Organism: Pseudomonadota bacterium; assembly: GCA_029977665.1. Classification (GTDB taxonomy): domain Bacteria; phylum Pseudomonadota; class Gammaproteobacteria; genus JACKNG01. Next base: position 812 of record JAPOKK010000293.1, on the reverse strand, counting down.
AGTGCTTTCTTCAGCCAGGCGTCGCGATGCAGTGTGGGTTTCCCGGATTTCGGCATGTCGATGATGTGCCCGTGATGGCCGTCGTGGCCTGCAATTCTAACGAAGTGGCGCGCACACGCCACGCGGCTCACAGTTAATGTGAAGGAGTCTCACTTGGATCTCGATCATCTGACCAAGGAAGTGCAGGAGCGCTACCACACCCTGCTCGAAGAGGGCGCCGATCCCAATGAATGGGCCTATGCCTGGCGTTCGGAATACAACCGCGGCGGTTTCAAAGCCGTCGACATGCTGATGGACGAGGTGGTCAACCCCGGCAAGTGCATCGGTTGCGCGGCCTGCGTGACCATCTGCCCGGTCGACGTGTTCGATTATGCCGAGGAGAAACCCGTCGCCGCCCGCGAGAGCGCCTGCGTCTACTGCGAGCTGTGTGTCGACGCCTGCCCCGTACTGCGCCCGACCGACCAGGACATCAAGTCCCAGATTGGCATGATGGAGCCGGTCAAGGACGAAGGCTTCGGCGGCTACGCCTACGGTGTGTACGCCCGCGCGACGGAGAAGGTCTGGGCAGAGAATGGCCAGGACGGCGGCGTGTGCACGGCGCTGCTGCTGCACGGGCTGAAGAAGGGCACGCTGAAAGGCGTGGTCGCGGGCGAAGAGCATGCGGAGAATCCGCAGATGGGATCGTCGATGCTGCAGACGACCGCCGAGGAGGTCCTCGCCGGCGCGCGTTCGCGCTACACCTACCAGCCCAACACGCTGGCGCTGGTCGAGGCGATGAAGAAAGACATCGCGCCGCTCGCCGTGGTCGGCGT
>JAPOKK010000427.1 GCA_029977665.1 Pseudomonadota bacterium | reverse complement strand
CACGCTCGGCAGCCTCGTCCCTGGTGACGTGGTCAACCTCGAGGTCGACCTCATCGCGCGCTACATCGAGCGCCTGCTGTCCCGCGAGGGTGCCGGCGAGGGGATCACGCTCGACGGGCTGCGGGCCGCCGGATTCGCCGGCCCGCGCGAGTGAGAACTTCCCTCGATATAATCCGCCGTCAGCCCACTTCCCAGACCTCCCGGTATCGCACTGCATCATGAAGCTAAATTCAGCCCAGGAACTGATCGAGGACATCCGTGCCGGCAAGATGATCATCATCATGGACGATGAGGATCGCGAGAACGAAGGTGACTTCATTCTCGCTGCCAGCCATTGCACCGCAGAACACATCAATTTCATGTCCAAGCACGGGCGCGGCCTGATCTGCCTGACGCTCACCGAAGATCGGTGTCGCAAGCTCAACCTGCCGTTGATGGTGCAGGACACGCATTACACCCATCGGACCAATTTCACCGTCTCCATCGAGGCCGCGGAAGGCGTCACGACGGGGATCTCGGCGGCCGACCGCGCACGCACCGTGCAGGCCGCCGTCGGCGCCGACGCGGTGCCGGCGGATCTCGTCCAGCCGGGCCACATCTTCCCGCTGATGGCGCAGCCCGGCGGCGTGCTGACGCGCGCCGGGCACACCGAGGCGGGCTGCGATTTCGCGCGCTGCGCGGGTCTCGAGCCGGCCGCCGTGATCGTCGAGATCCTCAAGGACGACGGCACCATGGCGCGGCGTCCCGACCTCGAGCTGATCGCCCAGCAGTTCGATCTCAAGATCGGCACCATTGCCGATCTCATTCGGTTCCGTATCGAGAACGAGAAGACCGTCGAGCGCGCCGCGGACGCCGTGCTGCCGACCGAGTTCGGCGATTTTCATCTCTACGCCTACCGTGATGCCATTCGCGGCGACGTGCACATGGCCATGGTCAAGGGCGATATTGCGCCGGAGCGGCCGACCCTCGTACGCGTGCACATCCACAACCCGTTCGAGGACCTCACCGCGAGCATCCGCAAGGACCAGGGCTGGCCGCTGCGCGACGCGCTCAAGCGTGTCGGCGAGGCTGGCGAGGGCGTCGTCGTCGTGTTGTCCAACCAGTACGACAGCCACGACCTGGTGCGCCAGATGACGCGCTACGCGGAGGGCGAGGAGAGCAGCGCCGCGGCGCGGCGCGAGGGCAACCCGATGGACTGGCGGCAGATCGGTCTCGGCGCGCAGATCCTTGCCGACGTCGGCGTGCGCAAGATGCGCGTGATGAGCAACCCGCGCAAGTACCATGCGATCTCGGGCTTTGGTCTCGAGGTCGTCGAATATGTCACCTGACAGGAGCCTTCGCATCATGCACGAGGTGAAAATCATCGAGGGCCGCCCGATCCTCGAAGCCGATGCGCGCGTTGCCGTGCTGTGTACGCGATTCAACCATTTCATCGTCGACCAGCTCGAGAAAGGCTGCCTGGATACGCTCGCGCGCCACGCCGTGGCCGGCGTCACGGCGGACGTCAGCGTGATCCGCGTGCCCGGCGCGTTCGAACTGCCGGTGGTCGCGCGCAAGGTGGCGGCGAGCGGCGACTACGATGCAGTCATCGCACTGGGCGCGGTGATTCGCGGCGCGACGGCGCATTTCGAGTACGTCTCCGGACCCTGCGCGAGCGGGATCCAGAGCGTCGCCACCGAGACCGGTGTGCCGGTCGTGTTCGGCGTGCTGACCACCGACACCATCGAGCAGGCGGTCGAGCGTGCCGGCACCAAGGCCGGCAACAAGGGGGCCCAGGCGGCTGCGGGCGCGGTCGAAATGATATCGCTTATTCGTCAGCTCT
>JAPOKK010000350.1 GCA_029977665.1 Pseudomonadota bacterium | reverse complement strand
CGGTGATCACTTCCATTACCTCACCTGGCAGGCGGCGCCACGCCTGCGCAAACTGTTCCGCGAAAACGATCGGCGCAAGCTGAGTTTCGTGCCGCTCCGGCTCAGCGACCTGACGCGCGTGGTGCGGCGCGACGGGCCCATCCCGGTCGATGCCGTGGTCGTGCAGACGACGCCGCCGCTGGCGGATGGCACGGTCAGCCTGGGGATCTCGGTCGGTCCGAATCGCCACCTGGTCGAGCAGGCGCGCCTGGTGATCGCGGAGTTCAACAGCAACATGCCGGTTACCGGCGGTGATTCGCGCATTCCGCTCGAGCGCATCGACGTCGCGCTCGAATCCGACCTGCCGTTGGCGGTCTACGATACCGGGCAGCCGGAGGCACGCGACGAGGCGATCATCGAGCACGTGCTGAGCCTGGTGCCGCAGCGCGCCTGCGTGCAGCTCGGCATCGGCGCGGTACCCGACCGGGTGCTGGGACGTCTCGCCGACATCGACGGGGTCGATCTCTATTCCGGCATGCTTTCCGAGGGACTGATGCGCTTCCTCGAGAACGTGCGTCATCGCCCGCGCGTCCTTACCGGTGAACTCGCCGGCAGCGCCGAGCTGTATGCGTACTGTGACGGTCATGCGCTGATCGACATGCAGGGCATGGACGTCACCCACGGGCCGCGCGAGCTGGCGCGCCTGGAACGTTTCGTCTCGATCAATTCGGCGGTCGAGATCGACCTGCACGGCCAGAGCAACGGCGAGACGCTGGGCTCGACGCAGATCAGCGGCGTCGGCGGCAGCCTGGACTACATCGAAGCTGCCGCGCAGTCGCCGGGGGGCGTGTCGATCATCGCCATGCCCTCGACGACGGCCGACGGCAAGCGCTCGAAGATCGTAACGAGCCTCGCAACCGGCAGCGTGGTCACGACGCCGCGTTTCTGCGTCGACTGCGTCATCACCGAGTTCGGCGTCGCGCGGCTGCGCGGCAAGAGCCTGTGGGACCGCGCCGAGGCCCTCATCGACATCGCGCACCCGGATTTCCGCGACGAGCTTGCCGACAGCCTGCGCTGAGCGCGTGGGGGCGTTCGCCGGCGGCGTCAGCGCGTCTGGCCGGCGTGCGCCCGTGCCTCGCCCGCGCGCACGAACTCGCGCGTCATCTCGACCGGTTCCTCGAGCACGCGACCACGCACCTTGACGCGGTACTCGATGCGCTGGCCGTCATCGCTCAGGCGCAGCCGCTCGATATACTTGCCGCCGTCTGGCGGGTCGGTTTCGAGCATAAGGTCCGTGCCCTCCCAGTACGCCAGCGTGTAGCCGATGGTGTCGGCAACGAGTTCGTCACCGCTGGCGGAAAAGACCCGTCCATCCGGATTGGGACGGACGAAACGCGGCAGCAGCTTGTCGTAGACGATCTCGAGGCCGCCGCGGGCCGGGCTGATATCGAGCTCGGTCGCGGTGATCAGCGGGTAGACCGTGCCGAGCCGGGAGAGATTGCCGGCGGAGCGGCGCTCTTCTTTTTCCGCCACGGTGCGCCAGTATTCGTCCTGTGACTTGTCGGCAACCGTGCGTCGCCCGCCGGGTCCCGAGCTGCTGTCGGGGAGGCTGGAGCCGAAGCGGCGCTTGCGCAGCTTGCCGTCGAAGGCGTCTTCGGCATCCTCGCTGCGGTCTTCGTCGAGCGTCCAGTGTCCGTTCAGGCGGTCGGCGTCGGCGGCGGACGTGGGGAACGACGTGGCGAGGCCGCAGAGCACCAGTAGAGCGAGGGCGATATGCCGGCAGCACGCGGTTCGATTGGAGCGAGGCGGTCGCATGAGTCGGTCAGGTTCCGGTTGCGCCGCATGCTGCGGCACTGCGCCGGCATGGTGCCACGAGCTCCGCGGCCGGCTCAAGCCAAGCCCCCGGGGCACGTGGGGTCTGCGACCCTTGGACCGGAGCGCGGGCGACGCGGTAGATTGATCGGAAAACGAGCGGGGGAGAGACGATGAACGACAGCGGCATCGAGCAGGCAGACGCCGAGCTCTTGCCGGAAGTGTATGCCGGACATTGCCTGTGCGGCGCGATTCGCGTGTACGTGCGCGGGCCGCTCGCGCCCATGGTGTACTGTCATTGCCGGCAGTGCCGGCGCACGGCAGGGGCACCGTTCCTCGCCGTGCTGCCGGTTGCGCCCGAGGCGTTCACGCTCGAGGATCCGCAGCGGCTGCTCGGTGAGTTCCGCGCGTCCCCCGACAAGGCGCGCTGCTTCTGTACGCGTTGCGGTGCGCCGGTGCTCAGTCGCCGCGACGGGGTGCCGGTCGTGCGCGTGCGCGCCGGCTTATTCGACGACCTGGCGGGCGTCACGCACGGCGGGCATATCTTCGCCGCTTCCGCGGCGCCCTGGGACGACATCACCGACGGCCTGGCGCGCTACCCGGAACTCGAGCCCGGGCGCGCGACCGCGCCGACTTCATGACTCACGACAAGGAATCCTCATGCTAAAGCTCGTTTCAGTTCTGAACCGCCGCAGCGACCTCGCCGTCGAGGCGTTCCAGGATCACTGGCTCAATACCCACGCGACCCTGGTCGCGCGCCTGCCCGGCCTGCGCCGCTACGTGCAGTCACACACGCTGCTGTCCGGCTATCGCAAGGGTGACCCGGCGGCCGACGGCATCGCCGAGCTGTGGTTCGACGACACCGACGCGCTGCGCGCCCTCGAAGGTACCGCGGAACTTGCCGCGGTACGCGAGGACGAGGCCAGCTTCATCGACCCGGCCGGCCATCGCCAGCTGTTCGTCGACGAACACGTGATCAAGGACGGCCCGATTCCCCCGGAGGGCGTCAAGAACATCGAGTTCGTGCGCCGCAAGGCCGGCATGCCGGTGCCCGATTTCCAGCGCTACTGGCGCGAGGTGCACGGGCCGCTGGGCGCCTCGATCGAAACGGTCTTGCGCTACGTGCAGAACCACGCGCGCGCGACGTCCTACGGCGACGGTCGCGAGCCACCGCTGGACGGTCTTGCCCTGACCTGGTTCGAGAGCACCGACGCGATGCGTGCGTCGGCGCGCTCGCGCGAGTATGCGACGACGCGAGCCGACGAGGACAACTTCCTCACCGTGCCGCTCGATTTCATCATCACGCGCGAGCACGTGATCATGGGCTGAACCGCGCAGTGCACGCCGCGCAGCGTCAGCGGGCGGCTGCGCACGGCCGCCCGCGACCTACCTTCAGCACAACGGAATCACCTGCTCGGCGAAGTCGCGGGCGACCTCGCGGATGTGCGCCAGCGGGGGCAGCAGGCTGACTTCGCCAAGGCCGTTGGCCTCGGCGGCGCGGATCTGCTCGGCCAGTTCGCTCGGACCGCCGACCAGCGTCGTGCCCTCGATCATCTTCGGCGTGACGAACTTGCGCTCGCCTGCCGGGTGGTAGCTGCAATGGCCTTCGTGGATCAGCTGGTGACGCTTCTCCGGCGGCACCGGGAAGTTCTCGACGTGGTCGTTGTACTCTTCCCAGATGTCCTTCATG
>JAPOKK010000351.1 GCA_029977665.1 Pseudomonadota bacterium | reverse complement strand
GTAGGGATGATTCTTTGGGAAGAGGTCGGAGAAGATGGTGCGGATATCCACCTTGGCCAGCCCGACTGCGAAAAAGGCCGTGATGCCGAAGATGATCGCCGACACCAGGACACGATTGTTCATCGTGAACGAGGCCAGCGTGTAGCGTATGCCTTTCATATACCTTGACTCCCCTTGACCCGGACGCAGGACACGCGTGGCTCCTGCTGGGCTTGATCCCGTTACTGTGGACGCCGGCACCATCTTGCGCGGTGCCTTGATTCAGCTCCCCTGCACGATCGCGTGCGCGGCCCGCGTGCGGACCCGTCAGCGCGAAGACGCTGCGAGCGATTATTGCAAAATTATATGCGCGCGTCAGAGGTGGCCACGCAGCCATCGCAGGGACGCTTGTCGCAGCCGGAACGGGCGACTATAGGTGGGCGATTTCGGGGTGTCAACCGACTAATTTGTCAATAGTTTTGCCGCGATGGCCGGTTGCACGACATGCATCCGCCGCGCCACGCGAAGCGCGCGTCGCAGTCGCCGGCATCGACCTGCAGCGTGGCACGCGACGCGCAAAGCATGCCGACGGGATCAGCTTCCCGATGCCTCGCGCAGGCCGCCGTCACGCAGCTCGCGGCGCACGGTGCTGTCGCTGAGATCAGGCGTGCGCAGGTGGATATCGCGCTGCGGGTAGGGGATTTCGATACCGTGTTCGTGAAACAGCTGCCAGATCCGCAGGTAGATGTCGCTCTTGACGTTGGCGCGCCCGTTCATCGGGTCGTTGATCCAGAAGCGCACCTCGAGATCGACCGAGCTGTCACCGAAGCCCCGCAGCAGGCACACCGGCGCCGGCCGCGGCAGGACACGTGAAACGCCCGTGGTCGCTTCGAGACAGAGCTGCATCGCGAGCGGAACGTCGGCCTTGTAATGCACGCCGACCGGCAGCTTGATGCGGTAGAGCTCCTGGCTGTGCGACCAGTTCTCGACGCGGTTGACGATCAATTCCTCGTTCGGGATGAGGTGCTCGATGCCGTCGCGGGTCGTCACCGAGACGTAGCGTGCACCCAGCGTGTCGACCCGGCCGTAATAGCCGCCCACGGCGATGACGTCGCCCGGCTTGATCGATTTGTCGAGCAGCAGGATCACGCCGCTGATCAGGTTGGAGACGATCTTCTGCAGACCGAAGCCCAGGCCGACGCCGATCGCGCCGCCGAACACCGCGAACGCCGTCAGGTTGATGCCGACCGAGCTGATCGCGGCGACGAAGGCAATCACGACCAGCAGCACCTTGAGCACCTTGACGAGCAGCACCTGCAGCGACGGTGTCAGGCCGCGCGTCGCCCGGATACGGCTTTCGAGGAGGTTGCCCACCAGCAGCGACAGCCACAGCAGCACGGCCAGCGCCAGCAGTCCCTTGATCACGGCATAAGCGGAGATCCGCGTCTCGCCGAACTGCATCGCGAGGCCATCGAGCAGGACGATGGTCTGGTCCAGCACGCCCAGGATGTTGAGCGCGGCAATCAGCCAGGCGACCGTGGCAATGGCGCTGCTGACGAAGGCGTCGGAGACGAACGACGACGCCACGCGGATCACGACCCAGGCGCTGAGCAGGCTCGCCGTGACATTGAGCAGCCCGCTGCGCCAGCCGGCCAGCTCGCTGATGCCGATGGCGACCCACTGCAGGCCGAGCCACAGCAGCGGCGTCATCACCAGTCCGAGAATGCGCCACAGCCGCTCGACCGCCCAGAATCCGGCGTAGCGGGCCTCGAGCGCGTCTGCCGCCCGGCGCAGGCGCGGCGCCAGCGACCACGCCGCGAGCGCGGCAAGCGTGATGAAAGCGAGTTCGACGGCCGTCGCGCCGATGAACACGTGCTCGCGCGACCAGTCGACGGCGAGCCGGTGGATATCGGCGAGCGACAGGCCTGCCCATGGATTGTCCATCGCTTTCTCCGTTTACCCGTCTACCTTGCCCGCGCGCTGCGATCTTCACAAGCGATCACCCGGCGACCCGGGTGACGCCCATGCCAGCCCCTATACTGGCCGCCCGACTCGATGCCCCGGAGGTGTAACGGCATGAAGTTCCTTTTCGAAGTTCGCGTCAAGCCGCCCTATACCGCAGAGGACTACGCCGCTGCCTGGGTACGCGCGAGCGAGATCATCCAGCAGGCACCCGGCGCGCGCGGCACCTACCTGCATCGCCGCATCGGCGACCCGCACCGGCTCCTCGCCATCGCGCACTGGGACTCGAAAGCCGCGCGTGACGCGAAGGACGATCGGCGCGACGCAACGGTCCGCGCGATCCTCGAAAAGCACGCGGAGACCTGCGAGATCACGGTCATCGGCGAATTCGAGGATCCCGCCTGGCAGGTCGTGCCAACGGCACACGCGGAGCGCTGAGCGCAGCGGCCGGCGGCAACGATTAACATGAACAGGCAACACCAGCGAGGACGAGCTTGCGATGCGCGGACGTGAAGTATTCATGCACAGCCTCGAGGCGCACGGCGTCACGGCGATATTCGGCAACCCGGGCACCACCGAGAACCCTGTGCTCGACAGCCTCGTCGAGCATCCGGGCATCGACTACTACGTCGCGCTGCACGAGGGCGTGGCGGTCGGCGCGGCCGGCTTCTACGCCCAGGCCAGCGGCAAGGTGGGCGTCGCCAACCTGCACGTCGCGCCGGGACTCGGCAATGCCATCGGCATGCTCTACGGCGCGCTCAAGGGTGGCTCGCCGCTGGTCGTCACCGCGGGCCAGCAGGACACGCGCATGCGCTTGCGCGATCCCATCCTGGGTCACGACCTCGTCGCCATGGCGAGCCCGGTGACGAAATGGGCGGTCGAACCGAACCACGCCGACGAACTCGCCTTGATCCTGCGACGTGCGTTCAAGATTGCCCAGGAACCGCCCGCCGGCCCCGTGTTCGTGGCCCTGCCGATCAACGTCATGGAACAGGAGACCGCCAACGCCGCGAGCACGGCGGGCCCGATCCATGCGCAGGGCGCGCCCGATGCGGGCGGCCTGGAGAAGCTCGCCCGCCTGCTCGCCGAGAGCCGCAACCCGGCCATCGTCGCCGGCGACGACATCGCCGCGAGCGGCGCGAGCCCGGCCCTCGTCGCGCTCGTCGAACGTCTCGGCGCGAGCGTGTACGTCGAATACCTGCGCGCGCGCCAGCCGCTGCCATTCGATCATGCCAATTTCCGCGGCCGGGTCCCCTACGAAGGCGCGAAGATCGCGGCCTTGTTCGAGCCGCACGACGTGGTCGTGCTGATCGGCGGACGCTTTTTCGAGGAAGTGTGGTTCGATGCCTGCGCCTGGCTGCCGGAGCATACGGCCGTGGTGCAGATCGAAAGCGCGCCGTCACGGCTGGCCCACAACCTGAGCCTCGATCTCGGCCTGCTCGGCACGCCTCCCACGGTGCTGGCGGCGCTGTCGACCGCACTCGATACGCTGTGGGACGACGCACTCGCCGAGCGCGCGCGGCAGCGCC
>JAPOKK010000416.1 GCA_029977665.1 Pseudomonadota bacterium | reverse complement strand
TCCCGAGCTGTTCATCGCCGCGGTGGCGCAGCACACCCGCCGCATCCGTCTCGGTACCGGCGTCTCGTCGCTGCCCTACCACAATATCTACACGCTCGCCGATCGTATCCGCCAGCTCGAATACCACACGCAGGGCCGGGCGATGTTCGGTGTCGGACCCGGCTCGCTGCCCTCGGATTCGTTCATGCAGGGGCTCGACACGAGCCGTGCACGCGACCAGATGGACGAGGCCATCGAGCCGCTGGTGCGGCTGCTCGCCGGCGAGCAGGTGACGATGAAGAGCGACTGGTTCAATCTGCAGCGCGCGCAGTTGCAGATGCCGCCCTACGACGAACACGGCGTCGAGATCGCGGTCGCGAGCCAGGTCTCGCCGACTGGCGCCACGGCGGCCGGCAAGCACGGTCTCAGCCTGCTTTCGATCGGGGCGACCTCGACGGGCGGTTTCAACGCACTGGCTTCCAACTGGGCCATCGCCGAGGACACCGCGCGCGAACACGGCAAGACCATGAACCGCGCCGGCTGGCGCCTGGTCGGACCGGTGCACGTGGCGGAGACGCGCGAGAAGGCACGCGAGAACGTGCGCTTCGGACTCGCGCGCTGGATCGACTACATGTCCGAGGTCGCCGCCCTGCCGCTGGCGCCGCCGCCGGGCGCCGACCCGGTCGAGCACATGATCGCGACCGGCTTCGCCGTGATCGGCACGCCGGACGATTTCGTCGCCCAGGTCGAGCGCCTGTACGAGCAGTCCGGCGGCTTCGGCTGTTTCCTGAATCTCGATCACCACTGGGCGGACCGGGCCGAGACGCACCGCTCCTACGAACTCATCGCGCGGTTCGCGATCCCCAAGATCAACCAGCTCAACCGCAACCGCGTCGACTCCGAGACCTGGCTGCGCGCCAACAACACGCAGTTCAAGGGCGAGCTCACCGCGGCGGTGCGCGCGAAGATGCTCGAGCACGCCCGCGCCAAGGGCGATGGCCAGTTGTCGCCCGATCTCGTCGCCTACTTCGACGCCGCCGAGCGCGACAAGTCGGCCGGTTGAGCGCTCCCGGCACGTGCGCGTCCGGCCGCGCGCCGCCGCCCGTGTTGCCGCCCGTGTTGCCGCCCGTGTTGCCGCCCGTGTTGCCTGGCCCGCCGCTTCCATCGAACAAGGGGGACCGTCATGACCATCCAGTTCCACGACCCGCGCGGAGCCACGCGGGTCCCTGCCGAACCCTACGCGTGTCGTCACGCGCTTGATGAAGGTGCCGTCGTTGGCCTGCTCGCGAACGGCTTTCCGGATTCCATCGCGTTTCTCGACGCCGTCGAGGAAGCGCTGGGCGCGGCGCTACCGGGGGTGCGTTTCGTGCGCTACGCCAAGCCCGGCGCCTCGGCGCCGGCAAACGACGCGCTCGTCGCGCGCATCGCCGCCGAATGCGATGCGCTGGTGACGGCCTACGGCCACTGAGGCAGTTGCACTTCCGGCACCGTGCGTGACGGCATTGCACTCGCCCGCCAGGGGCGGCCGGCGGTGGCTTTCGTTACCGCCAAGTTCCGCCCACAGGGCGAATTCGTCGCGCGCGCCGAGGGCATGCCCGAGGTCCCGCAGGTGATCGTGCCGCACCCGGTGGCGGGCATCGGCACCGCGGCCATGGCCGAACTCGCGCGCACGATGGCCGACGAGGTCGTCCTGCGGCTGCGCGAGGGCTGACCATGAGCGGTGCGATGCTCGAAGCCGCCGACGAGATGGCGGCACAGGAAGCCTTGCATGCGCTGGGCTGCACCGATGGCTTGCCGGTCATCGTGCCGACGGCCGAGCGCGTCGCGCGCATGGTGCTGGCGAGTGGACTCGATGGCGACATCGAGCTCGGCACGATGGGACCGGGACACGGTGTGGCGACGATCGAGAAGGTCGCCTGTGCCGCGGTCATGGCCGGCTGCCTGCCCGATCACATGCCGGTCGTCATCGCTGCCGTACGGGCCGTGTGCGATCCAATCTTCGACCTGACCGAAATGCAGGCCACCACGCACTGCATCGCACCGATGGTCGTGGTCAACGGGAGCGCCCGCACGGCCGGCGGTTATGCCGGTGGCTTCGGGCTGATGGG
>JAPOKK010000115.1 GCA_029977665.1 Pseudomonadota bacterium | reverse complement strand
CGTTCCCGGTCTCGCGGGGGGCGCTCGTGGCATTTAGGCGGCCCGCGCGAGCCGGTGAGCAGGACCCGTTCACGGACCTGCTGTTCAACGCCCTGCTCGCCTTCACGTTCCTGTTCATCGTCGCGCTGGTGTTCCTGAATCCGCCGGCCAAGACCGGCATCATCGATCCCAAGGCGGAGTTCATCATTACAACCACCTGGGAGGCGGGCAGCCCGGACGACGTCGATACCTGGGTCGAGGATCCCGACGGCAACCTGGTGTGGTTCAACAACCCGGCGCTCGGGCTGATGCACCTCGATCGCGACGACCGCGGTATGACCAACGACATGCTGCTGGTCAACGGCCAGGAAGTCGTCAACCCGCTGAACCAGGAGATCGTCACCATCCGCGGGTTCGTCGAGGGCGAGTACGTGGTCAACCTGCATTACTACAAGAGCGAGACCGGCAATCCGGTCACGGCCTCGGTCAGCGTCGCGAAGGTCAATCCGGCGCTGGAAGTCGTCTATTTCGGCAACGTCGAGCTGCCACACCAGGGGAGCGAAGTCACCGCGGTACGCTTCCGTGTCGCGCGAGACGGTTCGGTAGGTGGCGTCAGCACGCTTGCGAAATCCATCGTCACGGTTGAGAAGATATGAACGAAACGGTCCTCGGCATCATCGTCGGTTACGCCGCGCTTGGCGCGCTGCTGCTGGTCATGTGCCTGGAAACACGCTTCAGCGCGTGGCTGAAAACGCTCGCCATCCTAGTGGTGGCAGCATTCTACTTCTACACGTACGACGCGCTCCTCGCGGCGCTCGGCTGGCCGACGCATGCACCGATCCCGTCACGCTTCCAGTTGCTGTCGTCGTGGGTCAACGAGCCGGACAAGAAAACGGGCGAGAAGGGATCGATCGAGCTGTGGGCCGTCACCCTGACCGAGGCCGGGCCGGCGCGATCGCCTCGTGCGTACCGGCTCGCGTACGACGAGCAGCTGCACCAGCAGCTCGACGAAGCCAACCGGCAGTTGCGTAACGGACTGATCCAGGTCGGTCGCGCCGAACCGATGGGCGAGGACGCCGAACTGCCCGACAGTGCACGTTTCGCCGACGTGCGGCAGCGGATCGAGTTCGCTGACCTTCCCGACCCGGAGCTACCGGAGAAATGAGCGGCATCGTGCCGACGGTATTCACGCGCAGCGCGTACGCGTTCGCCCTGGTTCTGCTCGCCGCCTGTGGCGGTGACGGCGAGGCGGGCACCGACCTGTTCCCGCTCGGGGAAGGCATGACGTGGCGCTACGCGACGACGACGACGAACCAGCAGGGCACCACGCGCGACGTCCACGAGGTGGTCAGCCTCGGCGGCCGCACGATCGACGGCGCACGGCAATACGTGCGCCGCACCGCAAGCGGTACCGACTACCATTTCATGGTCGACGACGAGGGCGTGTGGCGTGTCGGCAAGCGATTGATCGTCGAACTCGAGCAGCAGCCGGACGTCCCGCGTCGCATGGTCCTGCCGCGCGATCCGCAGGTCGGCGCTCAATGGCAGAACACCACTCACCCCTACGTGCTGCGCCGGCTCGTGCACGATGGCGTCGATATGCGCCGCGCCTACGTGGTGCCGATGAATTACACGGTCGAGGAGATCGATGCCACCGTCAGCGTGCCAGCGGGCGAGTTCACCGATTGCGTGCGCGTGCTTGGCCAGGCCGAACTGCAGATGTACGTTGATGGTCCGACCGGGATGCGTTCGATCCCGCTCGTTACCGAGGAATGGTACGCACCGGGCGTCGGACTCGTGAAGCTCCGGCGCACCGAAACCATCGACTCGACGCTGATGGCAAGCGGCACGCTGGAGATGACGTTGCTGGCGGTAGGCCGCGAGTAGCGACGATCGCACCGGCCGGCGGAGGAACGAGGCGACCACGGCGACGACCTGCCGTGAGCCGCGGTAATCAGCGCCCGCTCACCACACCCCTTGAACGGCGCAGCACGAGCAGCGCCGGGATCAGCAGGACGGCACTCATCGGCAACGGCACGGGACTCGATACGCCGTAGCGGATATTGCTCACACCCGTGTTCCACATGTCCGGGCCAATCACGAGGTGCACGGTCTCGTCGCTGTAGAGATTGAGGTCGAAATGGTAGGGCTCGCGCGCCGGCACGGTGAGCAGCGGCGACTCGAAAAGCAGCGTCGTGAAATCGGCGTTCCACACGTGAACCTCGGCCACGTCACTCGTGCTGTAGGCCCCGAGATCGAGTCCGCCCAGCTCGACGATACGGCCGGCTTCGGGCGCGAAGCTGAACAGCAGGCTGCGGCCCGGCGTATTGGCGATCGCGACGCCCGGCAGTCCGCCGTAGCCGGCGCCGTAGTAGAAGATGCCGCCGAGGATCGCCGGCGCGCCCGTGCCGTCTGGTGGCGCAACCAGCGTGTGGTGCGAGACGTCCAATCCCGGCAGGTCCATCGAATCCTGGGGAATCACCCCGTAGTTGCCGAGTCCCAGGTCCTCGAACTGCGCGGTATTGCGCTCGAACGTCGGCGGCGTCACGCCCGGGTCCGCGTTCAAGGTGAACGGTCCGGAGATGGCTTCGTTGTTCGCCTCGTCCGGCTCGGGGACGAGGTTGCGGGTGTCGATACGGCTGACGAGGTAGTAGTCGCCGGGTGCGAACAGGAACTGATACGGGTAGACGAGCGTGCGCTCGTAGCTCTCGCCGGCGCCGAGAGGCAGGCCGTTCGTGGCCTGGCCGAGTAACGTCGATGTGGCGGACCAGGCCGGCTCTCGCGACAGGTAGGCGGTGTCGCGCCAGGGCAGGTAGGGAATGTCCAGACCGCCGAGGTTGGTCACCGTCCAGGTCGCGACGATGCCGTCGCCCTCGGTGAAGGTCGCGCTGCCCGGTCCCGCTGCGAGGTCGTACACGGCGTCGCCCCAGGCCGGGGCGGCCATGATGGCCATCATCGTCAACCAATAGCGTCTGATCATCCCTCGCCTGCGCAACGCTTCGAACGGCATTCGATGCTATGCGCGGGAGGTACTCGCCGCCTTGACCGCGATCATGGGTGGCGTGTTTGGCACCGCCCGGCAGACCGCCTGGCCGGCGCGCCACGGCGCAACGCCAACGGGCGGGTTGTTGGAGGCTGGGACCGGAATCGAACCGACGTACACGGCTTTGCAGGCCGCTGCATAACCACTCTGCCACCCAGCCGCGGTTGGCCGGCCCCGCGCTGAAGCGCGGCAGCCCTATCCCGAAAGCAAAAACCCCGCCGCGGCGGGGTTTCGCCTTGAAAGCGATTGGAGCGGGAAACGAGACTCGAACTCGCGACCCCAACCTTGGCAAGGTTGTGCTCTACCAACTGAGCTATTCCCGCTATGGCACTCGCGCCTGGCGCATGTGCTTGGATGCCGCACCTGAAGCGGCACCGCCGCACGACGCGTCGCGTGCGGCAGGACGGCAATTGTAGCCACGCCGCGGTGGCTGTCAAGGAACTCGGTAACGCCGCTCAGGAGTCGACCAGGTCGGGCCAGGCGAGACGCAGGTAGTCGAGCATGGACCACAGCGTCATCACCGTCGCCGCGTAGAGCAGTACGACGCCGAGGGCGTTGAACCACCAGTCCAGCGGGGCCGGGCTGCCGATCACGAGCAGCACCAGGGCAACCATCTGCAGGACCGTCTTGACCTTGCCCAGCCAGGACACCGCGACCTTGCGCCGCGAGCCGATCTCGGCCATCCATTCGCGCAGCGCGGAGACCGTGATCTCGCGCCCGATGATCACCGCCACCGGCAGCGCCAGCCACAGCTCGGGGCGCGCCTGGAGCAGGACGACGAGCACGACCGCGACCATCAGCTTGTCGGCGACCGGGTCGAGAAAGGCGCCGAACTTCGAACTCTGGCCGAGTCGCCGCGCAAGATAGCCGTCCAGCCAGTCGGTCACCGCGGCGAGGCCGAATACCGCTCCGGCGATCAGCTCCGCGTGGCGCAGCGGCAGGTAGAAGCAGACCACGAAGCACGGGATCATGACGATCCGGAACAGGGTCAGGATGTTCGGCAGGGTCAGCATAGGAGGCATCGGAGGTACGGCCGGCCCGGCGCCAGCCGGCCCGCGCGGATCCGGGTCTGCCCTCGGGTTCGTCACACTGCGCGCAAGGATACCCGATCGTCCGGCGCCACAGCGATCGGCGGCCACGCACGGCGGCGCGCGACACCATCGTTTACCGGTTTGCGCTCACCGCCCCCGCGCCGGCGGTGCGCGCGGCCGCGCCTAGTCGTGCATGACGTCGTAAATCCGCTGCGCCAGCTCGCGGCTGATGCCGGGCACGCGCTGGAGGTCGTCGACGCCCGCGCGGCTGATCCCCTGCAGGCCGCCGAAATGCTGGATCAGCCGCTGGCGCCGCTTGGCGCCGATGCCTTCGATCTGCTCGAGCGGTGAACGCGAACGGCTGCGCGTGCGCGAGCGGCGATGCGCTTCGATGGCGAAGCGATGCGCTTCGTCGCGTACGTGCTGCAGCAGGTGCAGCGCGGGGGAGTCGGGCGGCAGGCGCAGCTCGCGCGTGCCGTCGTGCAGCAGCAGGGTCTCGAGGCCGGGCTTACGCGTGGTGCCCTTGGCGATCCCGACCACCGTGATGTCGTCGATCTGGAGTTCCGCCAGCACCTCCACCGCCTGCGCCACCTGGCCCTTGCCGCCGTCGATCAGGAGCACGTCGGGCATCGCCGCGTCCTCGCGCTTGAGGCGGCTGTAGCGCCGCGCGAGCGCTTCGTGCATCGCCGCGTAGTCGTCGCCGGCACGCGCTTCCTTGATGTTGAACTTGCGGTAGTCGGCCTTGCGCGGACCGTTGGCGTCGAAGACCACGCACGAGGCGACCGTCGATTCGCCGCGCAGGTGGGAGATGTCGAAGCACTCGATGCGCTCGACCGGTTGGTCGCGCCCGAGTACGCGCGTCAGGGCCGTGACCCGCTCGAGCTGGCCGGCCTCGGTCGACAGGCGCTGGTCGACACCGAGGCGCGCGTTGTCCAGCGCCATGCGCACCCACTTGGCACGCTCGCCGCGCACGCCGGAGCGGATGCCGACGCGCCGGCCATGACGCTGGCCGAGGGCCTCGGCGAGCCAGGCGGCGTCTTCGACCGGCTCGGCCAGGATGATGTCGCGCGGGATGTCGCGGTCGCGGTGCTCGGCGAGGTAGAACTGCGGCAGGAAGTCCTCGAGCACCTCGGCCACGGTGCTCTCACCGGTATGGGCGGGATAGAACGCCTTGTTGCCGAGCATGCGGCCATGGCGTACGAAGAACACCTGCACGCAGCCCACACCGTTGCGCACCGCCGCGGCGACGACGTCGAAGTCCCCTTCGGTGCCGGCCACGTTCTGCTCGCTCTGTACGCGCTTGAGGCTCGTTATCTGGTCACGGATACGCGCCGCTCGCTCGAATTCGAGTGCCGCCGAGGCCTGTTCCATCTGCGCGACGAGGTAATTGATGACTTCCTCGTCGCGCCCTTCGAGGAACAGCACGGCGTGACGCACGTCGGCCTGGTACTCGGCCGGCTCGATCAGGCCGACGCACGGCGCCGTGCAGCGCTCGATCTGGTACTGCAGGCAGGGCCGGCTGCGATTGCTGAAGAAGCTGTCCTCGCACTGGCGGATACGGAACAGCTTCTGCAACAGGTTGAGCGTCGAGCGCACCGCCCCGGCATTGGGGAACGGCCCGAAGTAGCGTCCCTTGCCGCTGCGCGCGCCGCGGTGGAAGCGCAGGCGCGGGAACGCCTGCTCGAGATCGGCATAGATATAGGGGTAGCTCTTGTCATCGCGCAGCACCACGTTGTAGCGCGGGCGGATGTCCTTGATGAGATTGCTCTCGAGGATCAGCGCCTCGGTCTCGTTCGACGTCACCGTGACCTCGAACCGCACGACCTGCGCGACCATCGCCGCGACCTTCGGCGTGTGCCCGGATTGGCGCATGAAGTAGCTGCCGACGCGCTTCTTCAGGTTACGCGCCTTGCCGACGTAGACGACCTGCTCGCGCGCGTCGATCATGCGGTAGACGCCGGGCAAGCCGGGCAGTTCGCGGCAGGCCCCGCGCAGCGCGTCGAGACGTGGATCGCCCGCGTCGCTCACGCTGCCGCCTCGTCGAGAACCGCGCGCGCGCGGGCGAAGACGGCCTCGAACATGGCCGGGGTGAGGCGCCGGGTCTGGGTGTTGTAGCGGCTGCAATGGTAGGAATCGAGCAGCGTCACGCCGGCTTCTTCGAGCGCGTGCTCGGCGCCGTGGGCGAACGCGTGCGCCTTGAGTGGCTGCCCCCAGGCGCGCAACAGCGTCTCGTGGGCAATGCGTCCGAGCGCGACGACGACCGCACCGCGCGCGAGCAGCGCGAGCTCGGCGGCGAGGAAGTCGCGACACTGCGTGACCTCGCCCGGCTGCGGCTTGTTCTGCGGTGGCAGGCATTTCACGGCGTTGGTGATGCGGCAGTCACGGAGTTCGAGGCCATCGCCGGCATGCCGCGATTCGGGTCGGCTGGCGAAGCCGAAGCGATGGAGCGTCGCGTAGAGCAGGATGCCGGCGTGATCGCCGGTGAACGGACGCCCGGTGGCGTTGGCCCCGTGCATGCCGGGCGCGAGGCCGACCACCAGCAGGCGCGCGTCAGGTGCACCGAACGGCGGCACCGGCGCGGCATGGTAGGCCGGGTGCGCCGCACGCACCTCGTCGAGGAACGCCGCGAGGCGCGTGCAACGCCGGCAGGCAGGATCGAACGTGGCGGCGGGGAAAGCGCTCTGCATCGTCGCGATCATACGCGGCCCAGGCCAGCGGCGGCGACCATCGTGGCAACGGCCGGTTCCAGAACCGGTCTCGAGATTATTCGTGGCCGCGTTGGCGCCCAAAAAGCTCGGCGACAAGGCGCAGTGCGCAGTGCGCAGTGCGCAGTGCGCAGGGAATAGTGGTTCTATTGCCAAGCACCGCAACGATGTAGACGGGCTTTCTGGGCCCAACCCGGAGGGCCGACGGCTGTTTTCGCGCATTTCCGCGTTGCTCGTCGCTCATTTAGCTACGGCCAAACCACGCTCCTCGCGCCTTGAACTGCGCGAAAACAGCCGTCGGCGCGGCCACGAATAATCTCGAGACCGGTTCTAGTACGCCCCGAGCGTATCGCTGTCGGCGATGCCCTGGTCGCGCGCGATGGTCGCGAGCTGGACGTCGTTGTGCGCCTCGAGCTTGCGCAGCAGCAAGCGGCGGTGATGGGCGACGGTCTTCACGCTCAGCGAGAGCTGCGCGGCGATCTCCTCGGGAGAGAGGCCGTTGGCGATCTGCTGCAGCACCTGCACTTCGCGCCGCGACAAGGCATCGATGCCGTTGCGGCGCGAACCGAGCACGCCGCTGACGGCAATGTTGCGCGCGACGTCGGCACTGATGAAGCACTCGCCCGCATGGACCTTGCGGATGGCGGTGACGAGTTCGCCGGTGTCAGCGTTCTTGCTCACGTAGCCGGCACCACCGAGACGCAGGAACTGCCGCGGGAACGGTCCACTGACGTACATCGACAACCCGATCACGCGCAGTCCCGGATCGAGCGCGAGCAGGCGCCGGGTCGCTTCCAGCCCGCCGATGCCGGGCATGTTGAGATCCATCAGGATGATATCGGCGGCGTGCTGGCGCAGCGCCTCGCGCGCTTCTTCGCCGCTCGCCGCCTCGGCGACGACCTCGAAGTCGTTGACGGCATTCAGACGCGCCGACACGCAACGCCGCACGAGACGCTGATCGTCGACGAGCAGGATGCGAATCATGGCGCGTCTCCGCCCGCGTGACAGCGCATCACGGCGTGGAAGGCGGCGGTGAAGTCACCCGGGCGGCGCGCCATCCAGGCCGCCAGCGCCTCCGGGCTCCACCAACCGGCATCCATGATCTCGTGCGGATCCGGGCGCGGCTCGGCACTCACCTCGCAGCGATAGACGCGCACGAACTCGTGGCCGGTATCGGCGCTCGCCGGCAGCTCGCCTAGCGCTTCGAGGGCGACGTCGGCGAGACCGAGCTCCTCGGCGAGCTCGCGCCGCGCGGCCGCCTCCCAGTCCTCGCCGTGATCGACATGGCCCGCGGCCGAGGTGTCCCACAGTCCCGGCTGCGAGTCCTTGCTGAGCGCGCGGCGCTGCACGTAGATGTGCCCGGCCGTGTTCAGCACGAGCATGTGCACGGCGCGGTGGCGCAGACCGCGCGCGTGGATCTCCGCACGCGTGGCCTGGCCGATGACGCGGTTCGCGGCATCGACCACGTCGAGCACCTCGGCGCCGGGGTCAGGCCGCATGGGCCGCGCGCTGGCCCGTCGCGGCGGCATCCCACAGGGCATCGGCATCGAAATCGTCGACGTCGATGGCGAGTCGCAAAGCCTTCTCGTATGCACGCAATTGCCCCGCTTCCGCCTCGTTGACGACGCCGGCAGCGAGCGCCGCGGCCGGCACATCACCGCTGTAGGGCGCGATGCGGCCGTCCCGCCGCGCGTCGCGCACGCGATCGAGCAGGCCCTGGCAGGACAGCGTCAGGCGCACCGCGTGGTCGAGCCGCCCGATGACGCCTTCCGGGTCGGTATCGCGATAGATACCGGCGGCGAGCGTCTCGCGCAGCTCGTCGGACTCGGCGAGGTCGGTCGCGACTTCGCGCGTCAGGGCGTCCGACGGCCGCTGCCAGCGACGCCCGAACGGGAACACCACGCGGCGCAGGACCCAGCACACGCCGCGCTCGGGCAGGTTGTCGAGGATCTCGTCCAGGGCCTGCTGCACGCGGTAGAGGCCTTCGCGCATGGCGTACTCGAGCACGGCCAGCTCGCTGCTGCGCCGCCCGCGGTCTTCGAACGCCTTGAGCGCGGCGCTCAGCAGGTAGAGTTCGCCGAGGATGTCGGCGAAACGCCCCGAGAGCATCTCGCGGCGTTTGAGCGCGCCACCGAGCTGGGCCAGCGCGCTGTCGGCGACGAGCGCGAAGGAGGCGCTGGCCCGCTCGAGCTGCGCGTACCAGTAATTGACTTCGCCGACCGAGGGATCGCTGCCGAGCACGCCGCCGGTCAGGTTGCGGAACGCGGCGCGCGCAAAGTTCGCGAAGATGTGCCCGAGGTGACCGCGGAAGGCCTTGTCGAAACGCCGCAGGGACTCTTCCGGGTTGACCACGGCAACCGCCTCGAGCTCCTTGAGCAGGTAGGGATGGCAGCGCATCGCGCCCTGGCCGAAGACGATCAGCGAGCGGGTGAGGATGTTCGCGCCCTCGACCGTGATCGCGACCGGCGTCGCCATGTAGGCGTTGAACAGGTAGTTCGACGGTCCGTCGCACACCGCGCGGCCGCCGTGCACGTCCATGGCGTCGTTGATGGCCTCGCGCATGCGCTCGGTCGACTGGTACTTGAGCACTGCAGATAGTACGGCGGGCTCTTCGCCGCGGTCGAGCGCGCCGGCGGTGACGTCGCGCGCGGCGTCGACCAGGTAGGTGTTGGCGGCAATCCGCGCCATCGCTTCCTGCACGCCTTCGAAGCGGTGCAACGGCAGGTTGAACTGCTGGCGTACGCGTGCGTACGCGCCGGTCGTCCACGCCGCCATCTTGAGCGCCGCGGTGCTCGTCGCGGGCAGCGAAATCGAGCGTCCCGCGGCGAGGCAGTTCATCAGCATGCGCCAGCCGTCACCACACCGTTCCTGGCCGCCGACGATCCACGCCATGGGAATGAAGACGTCGCGGCCGCTGTTGGGGCCGTTCTGGAACGCCTGGCGCGCCGGGTAATGGCGCCGGCCGATCTCGACCCCGGGATGGTCGGTCGGGATCAGGGCCAGCGTGATGCCGAGGTCGGTCTCGTCACCGAGCAGGCCGTCCGGGTCGTAGAGGCGGAAGGCGAGCCCGAGCAGCGTCGCCACCGGGCCGAGCGTGATGTAGCGCTTCTCCCAGGTGACGCGCATGCCGAGCACCTTGCGGCCTTCGAATTCGCCCTCGCAGACGACGCCGAAGTCGGGAATACTCGCGGCATCCGAACCGGCGTGAGGATTGGTCAGGCCGAAGCACGGCACTTCCTCGCCGCGCGCGAGGCGCGGCAGGTAGTGGTCCTTCTGCGCCTCGGTGCCGTAGCGCAGCAGCAGCTCGGCCGGGCCGAGCGAGTTCGGCACCATGCACGAAATCGCGGCCGTACCCGAGCGCGAGGCGAGCTTCATCATGATCGCGGAGTGCGCGCGGGCGGAGAATTCGAGGCCGCCGTAGCGCTTCGGGATGATGATGCCGAGAACGCCCTGCTCCTTGATGAAGCGCCACAGCTCGGGCGACAAGTCGCCGTCGCGCCCGATCTGCCACTCGTCGGCGCGGCGGCACAGTTCCTCGACCGGCCCGTCGAGGAACGCCTGCTCGGCATCGCTCAGCGCCGGTTTGGGCAGTTCGAGCAGGCGGCGCCAGTCCGGCGCGCCGGAGAACAGCTCGGCATCCCACCACACGGTGCCGGCATCGATCGCGTCACGTTCGGTCTGCGACATCTGCGGCATGACCTTGCGCAGCGAGGTCAGCACCGGCCGCGACAGGAATCGCTGGCGCAAAGTCGCGCTGTTCATCGCCAGCAGGCCGGCCCAGGCGATCCACGCGAGCAGCATGACGAGCCCGGCGAGCACGCCTTGGGCGACATCGGTGAGCACCAGAAGGCCGATCCCCGCCGAGGCGGTGGCAATCGAGAGCGGCGCGCGCAGGTAGGCGAGCACGCCGGCGCCGACGAGCAGAGCGAGAATGATCAACAAAACGTTCATGAAAGCACTCCTGTCATGGTCGCCGCCGCGCCGATCACGGGGCGGCGCCCGGTCCTCGTATCCGCCGCGGGGTGGGCGTACCCCGTGCGGTTCGTTCTAGCCTAACAGTCCCAGGAAATACCACGGAGGGCAAACGCCGCGACACGGCACGCGCGCGCCGCGCCGGGGTCGTTTCGGACCGCGGCCCCAACCCCGCGCGCACCGTCGGACCGGTGCTGCTCGCGACGTTCCGCACGAAGCTGTCACGGCGCCGCCGCGGCCCGGCTATCCGGCCCCTCCGCGCCGGCAACGCGATTGCGACCCTGCGCCTTGGCGCGGTAGAGCGCCGCGTCCGCCTGCGCGAGCAGCCCCTCCCCGGCCTCGAGCCCGTCCGGTGTCACCGAGGCCACGCCGAAGCTCGCCGTGGCATTGTCTTTCACCTGCGAACCTTCGTGCAAAATGCCTTTGGCGTCGAACGCGGCGCGCGCCTGCTCGGCGAGGTGGCACGCGGCCGCGTAGTCCGTCTCCGGCAGCAACAGCGCGAACTCTTCGCCGCCGACGCGCGCGGCGAGGTCACCGCCACGCCGGCAATACGACTCGAGCAGCCCGGCGAACGCACGGAGGCATTCGTCGCCCTGCGGGTGGCCGTACAAGTCATTGTATTGCTTGAAATAGTCCAGGTCTGCGAGGACCAGCGACAAGGGCGAGCGGGCACGGAACGCGCGCGACACCTCGGCCCGGAGGCGCTTGTCGAAATAGCGCCTGTTGGCAATCCCGGTCAGCGCATCGGTACTGGACAGGCGTTCGGCGCGATCGCGCGAAGCACGCAGCATGCGCTCGGTCTCGAGGCGTCGGTCGAGTTCGGCGGTGGCTTTCGCCGCGCGCTCACTGCGCTCGGCGGCAAGCACCTCGCTCTCGACGCGGCGCCGGATCTGCGCCGCCAGCACGCGGCGCGCCTGCACCGCGACCACGCACTGGTGCGCGTAGAGCAGCGGCACGGCCGCCGCGACTGCGTAGCCGGCGAGACTGCCGGCGGCAAGCGCGACGGCGACGATGGCCACGGCAATCGGCAAGGTCGCGAACAGCGCCGCGCGGGCATCGATGCCGTAGCTGCCGAACGCGGCGATGGCGATACCGGCAGCGAGGAGGAAGGCGGCGAACGCCGCATCCGTGCCGACCAGCCAGGCAACCAGCAGCGGTACCAGCCCCCACAGCAGGCCGCCGACGGCGAGCGTGGCGAGCAGCGCGCCGCGCGCGTCATCGCCGCGCTGCCGCATCACGCGCTGGCCGGCGAGGCGCGCCAGGGCCAGCACGAGCCACCACAGCCACAGCCCCGGGGCGAGTCCCGTGACGCTGTAGAAAGCGCAGCACAGCGCAGCGATCAGGAGGTCCGGGACGAGTCCGCTGCGCGCGTTGCGCACCAGGAGTTCGAGGCTGGCGCGGCGCAAGGCGTCGTCGTCGCCCCACTCGACGCGCTCGGCGTTCATGCGCCCGCCCCCCTCGCGGTCCGCATCGGACGGCCGCGCCGGGCCGCGCGCCTTGGGCGGGCCGCCCGCCGGCCCTGGTCACACCCCGCGCTTCGAGTCATTTCGAGATTGCAGATTTTTCTGCAATATAATTAAGAAATTAATTAGTATTTTTCGAAAATTTCTAAGTTTTGTCGGTACCCAGCTTGGCAACGCACTTGATCTCCACGATCAAGCCCGCCATGGCCAGCGCGGTGACGCCGATACCGGTCCAGGCCGGCACACGGTTGGTGAAGAAGCGATCCTTGACCTGCATGAGCAGCTGCAGGTCGCGCATGTCGACGTTGTAGGTAATCATGTCGACGACATCGTCGAAGCTGGCGCCCGCCGCGGCAAGCACCCGGCCGACGTTCTCTAACGCCTGCGTGAACTGCGCCTCGGTACCGCTGACCACTTCGAGGTTTTCGTTGCGCCCGACCTGGCCGGCGATGTAGAGCGTGTCGTCGACGAGCACGCCTGGCGCGTAATGGAAGCGTTCCCGGATGATTTCCATGCCCGGTGGAATGATGTCCTTGCGCGTTGCCATGAGCTGGTCTCCTCTTCGCGTTCGTGGCTGCGGTCGGCCCGGGGACCGATACGTGGTCCCCGGCAACACGGTGCCACGCGGCGCACGTCGCCGCCACCCCCGCTCGCCTGACCGGTGAAGGGCACCCCGAAGCCGCGCGCTTCAGGCCTTGCCGTAGCTCGTCTCGATGCTGTCGAGCGGCGACTTCTGGATGCCGTGATTGGGAATGGGGTAGCGCAGGCCGTTCCGGCT
>JAPOKK010000087.1 GCA_029977665.1 Pseudomonadota bacterium | reverse complement strand
GCCATCAGTGCCAGCAGCAACACGACGAACACCGCGACATAGGTCGCGAAGAAACCCCACACGGCGTCGACCACGCGGTCGGCCACCGAGCGGTCGCCCATGCGGATGTTGATGATGGCGTTGGGATGGATCAGGCGGCGGATCTCGCGGACCCCTTGCTTGTAGAGCAGCAGGCAGCGGATCACCTTGATGCCGCCACCGGTGGATCCGGCGCAACCGCCAACGAAGCTCAGGAAGAGGAGGATCAGCGGCAGGAAGTGAGGCCACGCCTGGTAGCTGGTGGTGCTGAAGCCGGTCGTCGTGCCGATGGAGACGGTGTGGAACAGCGCGTCGCGTACGGCCGCGCCGAAGGAAGCCTCGTCCTCGGCGATCGCGAGCCCGACTGTGCAGATCACGAACACGGCGATGAGCAGTCCCGCGTACATGCGGAACTCGGAATCGAACCCGTAAGGCTTGAGGTTGCGATAGCGCCAGGCCATGAAGTGGAGCGAGAAATTGATGCCGGCGATGAACATGAACGCAACGGCGATGCTCTCGATGACGACGCTGTCGAAGTAACCGAGGCTAGCGTCGGGGGTGGAGAAGCCGCCGATGGCGACAGTGGCGAAGCTGTGGCCGATCGCGTCGAACGCCGACATGCCGCCGAGGTAGTAGGCAATGGCACAGGCGATGGTCAGGCTGAGGTAGATGTACCACAGCGTTTTCGCGGTCTCCGTGATGCGCGGGGTCAGCTTCGAGTCCTTCATCGGACCCGGCGTTTCGGCGCGGTAGAGCTGCATGCCGCCGATGCCGAGCATGGGCAGCACGGCGACCGCGAGCACGATGATGCCCATGCCACCGAGCCACTGCAGCAGCTGCCGGTAGAAGAGGATTGAAGGTGGCAGTTCGTCGATGCCGACTATGACGGTGGCGCCGGTCGTGGTCAGCCCGGACATCGATTCGAACACGGCGTCGGCAGCCGCCATGCGTGGTTGGTCGGCCAGCATGAACGGGATCGAACCGGACACCCCGAGCACCAGCCAGAACAGCACGACGACGAGAAAGCCATCGCGCAGCTTGAGATCACCCTCGAGTTTTCGCGCCGGCAGCCATAGCGCGAGGCCCGCGCTCAGGATGGCGACGGCCGCGATGGCGAACGCATCGGCGGCACCGTCGCGGGTGAACAAGGAGATGGCGAGGGGTGGCAGCAGCGTGACGCTGAACATCGTCAGCAGCAGGCCGAGGATCTTCTGGATGACTTTCAGTCGCATGGCTTGCTCGCGCACCGCGCCGGACGTCCGTCAGTCCGGGCCATGACCGGGTTGGTGCAAGCTGGGAGCCGGGTCATGGCTTGTTCAGCGCATTCCTAGATGAAGGTGACGTTGACCTGGAACAGGCGTTCGACGTCGCTCACGTGGCGCTTGTTGGTGACCACGAGGATCACGTGGTCCTCGGGCTCGATGACGGTGTCGTGGTGCACCATGATGACGTCCTTGCCGCGGACGATCGCGCCGATGGTGGTACCCGGGGGCAGGTTGATCTCGTCGATCGCGCGACCGACGACCTGGCTCGAGTTGCGATCGCCGTGTGCGATCGCCTCGATTGCCTCGGCCGAGCCGCGGCGCAGCGAGTGCACCTTGACCACGTCGCCGCGCCGGATGTGTGCGAGCAGGCTGCCGATGGTGGCTTGCTGCGGTGAGATCGCGATGTCGATGATGTCGCGTTGCACGAGGTCGACGTAGGCCGCGCGGTTGATCAGCGCCATGACCGTCTTGGCGCCGAGGCGCTTGGCCAGCATCGACGAGATGATGTTGGCCTCGTCGGCATTGGTCAGCGCGCAGAAGACATCGGTGTTCTCGATGTTCTCCTCGCGCAACAGGTCCTCGTCTGCAGCGTCGCCGAGCAGCACGTAGGCCTGCTTGAGATCCTCGGCAATCGCCTTGGCGCGCGTCTCGTTGCTTTCGATGATCTTGATGTGGCAGCTCTTCTCGAGCGCCTGGGCGAGCCGTTTTCCGATATTGCCGCCGCCGGCGATGATGACGCGGCGGTTGGGGCCGTCGAGCTTGCGGAACTCGCTCATCACGGCGCGGATGTGCTTGGGCGCGGCGATGAAGAAGACGTCGTCACCGGCTTCGATGATGGTGTCGCCGCTCGGAATGATCACCTCGTGGCGCCGGAAGATGGCCGTCACCCGCGTTTCGATGCCGGGAAGCTGTTCAGGCAGCTCGCGCAGCCGATGGCCGACCAGCGGCCCGCCGTAGAAGGCACGCGCGGCGACGAGCTGGACCTTGCCGTTGGCGAAATCGAGGACCTGCAGGGCGCCGGGGAACTCGATCAGCCGCTGGGTGTAATCGGTGACTTCCTGCTCGGGGCTGATGAGTACGTCGATCGGCAGGGCTTCCTGCGAGAAGAGCTCGGTATGCTGCTGGTACTGGTGCTCGCGGATACGCGCGATCTTGGTTGGCGTGTGGAACAGCGTGTAGGCCACCTGGCAGGCAATCATGTTGGTCTCGTCGCTGTTCGTGACCGCGATGATCATGTCGGCATCCTGCGCGCCGGCGCGCCCGAGGACCTGCGGGTGCGAAGCATGCCCGGCCACGGTGCGCAGGTCGAACCGATCCTGCAACTGTTGCAGGCAGGCCGGGTTCGAGTCGACGACGGTGATGTCGTTCGCCTCGCTGCACAGGTTGGCTGCGACCGAGGATCCGACCTGGCCGGCCCCCAGGATGATGATCTTCATTCCTTGCTGGCTTCTTTGATCTGCTTGGGATCGATGCCGAGACTGCGCAGCTTGCGGTAGAGATGGGTGCGTTCGATACCGACCCGTTCGGAGACGCGGCTGACGCTGCCCCCGTAGGCCTTGAGCTGGTGCTCGAGATAGGCCTTCTCGAACTGCTCGCGCGCCTCGCGCAGCGGCAGGTCGAAGCCGGGGAAGGCCGGGTGTGCCGCCGCCTCCGGGCGCAGCCCGAGCATCGAGTTGATCTCCGAGACCTCGACGTTCTCCTGCGTACCCAGGATCAGCAGGCGCTGCACGAAGTTCTTCAGCTCACGGATGTTGCCGGGCCAGTCGTGGTCCTTGAGCCGGTTGCGCGCGCTGGCCGAGAGCACCCGCCGCGGCAGGCCCTCCTGGCGTGCGAAGAGGTCGAGGAAATGATCGACCAGCTCGTCGATGTCGTCACGGCGCTCGCGCAACGGCGGGATGACCAGCGGCAGGACATTGAGGTGATAGAAGAGATCCTCGCGGAAGCGACCGGCGCGCACCAGTTCGATGAGGTCGCGCCGGGTGCTGGCGATGATGCGGATGTCGACGTTGACCGTGTCGCGCCCGCCGACGCGCAGGAAGGCCTGGTTCTCGAGCGCGTTCAACAAGCGGGCCTGCGTGCTCAGATCCATGTCGGCGATGTCCTTGAGGAACAGCGTACCGCCGTTGGCGAGCTCTAGCGAGCCGAAACTGACGCGGCCGTCCTCCTCGAGGCCGAACAGTTCGGCATCGGGATTCTCGCGCGCCAGCCCGGCAACGTTGACGTTCACGAAGCGGCCCGCGGCGCGGCTGCTGTTGGCGTGGATGTAACGCGCAAAGACTTCCTTGCCGGTGCCGGATTCGCCGCTGATGAACACGCTCGTCTTGTGATCGGCAATGCGGCGCGCGTTGGCGCGCAGCTTGTCGAGCACCGTGCTGGAACCGATGGGTTCGAGCGGTTCCAGGGTGTGGCGCTTGAGCCCGATGTTCTCGGACAGCAGCGTCGCGTTCTCCAGCGCGCGCTGCACGGTCACGAGGATCTTGGCGATCGACAGCGGCTTCTCGATGAAATCGTAGGCGCCGAGGCGGGTTGCCTCGACGGCCGTCTCGACCGTGCCATGGCCGGACATCATGATCACGGGCGAATCGAGGCTGTTGCCCTCCGCCCATTCCTTGAGCAGCGAGATGCCGTCGGTGTCTGGCATCCAGATATCGAGCAGGACCAGGTCCGGGCGCCGCTGGCGGCGGCTCTCGCGCGCCTGCGCCGCGTTCTCGGCGGTCGTCACCTCGAACCCTTCGTCTTCGAGGATCTCCTTGAGCAGGCCGCGGATGTCGGGTTCGTCGTCGACGACCAGGATATGCGCGCTACTCATGCGGTGTCCTCCACTCGAGTTCGTTCTCCTGCTGCGAGACTGCTGTCGAGAGGCAGGCGGATGACGACGACCGCGCCCGTGCCCTCGGGCTGGTTGCGCAGCGTCACGACGCCGTTGTGCTCCTCGATGATCTTCTTGACGATGGCCAGGCCGAGCCCCGTGCCGCGCGGTTTGTGGGTGACGTAGGGGTCGAAGATGTTGGGGATGAGTTCGTCAGGGACCCCGCCGCCGTGGTCCTCGATTCGGATCTCGGCATGCTCGGCCATCGCGTGATGAACCTTCGCCGTAGACACTATGATATGCGCTTTCTGGTCCGCAGGCGATGCCTCGAGCGCGTTCTTGATGAGGTTGTTGAAGACCTGGCGCAGGCGCGGCGCGTCGGCGCTCAGCGGCGGCAGCGTCTCGTCGAAGCGGCACTCGATGACGGCGTCCGCATGCGCGGCGCGGAATAGGTCGACGGTGTCGGCGATGAGCGTATTGATGGCGACCGCGCCCTTGTTGACCTTGGGTGTCTTGGCGTAATCGGAGAACGTGTTGACCATGGTCTTCATGGTCTCGACCTGTTGGATGATGGTGTTGGTGAGGCGTTCGAGCACCTCGGTTTCGCCCTCGGGCAGCTTCTTCAGGTACTTGAGCCGCAGGCGCTCCGCGGCGAGCTGGATCGGAGTCAGTGGATTCTTGATTTCGTGGGCGAGGCGCCGCGCCACTTCCGACCAGGCCGCATCGCGCTGACCCTTGATGATCGCCGTGACGTCCTCGATGACGATCACGTAGCCGCCGTCGCCGGAGAGGTCGAGCGTGCTGCCGCGGCACATCAGCTCGCGGCGCCCGTCCGAGCCGAGCATCGTGACCTGGGATTGCCAGTGTGGCGTGCGTTCGGTGATGAGCGGGCTGAGCACCTCGCCGAGCGGGTTGAGATGCTCGTGTTGCGAGCACAGTGTGACGAAGCCGTGGTGCTCGGCGTCGGCCGGCGTGATCTCGAGCAGCTGCAGCGCGGCGTCGTTGATGGTGCTGATCTTGGTCTCCTTGTCGAGCGTGACGACGCCGGAGCTGAGCTGGCGCAGCACGTTGTCCAGGTACTGGTGCTGGGTTTCGACCTCGCGCCGCGCCTGCGCGATGCGCCGCGTCATGTCGTTGAACGAGCGCACGAGGAAGCCGATCTCGTCGTTACTCGCCACCGGCAGGCTGGTCGTGTAGTCGCCCGCGGCGACGGCCGCGGTGCCTTCGGCGAGGTCGCGAATCGGCGCGGCCAGGCGGCGCGCGGAGTAGAACGCCGCCCATACCGCGGTGACGATGCTGAACAGGAGCACGAGCGTCAGGGACATCGCGAAGGACTGCTTGAGCTTCTCGCGCAGGTAATCGAGTTCGTGGTACTTGGCGTAAGCGGCCTCGACGCTCGCTGCGAGTTCGTTGACGCGCGAGGAGAACGGGTAGAGCGCATGCAGGATGCGACGACCCTGCCCACCCTGGGCGACGTTCACCGGCACCGCCACGCGCACGGCGAGGTCGCCGTCGCGAATCGGGTCGAGGCCGATGTAGCTCTGCCCCTGGCGCACCTGCGTCAGTACTGGCTCGGGCGGCAGGTGCGGCAGCAGCTCGGTGATGCGGCTGCTCGAGGCGAGCAGTTCGCCGTCGTTGCTGAAGAGCGTCAGTTCCTCGGCGCCGGATCGATCGCGCATCACGTCGATCTGTGCCGGTCCGGGCACCCAGGCCGAGGCGACGACGATGCTTTCCGGGTTGCGCAGTGCGTCGAGGCTCAGCCGCGTGCGCTCCGGCGAGCCCTGGGCGAGTTCCTCGGCCATGCGCTCGGTCTGTCCGAGCAGCTGGCGCATGCGCACGTCGAGCGCTTCGCGCCCCAGTTCGAGCGAATCTTCGAGGGCCTGGTCTATGCGTGCGTCGAACCAGCTGTCGATACCCCGGCCGAGATAGTCGAGCGAGAAGCCATAGAGGACAGTGACCGGTGCGACTGCGAGCACGACGAAGAAGATCAGCATGCGCAGCGTCAATCGCGCGCCCGGCTGACGTGTGCTCAGCTGGCGCGCGAGGCGGCGTACGTTCACGCCGATGAGAAAGACGAAGGCGAGCAGGCCGATGGTGTTGGTGATGAGCAGAATCGAGTACAGCGCGCCGAAGCGCGCGGAGTTCTGCATCGCGCCGCTCATGAGGATGAGCGAGCCGAGCAGCGACAGGCTCAGCAGGGTGACGGCGGCGAGCGCCGTGGCCCGCCGCTTCAGAGGTCCGCTGGCCATCGGTGCCAACCGCTGGACATGTGCCAGCCGGGAGAGACGTAGGCGAGCGGGATCATCGGCGTCGGCAGCGCGTTGATGTCGAGCTTCAGGCGCACCGCGCAGCGCAGTGCGTCGCCGGCGAGTTCCGCACGCTCGGTGAGCGGGAGCTTGCGGATACGGCCAAGGTCGGCAATCGCGAGATCCAGCGACGCATGAATGCGCCGTTCGCCCGTGATGAGGTCGGTGAGCACGAATTGCTTGCTCAGCGCATGCCGCTCGAGCGTGTAGTGCCGGCGGGTGGCGAACAGTTCGCGATCCCACAGGTAGGACCGCGACTCGCTGATGGTCACGTCGAGGTCGAACGTGAGCGTGATACCGCTCGTCAGCGCGTCGATGGCGTCGTCGCTGAAAGTGAAATCGGCGTCAAAGTCGATCATCACCAGCGCGTTGGCGACATAGGCCTCGGCGCGCTCGATGACAATGTCGCCAGCCTGCGCGGTGGGCGCCGAGAACAGCGCGAAGAGGCATGTCGCGAGCAACGCGCACAGGCGGCAAGAGCGGTAGAGGGTCGTCACGGGGCGGTGGCTCGGCGGGTCAGGCGGGCGTAGTAGAAGCCGTCCATGCCGTCCTCGCCCGGCAATATCTGGCGGCCATGCGGCGTGGCGCGGCCCCAGGCCGCGGGCAGCTCGTCGCACTCGGCATCGGCGCTCGTCTCCAGCAGCGACGCGACGACCGCGTCGTTCTCGGCGGGCAGGATGCTGCACGTCGCGTAGAGCAGCTTACCGCCCGGCGCGAGCAGCGGCCAGAGCGCATTCAGCAGCGCCTGCTGCGCGGCGACCAGCGCATCGATGTCACTCGCACGACGATGAAAGCGGATATCGGGATGACGCCGCACGACGCCGAGTGCGCTGCACGGCGCATCGAGCAGGATGCGCTCGAAGGGGCGCCCGTCCCACCAGTCGGCGGGTCGGGCCGCATCCGCGCAGGCCAGCGCGGCAGCGAGCCCGAGACGTTCGAGTGTGGCGGCGACGTCGGCGAGGCGCTCCGCGTCGCGGTCGAGAGCGACGAGCTGGCAGTTGCCGGCGACCTCTTCGAGCAGGTGGGCGCTCTTACCGCCCGGGGCGGCGCAGGCGTCGAGCACGCGCGCGCCGGGTGGCACGTCGAGCAGTCCCGCGGCGAGCTGCGCGGCCTCGTCCTGCACCGACACGTCGCCGGCGACGAAACCGGGCAGGTCCTCGACGGGAACAGGGGTGTCGAGCACCACGGCGCTGGGAGCGTGCTTTCCGGCGCGTGCCGCGAGGCCTGCCGTCTGCAAGCGGGCGAGGTATTGTTCGCGCGTGACGCGGACGCGATTGACACGCAGCGTGAGTGGAGGCTGCGCGTTGTTCGCGGCGAGCACGGCCTGCCAGTCCTCGGGCCAGTCGCGGGACAGCCGTTCGACCAGCCAGGCCGGGTGTTCGAAGCGGGATTCGATGTCGCCGCGCGGGGCGGGGTCGCTGCGCGTCGCTGCGCGCAGCACGGCGTTGACCAGGCTGGCCGCCCAGGTCTTGCGCAGACCGCGGACGGCGTCGACGCTGGCCGCGACCGCCGCGTGCGGCGGTGTGCGCATGTGCTCGAGCTGGTAGAGACCGCACAGGAGCAGGGCACGGACGTCGGCGTCCTTGGCACGCAGCGGCCTGGCCAGGCTCGCCTCCAGGCGGCCGCTCAGCGAGTAGTAGTGACGCAGCACGCCGTAGACGCAGGCCTGGGCGAACGCGCGGTCGCGGGCGTCGCCGAGCGTGGCCAGCAGCGGCGGCGCAGCGCGCGAGAGCGACTGCCCTTCGCTCACGACCGCGGCGAGCAGACGTGCGGCCACCACGCGCGCAGACGGCTGAGAGCGCCTGCTCAGAGCTGTTCCCCGTAGCCGTTGAGGAAGGCCGCCGCCGTCATGGCCTGCTTGCCGGGCGGCTGCAGCTCGGTGATGCGCAGCAGGCCCTCGCCGCAGGCGACATCTATGCCTTCGACCGAGCGCGCGACGATCGTCCCCGGGGCGTCCCTGCAGGCGCCGTCGAGCACACGCGCCGCGAGCACTTTGACCACGAGGCTGCCGAGTAGGGCACGCGCGCCCGGTGCCGGGTTCAGCGCGCGGATGCGGCGCTCGAGGGCGGCCGCGGGAGCCGTGAAATCGAGTTCGCGGTCGGCGGCCGTGACTTTGCTCGCATAGGTCACGCGTGCTTCGTCCTGCGCCTGCTCTTCAACGCCGCCATCGGCCAGCAGGTCGAGCGCCGCAGCGAGGGTCTCGGCGCCGAGCCGGGCGAGCTTGTCGTGCAGCGAGCCGCCGGTGTCGTCGGCCTCGATTGCGCAAGCACGCTGCAGCCACACCGGCCCGGCATCCAGTTTCTGCACGATGCGCATGATCGAAATCCCGGTCTCGGGATCGCCGGCGAGCAGCGCGTGTTGAATCGGCGCGGCGCCGCGCCAGCGCGGCAGCAGCGAGGCGTGGACGTTGATGGGGTAGCGCGCGAGCGCGAGCACCGGCGCTGGCAGCAGCAGGCCGTAAGCAGCAACGACGAGCAGCTCCGGTGCGTAGCCCGCCAGGGCCTCGACCTCCGCGGCTGATTTCAGGTCCTCGGGCTGCTCCACGGGCAGGCCTGCGTCCAGCGCGCGGCGTTTGACCGGGCTCGCCGTGAGGCGGCGGCCGCGCCCGGCCGGCCGGTCCGGTTGCGTGTAGACCGCGCGCAGGTCGATGTCGGCGCGCTGCAACAGCACGTCGAGGCTGGGCACGGCGAACTCGGGCGTGCCGGCGAAAACGGTGGCTAGGCGCTTGGACAAGGTGGATTCCGTCAGACTGTTAAGCGCGCACCGGGACGGTCGCCGCGCGCGAGCCGCGCCGCCGTGTCAGCGCCCCCGCGGCCGCGGTCGGGCCGCGCTCACCCGGCCAGCCGTTGTTCTTTCTCGAGCTTCTTGCGGATGCGCGACTGCTTGAGCTGGGAGAGGTAGTCGACGAACAGTTTGCCGTCCAGGTGGTCGATCTCGTGCTGGATGCACACCGCAAGCAGGCCGTCGGCGGCCATTTCGAGCGCGTTGCCGTCACGATCCTGGTAGGCCAGTGTGATGCGGTCCGCACGGCGCACGGTCTCGAAGATCCCGGGTACCGACAGGCAGCCTTCTTCCATTTCCTCTTCGCCATCCCGGGTGAGGATGCGCGGATTGATGAAATGCATCGGAGCGCTGCCGTCACGCGAGACGTCGATGACGACGACCCGCTGGTGCACGTTGATCTGCGTCGCGGCGAGGCCGATGCCGGGTGCGTCGTACATCGTCTCGAGCATGTCGTCGACGAGCGTGCCGAGGTCGGCGTCGAACACCGTCACGGGCTCGGCTTTAACGCGCAGGCGCGGGTCCGGATGATGCAGTATTTGACGAAGGGCCATGGGTCTGGAGGCGTAGTCCTGCGGGCACGGGGAGAATACCGGTAAGACCCTGATCGCTCAATAAGATTCCGTGTCGCGCAGGCGATCCAGGTAAGGTCGCGCCGGTATTCCTTTTCGGACATTATCTGCTAAACTACATTAAGGATACTGTCTAAGAGCATTGAGATGTCGAGAAAATTTGGTTTTCTTGTTGGGCTGCTACTGGTGCTCTCACCGGCTGTCGCGGACGAGGTGCTGATCAAGCCCGATAATCCGGGCGTCTACACCGTGGTCAGGGGGGACACTCTCTGGGACATCGCCGGACGCTTTCTCGAACGGCCGTGGCAGTGGCCGGATATCTGGCAGGCCAATCCCCAGATCGACAATCCACACCTCATTTACCCGGGCGACCGTATCGCGCTGACCTACAAGGACGGCCGCCCGATCCTCGGCCTCGCCGGCCACGACCGCAACGTCAAGCTGACCACGAGCGTGCGCGAAATCCCGCACCGCGAGGCAATCCGGGCCATTCCGCTCGACGTCGTCGCGCCGTTCCTCTCGCGTCCGCGCGTCGTGGCGGCAGGCGAACTCGACCGCGCCGCGTACATCGTCGGCAGCCAGGACGAACACCTCACTTTCGGCAGCGGCCATCGCGTCTACGCTCGCGGGCTCGACGAGCCGCAGACCAACAAGTTCTCGGTCTACCGCGCCGGCCCCGCCTACCGTGATCCGGAAACCGGCGAGGTGCTCGGGTACGAAGCCGAGCACCTCGGTGACGCGCGGGTCGAGAAATTCGGCGACCCGGCGACGCTCGTCGTCACCAATTCGTTCAAGGAAATGCGTAAAGGCGACCGGCTCGTGCCGCAGGACGAGTTCGAACTGCCCGAGTTCGTGCCGCATGCGCCCGGTGGTGCCGTCGACGGCCGCATCATCTCGGTTATGAACGGCGTCTCGCAGATCGCCCAGCACCAGGTGGTGGTGCTCAATCGCGGTGCCGAGGACGGCCTGCAGCCCGGACACGTGCTGGCCATTTTCCAGAAGGGCGAGGTGATCGAGGACGTGATCGGCAGCGACATCGAGGCCCGCAAGCGCGCCGAAGAACGCGAACGGGTCGCGCGCGAGCACCCCAACCCGGTCACCCGCATGCTGCAGACGGCGATCAACGACGTTCGTGCTGCCGATCGCGCCATGCGCGATTTCGTCGGCACGCCGATCGAGGGTTCCGGCGGCGTCAAGGTGCAGTTGCCGGAGGAACGCGCCGGCGAACTCATGGTATTCCGCACCTTCGACCGCGTCAGCTACGGTCTGGTCATGAACATGCAGCGGGCGATTCACCTCAACGATCGCGTCGGCAATCCCTGAGGCCACGCCAGGCCGGCGCGGCGCGACAGCAGCCTGCTGCCCGTCATATGATGACGGGCGATGGACAAGGGACTGGACATCGACGGGCGGCGTACGCTGCTCGGTTGCCACGCCGTGCTCGGTGCCCTGGCCGCGCGCGACGCCAGCGTCGCGACCAGCGCGCGCGCCACGCTCGGGCAGGCTTTGCGGCTGGTCGCGGCCGCGCGCCGCCAGCCCGATCGCGCCGCCGGCGAGCGCGCCCTGGTCTGGGCCCAGGCGCCCGGCCGTCACATTCTCGTCCTCGGCGAACCGGCCTATCCGGCACTGCTCGCGGCCATCCCGACACCGCCATTGGTGCTGTTCGTCGAAGGCCGCGTGGACCTGCTCGCGACGCCGCAGATCGCCGTTGTCGGCAGCCGCAAGGCCAGCGCCGGCGGGCTCAGACTCGCCCAGGAGATGGCCGCGGCTCTCGCCCAGGCCGGCTTGACCGTGACCAGCGGCATGGCGCTGGGGATCGATGCTGCGGCGCACCGCGGGGCGCTCGCCGCCGCCGGCAACACCCTCGCCGTGCTCGGCTGCGGTATCGATCGCGTCTACCCGGCGCGCCACCGCGAGCTCGCCGGCGAGATTCGCCGGCACGGTGCGCTGGTCTCCGAGTTCGCCCTCGGCGCACCGCCGGCGCGTCACCATTTCCCGCGGCGCAATCGCATCATCGCCGGCCTCGCTCGCGGCACGCTGGTCATCGAGGCCGCGGCGCGCAGCGGCTCGCTGTCCACCGCCCTGCATGCCGCCGAACAGGGGCGCGAGGTGTTCGCCGTACCGGGCAGTGTGCGCAATCCGCAGGCGGCCGGGTGCCACGCCCTGATCAAGCAGGGGGCGAAATTGACCGAGTGCGTCGAGGACGTGCTCGAGGAATTGTCCATGCCCGGCCTGCTGCCGCCGGCGACGGCATCCGCAACAGACGATCAATCACTTAGCGCCTCCCTCGACGGCGATGCGCGTCGCGTGCTGGCCGCATGCGGCTGGGAACCGGTCACGATCGAGACGCTCACCGAGCGCAGCGCATTGACGGTGTCGGAGCTTTCCTCCATCCTTCTCGCCCTCGAGCTGGACGGCCTGGTCGAATGCCGGGCCAACGGCACCTACCTGCGCGCGCGCTGACCACGGACGCGCGGCAGTCGCACCGCAGACCACGCCGCCCGACGCCCATTCCGCGCTGCACTCTGATGTTACTATCGCGAAGCCTCACGCCCGCGACCACGCTTCCGCCTGCTGATGAAACAGACCGTCATAGATATCCTCATCTACCTGTTCGAGAACTACATCGACGATGAGATCGAACTGGACGTGGATCGCGATCGTCTCAAGTCAGAACTCCACAACGCGGGCTTCGAGTCAGGCCAGGTCGCCAAGGCCTTCGACTGGTTGCAGGAACTGGCCGTCAACCGCGCCAGCGCCGACGAACTGCCGAGCGCCGCGCAGACGTCCTCGCGCATCTATACCAGCGACGAGCAGCGCAAACTCGACGTCGAGTGCCGCGGATTCATGTATTTTCTCGAGCAGGCCGGGGTGCTCGACCCGATCAGCCGCGAACTCGTCATCGACCGCGTACTCGCGCTCGAACCCGACGAGATCGACATCGGTCAACTCAAGTGGATCATCCTCATGGTGCTGTTCAACCAGCCCGGGCAGGAACAGGCCTTCCTGTGGATGGAAGACCTGGTGATGGATGATCTCTACGGCAATCTTCACTGATTCCATGGACGTGCCCGCGCGACAGCCGCATGCCGCTGCGCCCGGTGCGTGCCAGGCAGCGTAAACCCTTATGGCAAGCAATCTGGTCGTCGTGGAGTCGCCGGCAAAGGCGAGCACGATCAAGAAATATCTCGGCAAGGACTTCGAAGTTCTCGCCTCTTACGGTCATGTTCGTGATCTTCTCCCTAAGGAGGGCGCGGTCGATCCGGAGCACGGCTTCGAGATGAAGTACGAGGTCATCGACCGCAACGCGAAGTACGTCGATGCCATCGTCAAGGCGATGAAGAAGGCTGATGCGCTCTATCTCGCTACCGACCTCGACCGCGAAGGTGAGGCCATTTCGTGGCATCTCGTCGAGTTGCTGCGCGACCGCAAGGCGCTCGAGGGCAAGGACATCTACCGCGTCGTTTTCCACGAAATCACCGAGCGCGCGATCAAAGAGGCGATCGAAAGTCCGCGCACGGTGTCGATGGAACTCGTCAACGCGCAGCAGGCGCGCCGCGCACTGGATTACCTGGTCGGTTTCAATCTCTCTCCCCTGCTGTGGAAGAAAATCAAGCGCGGTCTCTCCGCCGGCCGCGTGCAAAGTCCGGCATTACGCCTGATCTGCGAACGCGAAGCCGAAATCGAGGCTTTCAAGCCGCGCGAATATTGGACCATCGAGGCCGACCTGGCGACCGAGCGCGGCGAGTTCGTCGCCCGCCTGAACGAGTTCGCCGGTGAGAAGGTCAAGCAGTTCACCATCACCAGCGAGAGCGCGGCAGCCGACGTGCGCACGCGCCTGCTGGAAGCTGCCGCGATTGACGCGCCGGCCGCCGAGACGGTCGGCGAGCTGGTCGTGACCAAGGTCGAGAAGAAGCAGCGCAAGCGCAACCCGGCGCCGCCCTTCATCACCTCGACCCTGCAGCAGGAAGCCGTGCGCAAGCTCGGCTTCACCGCGCAGCGGGCGATGCGCACCGCGCAGCAGCTCTACGAGGGCATCGACGTCGGCGAAGGCACCGTCGGACTCATCACCTACATGCGTACCGATTCGATCAACCTTGCGCAGGAAGCGATCGGCGAGTTGCGCGACTTCATCGGCGAGAAGTACGGTGCGGATCGGGTGCCGAAGAGCCCGCGCACCTTCAAAACGAGCGCCAAGAACGCGCAGGAGGCGCACGAGGCGATCCGTCCTACGTCGTGTCGGCGCGCGCCGGCCGACATCAAGTCGCGCCTGACCGACGACCAGTTCAAGCTCTACGATCTCATCTGGAAGCGCACGGTGGCCTGCCAGATGATCCACGCCACCATCGACACCGTCGCCGCCGACCTCGCCGCCGGCGATGCCGGCAGCTTCCGCGCGACCGGCTCGACGATCACCGAACCCGGCTTCATGAGCGTCTATCTCGAGGGCTCCGACGAGGCCGAGCAGGAGGACAAGGCGCTGCCGCCGCTCGAGAAGGACCAGCGCATCCCGCTGCGCGGCGTCCGCAACGAGCAGCATTTCACCGAGCCGCCGCCACGCTACACCGAGGCGAGCCTGGTCAAGACGCTGGAGGAGTACGGCATCGGGCGGCCCTCCACCTACGCCTCGATCATCTCCACTTTGCTGCAGCGCGAGTACGTCGAACTCGAGAAGAAGCGCTTCCAGCCGACCGACATCGGCCGCATCGTCAACGCCTTCCTGACCAACCACTTCTCGAGCTACGTCGACTACGAGTTCACCGCGCGGCTCGAGGACGACCTCGATGCGGTTTCGCGCGGCGAGCGCGACTGGATTCCACTGCTGCAGGAATTCTGGAAACCGTTCGCGGCGACGGTCAAAGACAAGGAAGAGAACGTCACCCGCCAGGAAGCCAACCAGGCGCGCGAACTCGGCACCGATCCCAAGACCGGCAAGCCGGTCGCGGTACGCATGGGCCGCTATGGGCCCTACGTCATCATCGGTTCGGTCGAGGACGAGGAGAAGCCGCGTTTCTACGGCCTGCGTGCCGGGCAGCGCATGGATTCGATCACGCTCGAGGAAGCCCTCGAGCTGACCAAGCTGCCGCGCGAACTTGGCGAGACCCCCGACGGCGTGCCGCTGACCGTCAACATCGGGCGTTTCGGGCCCTACGTGCGCTACGCCGACAAGTTCGTCAGCCTCGGCAAGGAGGACGACCCGTACACGGTCACGCTGGAGCGCGCGATCGAACTGGTCGAGGAGAAGAAGAAGGCCGACGCCGCCAAGCAGATCAAGATCTTCGAAGACGAGGGCATCAAGGTCCTGAACGGTCGCTACGGCCCCTACGTGACGGACGGTACCAAGAATGCCCGCGTACCGAAGGACCCCGATCCGGCCAGTCTGTCGCTCGAGCAATGCCGAGAATTGATCGAGAATGCACCGGCGAAGCGCGGCGGGGCGCGCCGCGGACGCGCCCGAAAGTAGCGCCTAATCCCCTTAGGCTGCTGATTTAAAAGCAGAAAACCGTTCCCGCAGGGTGCGCCACGTGCGCGCGGTGGTCGTCTGCGCCTGTTGGCGGTGCCAGCGCTGGGCGCGGCGGGCGCCGTCCAAGTGCGCCAGCACGGTCCGGCGTTCGTCCACGGACGCGATTCTCTATTGACAGACGGCGCAAAACTTTCGAAAATTTCCGGCTACCGTTTTGGAGGGGTACCCAAGCGGTCAACGGGAGCAGACTGTAAATCTGCCGGCTCAGCCTTCGTAGGTTCGAATCCTACCCCCTCCACCAGGCAGCACAGTGATTGGGGTCGTCCCGGATCATTACGTTACAGCAGGCGGGTGTAGTT
>JAPOKK010000404.1 GCA_029977665.1 Pseudomonadota bacterium | reverse complement strand
CGTCGGTCGAAGCCCGTCGCGCCATCGGTCGACGGCTCTGCCGACGCCGCCATGAACGAGACGGAGGCGTCTGGACGGCGCATGTGACGGTAGCGTGTGCCAAGCTGCGTGCCGCGGTACCCGCGGTGCGCCGGCCGGAATTTTCCTGCAACGACGATACGAGAGGGGACGAGACGATTAGTGCAAAGGCCACGGGCGATTTCCGCGTCATCATTATCGGCGCCGGGCCGGGCGGCCTGTGCACCGCGATCAAGCTGCGCGAAGCGGGTATCGAGGATTTCGTCATCCTCGAGAAGGCCGACGGCGTCGGCGGGACCTGGTGGCACAATCGCTACCCGGGCGCCGAGTGCGACGTCAAGTCGCACCTGTATTCGTTTTCATTCGAGCTCAAGCGCGACTGGTCGCGACCCTACGCGGGGCAGGAGGAGATTCTCGATTATATGCAGCACGTCGCCGAGAATTACGGCGTGCTGCCGTTCTGCCGCTTCGGCAACACCGTCGAGCGTGCCCAATGGTCGGACGAAGACGCCTGCTGGGAAGTGGCGACTGCGGCCGGCGAGGTCTACCGCGCGCCATTCCTGGTCAGTGGCATGGGCATGTTCAACGAACTCATGTGGCCCGACTTTCCCGGCCGCGACACCTTCCGCGGCAAGCTGTTCCACTCCGCGCGCTGGGATCACGACTACGACCTGGAAGGCAAGCGCGTGGCCTGCATCGGCTCGGCCGCGAGCGCGGTGCAGTTCGTGCCGGAGATCGCCCCGAAGACGGCGCGCCTGCATGTCTTCCAACGCACCGCGAACTGGGTCGTGCCGAAGGAGGACACGCCCTACACCGAGGACGAGCTGCGCGTGCTGCGCGAGGATCCGGATGCCATCCTGCGCTCGCGCGAGCAGATCTACGAGGAGCTGAACAGCTTCATCCTGTTCAACGATCCCGAACTGCAGGCGCAGAACGAAGCCGCCGGCCTCGCCAACATCGAGGTCGTGGAAGACCCGGAAGTGCGCGCGAAACTGCGTCCCACGCACCCGTTCGGCTGCAAGCGTCCGCTGTTCTCCAACCGTTATTACCCGACGTTCAACCTGCCGCAGGTCGAGCTCGTGACCGATCGCATCGAGCGCCTGAGCGAGCGGGGCGTGGTGACGGCGGACGGCCGCGAGCGCGAGGTCGATTGCGTGATCATCGCAACCGGCTTCCAGGTCTCGCGCTACCTCTCCGCGATCGACGTCGTCGGCCGCGGCGGGCGCCGCCTCGAGGATGCCTGGTCGGAAGGCGCGCAGGCCTACCTCGGCATCACCACGCACGGCTTTCCCAACCTGTTCATGCTCTACGGGCCCAACACCAACAACGGCTCGATCCTGTTCATGATCGAACGCCAGGTGGATTACCTGGTGCGGCAGATCCAGCGCGTCGAGCGCGAAGCGCTGGCTTTCATCGATGTGCGCGAGGACGTCGAAGCGCATTACAACGCGTGCATGCAGCGCGACATCCATAAGGTCGAGGTGTGGCAGGCCAATTGCGGCCACTACTACAACGCCAAATCGGGGCGCATGGTCACGCAGTGGCCGCACGACCTCAACGAGTACACGGCGCGAACCACGAGCGAGGATGCAGAAGCTTACGAGGCGATGCCGCGCGCCGCGCTCGCGTCGGCCGGCTGAGCGAAGCCACGCGAGGGAGCGTGCGCCTGGCCGGTGCGCCGGACCGACCAGGCCCGCGCTGCAGCAACGGCAAGAGGGGAGTGAAGCGTGATGAGAATCAAGGCCGCGGTGCAGCGCGCGTTGCGCCAGCCGCTCAGCATCGAAGAGATCGAGCTTGCCGATCCCGGTCCGGACGAGGTGCTCGTCAAGACCGTCGCCTGCGGTGTATGCCATAGCGACCTGCATGCGCTCAACGGCGGCATTCAGCTCACGCCCTGCCCGCAGGTGCTCGGCCACGAGCCGGCCGGCATCGTGCAGGCGGTCGGGGCGCGCGTGCGCAACGTGGCGCCGGGCGATCACGTCATCGCC
Organism: Pseudomonadota bacterium; assembly: GCA_029977665.1. Taxonomy (GTDB): domain Bacteria; phylum Pseudomonadota; class Gammaproteobacteria; genus JACKNG01. The sequence continues at coordinate 351 of JAPOKK010000404.1, read as the reverse complement.
TGTACGTCGATGTTCTGCGGCGCCTGCGCGCAGTGCGTGCAGGGCCGTCCCCACCTGTGTACGGATCGCGGCGCGTGCCGTCGTGCCGACAACGAACCGCCGCGGCTGTCGCGCGACGGCGAGCTGATTCACCAGTACGCCGATCTCGCCGCGTTCGCCGAGGCGATGCTGCTGCATCACCGGGCCGTGGTGCGCATCGATCCGGACATCCCGCTCGATCGCGCGGCCCTGGTTGGCTGCGCGGTGACGACCGGCGTCGGGGCCGCGCTCAATACCGCGCGCGTCGAGCCGGGTTCAGCGGTGGTGGTGTTCGGCGCCGGCGGCGTCGGGGTCTCGATCATGCAGGGCGCG
>JAPOKK010000306.1 GCA_029977665.1 Pseudomonadota bacterium | reverse complement strand
TGCTCACCGCCGGCGAGAACAAGGGTTTCCTAGACCCCTTCCTGCCGCTCGATCCGGCCCACGTCGAGCACGTCAACAAACTGCTCGGCGAGGTCCACGAACAGTTCATCAACACCGTGCTCAAGGGACGCCGCGACAAGCTCGCCGACGACCCGGCGATCTTCTCCGGCCTGTTCTGGAGCGGCGAGCGCAGCCTGGCGCTCGGCTTGATCGACGAGTTCGGCTCGGCCGGGCGGGTCGCCCGCGAGGTCATCGGCGCCGAGGACATCGTCGACTTCACCCGGCGCGACTATTCGCTCGAAGGCCTGCTCAAGCGCGGCGGCGCTTCCATCGTCGAACAGTTCCTGGCGCGCGCGGGCGCGGGCTGGTGACGCGCCCGCTCGGGGGCGCACGCTCACGCCGGCGCTGCCAGCGCGTCGAGAACCCCGCAGCCGCACGCCGCGAGCATCCCGCACAGGCGGATCAACGGCAGTCCGGTGAGGGCCGTCGGGTCGTCGCTCGTGACCCGTTCGAACAATGCGATGCCGAGACCCTCGACCTTGAAACTGCCGGCACAGTCATACGGCTGTTCGGCTGCGAGGTAGCGCTCGATCGCGGCATCGTCGAGTGTCCGGAACACCACGGTGGTCGTGACGACGTCGATCAGGGAGCGCCCGCTGGCAGTGTCGAGCACGCACACGGCGGTGAGAAATTCGACGCTGCGCCCGCTGGCCGCCCGCAACTGGCGCACGGCGGCCGCATGCGAGCCGGGTTTGCCGAGCACCTGGCCGGCGTTGACGGCAACCTGGTCGCTGCCGATGACGAGCGCGTCCGGCCAGTCGGCTGCCAGCGCCGCGGCCTTTTCCCGTGCCAGTCGGCGCACCAGGGCCCGCGGCGCCTCGCCCGGGCGAGGCGACTCGTCAATGGCGGGCGCGGCGCTGGTGAAGGGCAGGCGCAGGCGTTCGAGCAGGGCACGCCGGTAGGGCGAGGACGAGGCCAGGACAAGCGTGCGGCGCGGCGCGTCCGCACGGGCGTCAGGGGGCATCCGGCTTATCGTCATAATCTTGTTCTAACTCGCTGATGCTTGGCCTATAATACGCGCCCCCGATGACGGCCGAGCTACCCACCGATGTCGACTACCGCCGGCGCCTCGCCGATGGCGGCGTCATCGACGGCTGGATCCCGGCGGCACGATTGACGCGTGTCGGCGGCAATTTCCGCGTCACGGGGCCGACGCGCGCGCAGCTGTCACTGCACCGCGACGGGCGCGGACGCATCGTCGTCAGCGGCAGCTACGCGGCCCCGCTCGAGGCGCAATGCCAACGCTGTCTGGAATGGATGGCGCTGACGATCGAGGGCCGCATCGAGGTCATCGTGGTCGAATCCCTGGCCATGATGCCGAGGTCGGGAGAAGACGAGGAAAACGACGACGACTACGTAGAGGCCCCGGACGGCCGCTTGCCGTTGACGGCACTGGTGGAGGACGAGCTGCTGCTGGCCTGCCCGATGATTCCCGTACATAACACCAGCGCGTGCCAGCGCGCGGTCGAGGCAACGCCTGCCGAGAGCAGCGAGACACATTACAAACCGTTCGCGGACCTTGCGGCGCTGGTCAAGGCCGCACGCGAAACCGACGATTGACCCTCATCATTTGGAGTAGGTGATCACATGGCCGTTCAACAGAACAAGTCCACACCCTCGCGCCGCGGCAAGCGCCGCTCGCACGACGCACTCGACAAGCCGACGCTGTCCGAGGACGCCACCACCGGCGAAATCCACCGCCGTCATCACGTCAGCGCCGACGGCTACTATCGCGGCAAACAGGTACTGCCCGACGCCGAATAAGCCACACCCCGGGAGCCGTCCCCTGGTGGGCGGCCCGACGCCGAGCGCGGCAGCCGCTGCGCGCGCCGCCCCCGGCTGACGACCATCCCCAGCAGCATTCGCTTTCACCCGTGACCCTGTGCATCAGCATCGACGCCATGGGCGGCGACTTCGGTCCCGAAGTCACCGTCCCGGCCGCGGCGCAGGCGCTCGCGCGGCACCCGACGCTCGAGCTCGTGCTCGTCGGCGACGAGGCCCGCGTCGCGCCACACCTCGGCGCGCATGGCCTCGACCAGCACCCGCGCACCGCGTTCGAACACGCACCGCAGGTCGTCGAAATGCACGACAAGCCGTCGGTCGCGCTGCGCAACAAGCGGGAATCGTCCCTGCGCCGCTCGATCGACCTGGTGCGTGACGGGCGCGCCAGCGCCTGCGTGAGTGCCGGCAACACCGGTGCACTGATGGCCATCGCGCGCTTCGTGCTCAAGACATTGCCGGGCATCGACCGGCCAGCCATCTGCGCGCGTATGCCGGGGGCGAGCAAGCCGACGCACGTACTCGATCTCGGCGCCAACGTCGACTCGACTTCGGCCGAGCTGTTCCGCTTCGCCGTCATGGGCGCGGTGCTGGCCGAGGCCATCGACAACCGCCACAACCCGAGCGTCGCGTTGCTGAACATCGGCGAGGAGGAGATCAAGGGTAACGACCGGGTCAAGCAGACCGCGGTGCTGCTTGCCAACAGCCCGCTCAACTATGCCGGCTTCGCCGAGGGTAACGATATCTTCAACGGCCGTTTCGACGTCATCGTCTGCGACGGCTTCGTCGGCAACGTGGCGTTGAAAGCGAGTGAGGGCGTGGCACGCATGCTGAGCGAAATCGCGCGCGAGGAATTCAAGCGCAGCTGGTTCACCCGCATCGGCGCCCTGTGCGCACTGCCAGCACTCAAGGCGCTGCGCAACCGCGCCGACCCGCGCCGTTACAACGGCGCCAGCCTGCTCGGGCTGCGCGGCACGGTGGTCAAGAGCCACGGTGGCGCGGACGCCCTGTCGTTTGGCAATGCCATCGACGTCGCCGTGCTCGAAGCGGAACAGGCGGTGCCCGAGCGCATCTCCCACCTGCTGGAGAACCTGCTCGAAGGAGCCGAACAGAACTGATGAACGACAACAACCCGCGAGCCAATCTCGCCTTCGTGTTTCCCGGCCAGGGTTCGCAATCAGTAGGTATGGTCACGGCGCTGGCCGAAGCCTTCCCGGCCGTACGCGAACGTTTCGACACGGCCTCCGAAGTGCTCGGCTTCGACCTCTGGAAGCTGGCCAGCGATGGCCCCGAGACCGAACTCAACAGCACTCAGAACACCCAGCCGGCACTGCTCGCCGCCAGCGTCGCGACCTGGGACGCCTGGCTCGCCAGCGGCGGACCACGGCCGCGCCTGATGGCCGGGCACAGTTTCGGCGAGTACACCGCGCTGGTCTGTTCGGGTGCGCTCGACTACGCCACGGCCGTCGCGCTGGTCGCCGATCGCGGCCGCTTCATGCAGGACGCGGTACCGGCCGGGCAGGGCGCCATGGCCGCGGTGCTCGGTCTCGATCTCGCAGCGCTGCGCGAGGTGTGCGCCGAGGCGAGCGCCGGCGATGGCGTGTGCGCCTGCGCCAATCTCAACGCCCCGGGCCAGATCGTGATCGCCGGCAGCAGTGCCGCCGTCGAGCGCGCCTGCGAACTCGCCAGCGCGCGCGGCGCCAAGCGCGCCATGACCCTGCCGGTCAGCGTGCCGGCCCATTGCGCGCTCATGCAGCCGGCCGCGAGCCGCCTCGAGGAGCGCCTCGCCGGCATCGCCATCGCCGCGCCCGACACCGCCATCGTGCACAACGTCGACGTCGACACGCACACGCAGGGCGACGCGATCCGCGCCGCACTCGTGGCACAGCTGCATTCCCCGGTGCGCTGGATCGAGACCATCGAACGGTTCGCCGCCAACGGCATCACGCAGGTCTGCGAGTGCGGCCCGGGCAAGGTGCTGAGTGCCCTGATCAAACGCATCGACCGTGGCATGACCTGCCACGGCCTCGGCACGCCGGACGGGCTGCGCGCCGCGGCCGATGCCCTGAGCGGAGATAATCCATGAGCGAAAAGAACATCGCCCTCGTCACCGGCGCCAGCCGCGGCATCGGCCTGGCGATAGCCCGGGCGCTGGCCGCGCAGGGTTTCGACATCGTCGGCACGGCAACCGGTGACGCCGGGATCGAGGCCATCGAGCAGGCACTCGCACCGAGCGGCGCGCTGCGCGCGGCGCTCAAGCTGGACGTCACCGACAAGGCCTCGCTGGCCGCTTTCTTCGAAGCCCTCGAGGCGGCGTCGCTCGCGCCGCTGGTGCTGATCAACAACGCCGGCGTTACCCGCGACAACCTGCTGCTGCGCATGAAGGACGAGGAGTGGGAGACCGTCATGGCGGCCAACCTCGACGCGGTCTTCGCGCTCACACGGCGCCTGCTGCGGCCGATGGTCAAGGCGCGCTACGGCCGCATCGTCAACGTGACCTCGGTGGTCGGCGTGTCCGGCAATGCCGGGCAATCGAACTACGCCGCGGCCAAGGCCGGGGTCATCGGCTTCACCAAGTCACTCGCGCAGGAGATCGCCAACCGCGGTATCACCGTCAACGCGGTCGCGCCGGGGTTCATCGATACCGACATGACGCGCAAACTGAACGAGGATCAGAAGAGCGGGGCGCTCACGCGCATCCCGATGGGACGCATGGG
>JAPOKK010000074.1 GCA_029977665.1 Pseudomonadota bacterium | reverse complement strand
GTGGCGGCACCCGCCTTGCCGGCCGGCGCTTTGGCAGGCGTGGCCGTGGCGTTGCCCGCTTTCGGTGCGCCGGACTTCGCGGCGACCGGCGCTTTCTTCGCGGCGGTTTTCTTCGCGGCGCTCTTGGTCGCCGCGGTCTTCGTCTTGGTGCTGGTCTTGTTGACCTTGGTAGCGCTTGCGGGCGCAGCCTTCTTGGACGCCTTCGCGGCGCTCGCTGTGGACTTGCTCACGGTCTTCTTCGCTGCCGTCTTGCGCGCGGCGCCGCTCGTAGTGGCGCTCGTGCTGGTCGATTTCTTGCCCGGAGCCTGCTTGGCTGCGGCTTTCTTCGTCGCGCTCTTCTTCGGCGCCGACTTTTTCGCAGCGACCTTCTTCGTCGCAGTTGCCTTCGCTTTGCTCGCGACGGGTTTCTTCGCCGCCGCCTTTTTCGCTGCCGTCTTCTTGCTCGTTGCCTTGCCGGCCGCGGCATTCTTCGCCGTTGTTTTCGCGGCGGGCTTCTTGGCAGTCTTGTCCGCAGCGGCCTTGCCCTTGCCGGCGGCCGCGCTGGAGGTCTTCTTCGCGGAGGTCTTCTTAGCTGCTCTGGCCACTTCAGGCACCTCTCCTATGCGCAACGAAACCTCGCTGCAGAAGCCGGATTTCGTGGCTTTTTACGGCCGGATCCCAAAACCGGGGCGCAACATTAATCATTTTCACTGCCAAGCGCAATGCCGCTGGACGGCGCCGCGCGGTGCGTCGTCGCGGCGTCTTGCATCACCGCGGTACGGTGTGCACGAGCGCCCGCTCAACGCGCGTTGAGACGGATGATCTCCTGCACGGCCTGAAACACGCGGACACGCGGGTTGGCCGCGCAGTACTGGCCGAGCCAATTGAGTACGCCGGCGGCGTCGATGCGCACCGAGAGCTGCTTGACGTTGGCCCAGTTGAAAGCGCTGATGAAGCCCTGCGACCAGGCGACGTAAGCGTCGATGGCCAGCTCCGACTCCTTCTCGAGGGCTGCGTTGAAGGCCATGCAATCACGCGCGCCGATTCCGGAGGCGATGGTTGCATCGGCGCTTACCGGCTGCGTGAACGCAGCGAGCAGCAGCACGTTGGCGAGTGTGCGTCGCACGCGGCGTCGAGATGACCTGGCGCTGTGGTGGCCGCTCATGGGCTCGGTTTTACCCGTCATTGATGCCATCGATCCAGTTCCATGACGAGACGTCCGGCACTGAGCGCGGCGGCATCGGTCCGTTCGTCGCGCTCCAGGCGTACGAGGCCGACGCCGGGTGCGAACCATTCGCGGGAGCGGATCTCGATCGTGGCGTGGCCGATGTAATTGCCGACGTCGGCGTTGGTGCTGCCGTGTCCTTCTACGAGCAGGCAGCGCTCGAAACGTCCGCCCGGCGTCTCGATCGTGGCATCGTCGCGCACGACTTCGTAGCGCATCGGCACGGGCACCGTGATGCGGAACAGGGTCTCCCAGGGTGGTCCGGTGTTCTCCAGCACGCTGGTCACGTCCCGGGACTGCCATGTTGCACCCGCCGCTACCGCGTCGGGCAGCACGAGACGCGGCGCGCCGGGCGCTGGGCCGGCGTGGCGGGTGCTGCCCGCGGCGTCGTCGCCGAGGCGGAACAGACCCTCGGCGGTGCGCGCGTAACGCAAGCTGCGCCCGTCCAGCGTCATGCGCAGGCCGCTCAACTCGCTGCCCGACGGTACCGCGACGGCGCGGACGACGTGACGCAGTTCGCGCGTGCCGTCCATCGTCGTGCGCACGACGCGGTACTGCCACTCGCGGCCCGGTTCCAGCGGGAACAGCCGTTCGCCGGCGTCGTCTTGACCGCACGCGGCGAACAGCGGCAGCACGAGCAGGATGACGAGACGGGCGTGGCGCGGGCGGGAGGGTTTCAAGCGCAGGGCAGACGACGGATGGGCGAATCGCGGCATGATAAGGGATCCGCGTGCGCGTCCGTGCGCCCGCGAGCTGCACCACCATGCGCCGCGTATTCCCCTGTCGGGGCCGGTTTAGTAGTATGCGCGGGGCGCGGCGCCGGGAGACCACCCGGTATCGCCGCCAGCGCGCCCTCGCGGCAGCAGCTGCCGGGGGCGGGGGGAAGCATGTGCAGCACGACTCCGTTGCCCGCCGCGAGCACGTCTCGGGCGGCGGCGAGTGCGCGAACGGAAGTGACGCGGCGGGCCGAGCCAAGCGGACCGGGGATCCGGCGCCGCGAGGATGGCCGCGCGAAGAGCACGTCAACGCCGACCAGGCACAGAGCCGGCATTGCGCCAGGCATAGAGGTTTAGACACGCAATGAATCGTCCAATGATCTCGGTGGCAGCGGCGAGCCTGCTGCTGACCGGAAGCATGGCCGCGCTGGCCGAAGGTGATGCCGCGGCCGGACGGCACAAGGCCGAGACCTGCCTTGGTTGTCACGCGGTCGAGGGTTACTTCAACGTCTACCCGACCTACCGGGTGCCCAAACTCGGTGGTCAGAGCGCGGCATACATCGAGTCGGCGTTGAAGGCCTACAAGGCCGGTACGCGCCAGCACGACACGATGCACGCGAATGCCGTGAGCCTGAGCGATCAGGACATGGCAGACATCGCCGCGTTCATGGCGAACTACGAATAACAGGACCGGGCAGGCAACCTGACCCGGCGGCGGAGTGATCGACGCATGAAAGCACCATCCATCCTGCGACTAGTGGCCGCAATCGCGCTCAGCGCGGCGGCAACCACCAGCGTCTCGGCAACCGAGGACGCTGCCGACGACAGCGGCATGAGCTACGAGGACAAGCTCCAGGCCTGCGCCGCATGTCACGGCGAGAACGGCGACAAGCCGCTTGCCCCCGATTACCCGGTGCTCGCCGGTCAGTACGCCGACTATCTCGAGGCCGCGCTGCACGCCTACAAGAGCGGCCGCCGCCAGCATCCGATCATGAACATGCAGGTCGAGGCGCTCGGCCTGACCGATGCCGACATTGCGCGGCTCGCAGCCCATTTCGCATCGAAGAAGGGGCTGCGCAGTCTTGCCGATTAGGGCTTTTTGCTCCTATTGGTTATTTAAAGCCCCCGCTTTATTCCATGTTTAGTAGTCGGCGGTCGCGGACCGCCGACTCTGCCGTATAATCGACTGCTACCGGCGTGGCCTGCCCACGCCGCCGGCCGTCGCTCTCCCGACTCCACCTTCGTCATCAGCCCGCGCATCGCTCGCCGCGACGCGCCTGCGGCTCTGCCGGCCCACCATTTCCTGGCGGGCGCCGCGCGACATCGACCACGGATAGAAATCATGATCACCACGCCCAATACCTTGAAAACTTCTGCTGCACGGCAGTTCGTGCCGCGCAAGTTCCGCGTCTTCACCGACCGCCAGCTCGACCAGATCCCGGCCCTGGCGAGGCTCGACGCGGACGCGCGTTTCGATATGCAGGTGGTGGCGAACGTGCTGCCGTTCCGTGTCAACCAGTACGTCATCGACGAACTGATCGACTGGGACGACGTCCCCCGGGACCCGATTTTCCAGCTCACCTTCCCGCAGCGGGGCATGCTCGACGAGGACGCGTTCGCGCGCATGGCCGAGCTGCTGCGCGCCTCGCCGAGCGCGCAGCAGATCCGGGCGCTGGCCAACGAGCTGCGCGCCGACCTCAACCCGCATCCGGCGGGTCAGCAGACGCTCAACGTGCCGCGGGTCGATGGCGAGGAGCTGTCCGGCGTACAGCACAAGTACGACGAGACCGTGCTGTTCTTCCCGAGCCAGGGACAGGTCTGCCACAGCTACTGCACGTTCTGTTTCCGCTGGGCGCAGTTCGTCGGTGACAAGACCCTGCGTTTCGCCGCTGCCGAGGCCGGCGAGCTGACCCGCTATCTTGCCGAGCACCCGGAGGTCACCGACGTCCTGCTCACCGGCGGTGACCCGATGGTGATGAAGACGAGCAACCTCAAGACCTATCTGGAAGCACTGCTGGCGCCGGGCCTGGAACACATCCGCACCATTCGCATCGGCACCAAGGCACTGACCTACTGGCCCTACCGCTTCGTCACCGACGACGATGCCGACGAACTGCTGCGCCTGTTCGAACGTGTCGTCGACAGCGGCCGCCAGCTCGCCCTGATGACGCACATCAATCACTGGCGCGAGCTCACGCCGCCGATCGTACAGCGCGCCGTTGCGCGCATCCGCGCGACCGGTGCGATCCTGCGCGCGCAGGCGCCCCTGCTCGCCCACATCAACGACGATGCGGAGACCTGGGCACGCCTGTGGAGCGACGAGGTCAAGCTCGGCATCTACCCCTATTACATGTTCGTCGAGCGCGACACGGGCGCGAAGCGCTACTTCGAAGTGCCGCTGGTGCGGGCGTGGGAAATCTACCGCGGTGCCCTGTCCGGCGTGTCCGGCCTCGCGCGCACCGCGCGCGGACCGTCGATGAGCGCGGGTCCCGGCAAGGTGGAAGTGCAGGGCGTGGCCACGGTACACGGCGAAGAGGTCTTCGTGCTGCGCTTCATCCAGGGCCGCAACCCGGCGTGGGTGCAACGGCCGTTCTTCGCGCGTTTCGATCCGCAGGCGACCTGGCTCGACGAGCTCGAGCCTGCCTTCGGCGAACGCGAGTTCTTCTTCGAGCCGGAATACCGTGCGATGCTCGAGCAGGCCGCCGGCTGAACCGGCCGCATCATCGCGCGCACGCGCTGCAAACTTTCTGCATACTGCGGTGGTCCAATGAGGCCGCCGCTCCCGTAGAAGGTCCGGGTTCCCTGACACCGTCGCGATGACATCCATGCTCCGCAGATTCCGGCAGTTCGTCCTGCCGCTAGGCGTCGTCGCGATCGGGATTGCCATCGCCGCATGGTTCGTCGCTTCGCGCCCGCGCGCAGTGCCGCAGCCGCCGCAGGAAAAGGTCTGGCCGGTGTCGGTGGTCGAGGTGGCGCGCGCCGACGTGCAGCCCGAAATCACCGTCTACGGCGAGGTCCGCGCCGTGCGCGAAGCGGAACTGCGCGCCGAGGTCGCTGGCCGCCTGGTCTCGCTGAGCCCCGAGTTCAAGGACGGCAATCTCATCAGCGCCGGCACCGAACTCGCGGTGATCGATCCGATCGATTACGAGAATCGCCTTGCCGAGCAACGCGCCGAGCGCGCGCGAGCCGCGGCCCAACTGGCCGAACTGCGCCGGGAACTCGAATGGGAGCAGCGCCTGGAAGAGAACGCCCAGCGTCAGGTCGAACTCGCCGAGCGTGCGCTGGCACGTCTCGAGAAGCTCGCCGCGGACGGTCGCGAGAGCCGCAAGGTGCGCGACGACGCCGAGGCCGCACTCGCCGTCAGCGAGCAGACCCTGATGCAGCGTGCACAGACCATCGCGCGCCTGCGCACGCGTATCGCCGAGCAGGAAGCTGCCTATGACAAGGCCCAGGCCACGCTCGCCAACGCTGAACGCGAACTCGCCAAGACGCGCATCGTCGCGCCCTTCACCGGGCATGCGACCGACGTGCGGCTGGCCCTCGGTCAGCGGCTGGCGGTCGGTGAACGGCTCGGGCGCCTGCTCTCGGCCAGCGAACTCGAGGTGCGTTTCGAACTCCCGGAAGCCGCGTTCGCGCGCCTCAGTGCCGCCGCCGATCCCCTGATCGGGCGTCACGCCACCGTTACCTGGCGTCTCGGCGGCGCAGCCCGCGAGTTTCCCGCCGTGCTTGCCCGTGTCGGCGCCGAGATCGACCCCACCGTCGGCGGCATCGCGCTGTTCGCGACGCTCGATGGCGACGCCGTCGAACGCGGATTACGCGCCGGTGCGTTCGTCGAGGTGCGCATTCCCGACGTCGTCTACCGCGACGTCTTCGAGCTGCCGGCCAAGGCGGTAGCCGAGAATGGCGAAGTCTACACGCTGGTCGACGAGCGTCTTGCCGCGGTCGCCGTGGAAGTCGTACGCGACCTCGGCGACGCGGTACTCGTGCGCGGCGCGCTCGACACCGGCCATCCCGTGGTCGCGCGCACCTTCGCCGGCATCGGGCCCGGACTGCGCGCACGCCCGCTGTGAGCGGACGCGATCTGCAAAGCGGCATCATCGCGCTGTTCGCGCGCCATCCGACGGCGGCCAACCTGCTGCTCGCGTTGATGTTCATCTGCGGGATCGCCTCGCTGACCCAGATCAACCGGCAGTTCTTCCCTGATTTCGGCATCGACATCGTCAGCGTGACGGTGAGCTGGCCGGGCGCGTCGGCGGCAGACGTCGACCAGAACATCGTGCAGGCGATCGAACCCGAGTTGCGCTTTCTCGATGGCGTGAAGAAGGTCTCCTCGGCGTCTTACGAAGGCGCCGCGAGCATCAGCGTCGAGTTCCAGCCAGGCAGCGACATGCAGCAGGCGCTGGCCGACGTCGAGTCGGCGGTGGGCCAGGTGCGCACGCTGCCGGAGGATGCGGAGCGGCCCGAGATCCGGCGCCTCGTGCGCTACGAGACGGTCTCACGGCTGGTTCTCTCCGGAGCGTTTCCGGAACATTCGCTCAAGGCTCACGCCAAGCGCATCCGCGACGAGTTGCTCGATCGCGGGGTCGATCGGATCGATCTCCATGGTTCGCGCGACGAGGAGATCTGGGTCGAAGTGCGTCCCGAGGCGCTGCGCCAGCTCGACATGAAACTCGGCGACATCGCCGCACGCATCGCCGAGACTTCGCAGGACCTGCCCGCGGGTGAACTCGCCGGGGGCGAGCGCCAGGTGCGCAGCCTCGGTCTTCTGCGGCAGGCCGACCAGCTGCGCGAAGTCGAGATCCGCGCGCTGGCCGACGGCCGGCGCGTACGCCTGGGTAACGTCGCCGAGGTCAGCGAAGCGTTCCGCGAAGGACAGCAGCAGGCCGTGCGTCACGGCGAACTCGCCATCGAGCTCGACCTCAAGCGCGCCATCGATTCCGACGCGCTGACCATGGCCGCCCTGGTCAAGGAATACGTCGCGGAACTCTCGGCGCGCCTGCCGCCGGAGCTGCGCATAGAAGAGTACGACGTGCGCGCGAAATCGATCCGCGAGCGCATCGGCCTGCTCGTCAGCAATGGCCTCGGCGGTCTCGTACTGGTGCTCGCGGTATTGTTCCTGTTCCTCAACGCGCGCGTTGCGTTGTGGGTCGCGGTCGGCATTCCGGCGTCCATGCTGGCCGCCGTCGCCGTCATGCTCGCGAGCGGTCAGACCATCAACATGATCAGCCTGTTCGGTATGATCATGGCGATCGGCATCGTCGTCGACGATGCCATCGTGGTCGGCGAGCATGCCGAGCACCTGCACCGCCGCGGTCTCGGCGCGCTGGAAGCGGCCGTGGCCGGCGCGCGGCGCATGGCGGCGCCGGTGTCGAGTTCCACGCTGACCACGGTGGCGGCGTTCCTGCCGCTGTTCATCGTCTCCGGCATCATGGGGCAGATCATCTCGGCGATCCCCTTTGTCGTCGTCGCGGTGCTGCTGGCCAGTCTGCTCGAGTGCTTCCTGGTCCTGCCGGCGCACCTCAGCCACGCCCTGCGGGCGCCTCCCGGGCACGGCCGTCTGGCGCGCCTGAGCGCACGCTTCAACGCCGGCTTCATGCATTTTCGCGATCACCGCTTCCGGCCCGCGGCGGCCGCGGTGATGCGCGCGCGCTACCTGACCGTGGCGGTCGCACTGGCGGCGTTCATCGTCGCTGTCGGTGCGGTGGTCGGTGGACGCGTCGGCTACCAGTTCTTTCCTTCGCCCGAGCCGGACAAGCTCTACGCCAACCTCGAGATGGTGGCGGGGACCTCGCGCGACGAGACGCGCGCGGCGCTGCTCGCCGTCGAGCGCGCGCTCTACCGTGCCGCCGAGGACCTGGTTGGCGATCCGGACGCGTTGATCATCATGGCCCTCGGCAAGACCGGTACCACGGTCGGTGGAGGTCACGGCGGCTCGCTCGCGGCGACCACCGACACGCTGGGCGGCATCATCGTCGAGTTGGTCTCGTCCGAGCAGCGCAGCGTGCGCGCGAACGAGATCATCGCCGCCTGGCGCGAGGCAGTCGTGATGCCGCCGGGCGTCGAATCGCTGACCCTGACCGGGCAGCGCACCGGTCCGCCCGGCGGCGATCTCGACGTCCGCCTGCGCGGTGGCAGCGTCGACGACCTGAAGACCGCGGCGGGGGAGATCGCGGCCCTGCTGGCGCGCTACGACGGCGTCACGGACATCGACGATGACCTACCCTACGGTACGCCAGAAGTCGTGCTCCGGGTCAACGATCGCGGCCGTGCCATGGGTTTCACGACCAGCGACGTCGCGCGCCAGGTGCGCGACGCCATCGACGGCGCCATCGCCAAGCGCTTCCCGCGCGGTGACGAGGAAGTATGGGTGCGCGTTCAGTTCGAGCGCGAGCTGGTCGGCAACGCGCTGCTCGAACGGCTCTACCTGCGTGCGCCCGACGGCGCCGAGGTGCCATTGAACGCGGTCGTCGATTTCGAGCAGGCACTCGGCTTCGCGCGCATCAAGCGCGAGGACGGCAAGCGCGAGGTGGCCATCACCGCCGAGATCGACATGCGCGCGACGCGCCCGGGCCAGGTGCAGGAAGCGTTGCTCGACGATGGCCTGCGCGACATTGCCGCGCGTTACGAACTCGATTACACCTTCGCCGGGCGGGCCGAGGATCAGCGCGAGACGATGGCCGACATGCGCCTCGGCGCGCTGCTCGGGCTGACCTTCATCTACATCATCCTTGCCTGGGTGTTTTCGAGTTACACGCGCCCGCTGGTCGTGATGGCCGTGATCCCGCTGGGTTTCGTCGGCGCCGTGCTCGGCCACTGGGTGTGGGGCTTCGACCTCACCATCCTCAGCATCTTCGCCATCCTCGGTCTCTCCGGCATCGTCATCAACGATTCCATCGTGCTGGTCACGACGATCGACGAGCGCATGCGCGAAGAACCGCGCCTCGAGGCCGTCGTCAACGGCGCGTGCGATCGTCTGCGCGCGGTGGTGCTGACCTCGGCGACGACGGTCGGAGGCCTGCTGCCGTTGCTGTTCGAGACCAGCCTGCAAGCGCAGTTCCTGATCCCGATGGCACTGACACTCGTGTTCGGCCTCGCGTTGACGACCTTCGTCGTGCTCCTGCTGGTGCCGTCGCTGATCATGATCCAGGGCGACTTCGCACGCCTCGCGGGTCGCCTGGGAGCGAGGCTGGCGCAGCCGGGCGCGCGCGGCTGAGCGCCGTCAGCGCTCGCCCTCGCTGCGCGCGCCGAGCGTCGCCGCGGTCTGCCCGAACAGGACACGGCGTTCGGCCTCGCCGGGCGGCGCCTTGCGCCGCGCGTCCTTCATCACGTCGAGTCCGCGCGAGGCGGCCGGGCGCGCTTTCATCAGCCCGTGCCAGCGCCGCAGGTGCGGGAAGGCCTCCAGCGATTCGCCGAACATCTTGTAGGGCACGACCCACGGCCAGCATGCCATGTCGGCAATCGAATAGGCGCCGCACAGGTACTCGTGTTCGGCGAGGCGGCGGTCGAGCACGCCGAGACAGCGGTTGTACTCGTTGGCGTAGCGTTCGCGGGCGTAGGTGTTGTCGCGCTCGGCCGGCGCGTAATTCGTGAAGTGGCTGACCTGGCCCGCCATCGGACCGAGGTTGCCGACCTGCCAGAACAGCCATTCCATGACCGTCTTGCGCCCCCGGTCATCCTGCGGCAAGAAGCGCCCGCTCTTCTCCGCGAGGTAGACGAGGATGGCGCCGGACTCGAACACCGGCACCGCTTCGCCGTCGACATCGTGGTCGACGATCGCCGGCATGCGGTTGTTCGGGCTGATGGCGAGAAACGCGGGGGCGAACTGGTCGCCCTGGCCGATGTTCACCGGCACGACGCGGTAGGGCAGCGCGCATTCCTCGAGCATGATCGAAATCTTCCAGCCGTTCGGCGTGGGCCAGTAATAGAGATCGATCACGATGCGGTCCTCGTCGTGTTGCCGTCTGCCATCGGTCCCGGGATGACGCCGGCGGCGGCGAGGGCATCGATCGCACTCGCGTCGAGACCGGCCTCGGCGAGCACCTCGGTGGTGTGCTCGCCGAGACGTGGCGCGCCGCGGCGCACGCCCGCGGGCGTGACCGAGAATCGTGCCGCCGGGCGCGCCTGGCGAATGGGACCGGCATCGGGATGCTGGTAGACGCCGATGGTCTCGTTCGCCGCGATCTGCGCATGGCCGATCATGTTGTTGCGGGTCAGCACCTCGGCACAGGGCACCCGCTCGGCTTCGAGCCGCGCCAGCCATTCGGCCGCGGGCCGTTCGCGCAGGACCGACTGGATCAGTTCGAGGCGGGCGTCGATGTTGCGGTCGCGCAATGCCGGCGTCTTGAAGCGCGGGTCGTCCAGCCACTCGGGACGCTCGACGGCGCGCGCCAGCCCGGCCCATTCGCGATCCGACATCACCGCGACGCTGAGGTAGCCTTCGGCGGTTTCGTAGATGAGATCGATGAAGCTCGCCGCGGCCTGTTGCGACAGGTCCTCGCCGACGAAGGTCTGGCTGCCCATGTCGGAATGCCACAGGAAGCTGACGATGGCATCGAGCATCGCGAGTCTTACGTGCTGGCCTTCGCCCGAGCGCTCGCGTGCGAGCAGGGCCGCGGTAATCGCCTGTGCGGCGGTCAGCGCGCTGACCTTGTCGGGCACGATGGTGCGTACCAGGCGCGGACGTTCCTCGTCGGCGCCGGCCTGCACCGTGGCGAGACCGGACAGCGCCTGGATCAACGGGTCGTAGACCGGCTTGCCGGCGTACGGCCCGCTGAAGCCGAAGCCGGCGATGGAAGCGTAGACGATGTCGGCGCGGGCGCCGCGCACGACGTCCTCACCCAGGCCCATGCGCTCGATCACACCGGGACGGAAATTCTGTACGAAGACATCGGCCTGCTCGCACAGGCGCAGCAGCGTCTCGACCCCGCGCGGGTGCTTGAGGTCGAGCACGACGGATCGCTTGTTGCGGTTGTTGTTGAGGAAGTTGGCGGCAAAATCGCCGCGGCGGTTGCCGCCGCGACGCACGTGGTCGCCGCCATGCGGGGACTCGATCTTGATCACGTCGGCGCCCTGGTCGGCCAGCAGCATGGTCGCGAGCGGGCCCGAGATCATCGCGGTGAGGTCGATCACGCGATAGCCATCGAGCGGTCCGGGCATGGCAGGTCTCCTCCTGTGCACTGGGGCGGCCGGCGGTCTCTACATCGGGTCGGGAGACCGGGTAAGCGGCCGGGCGGTGTCCAGCATACCGGCCCCCCGGCGTGACGGGAACGCCCGCCTCGATGTCGTGCCTCGCGCGCGGCGCGTAGCGGTGCGAAGTTCGCGCGCTCTACGTATCATGCCGCCTGCCGCACATCGCGTGGCCAGGAAACGACAGGGGAAACATGGACAAGCAACGTATCGCCGCGTTCGGCGCCGCGCTCCACGAGGCGCTGTGCGAACGCAAGACCATCGCGCCGCTGACCGAGCAGGCGCCAGGCATCACCATCGAGGACGCCTACCGCATTTCGCTCGACCTGCTCGAGCGCCGCGTCGCGTCGGGGGAGCGTGTCGTGGGCAAGAAGATCGGCGTCACCTCGAAGGCGGTGATGACGATGCTCGACGTGCACCAGCCGGATTTCGGCTATCTCACCGATGCCATGATGTACTCGACCGGCGCCACGCTGCCGATCTCCGAGACGATGATCCAGCCGCGCGCCGAAGGCGAAATCGCCTTCGTCCTGAACGCGCCGCTCAAGGGCCCGGGCGTGACCAATGCGGACGTCCTGCGTGCAACCGAATTCGTCATGCCGTGTTTCGAGATCGTCGATTCGCGCATCGACGACTGGCGGATTCGCATCGAGGACACCATCGCCGACAACGCCTCGTGCGGTGCGGTCGTGCTGGGCGACCGCGGCGTGAATCCGCGCGAGGTCGATCTCGCGACCTGCGGCATCGTCGTCGAGTTGAACGGCGAGATCATCTCTACCGGGGCCGGTGCGGCAGCGCTCGGCTCGCCGGTCAACTGCGTGACCTGGCTGGCCAACACGCTCGGGCGCATTGGTGTCGGTCTCGAGGCGGGCGAGGTCATCCTGTCCGGATCGCTCGTGCCGCTGCAGCCGGTCGCGCCGGGCGATCACATGAGCCTGGTCATCGGCGGGATCGGTCGCGCCAGCGTGCGCTTTGCCTGAGTCGGCCCGGTGCTGACTGTCGGCGCCCGTGCTGGTGTCGCGTTCGCAGCGCGCTGACGCTCAGGGCGTTTCCAGCACGTATTCCAGCAGGTCTTCCACCACGCCGAGCGGATCCATCGTCGCGCTCCAGTCGTACTCGCAGCTGAGCAGCACCTGGTCTTCGTGCGCCGCGCGGTGACGTACCAGGCAGGCGATGGCGTAGACCTGCGCACGACCGGGCAGCGTGAGCGACACGCGCACCTCGTCGGTGCCGCTCAGCAGATCGGCATCCATCCTGGACACGCTCAGGCTGAGCCCCGCGTTGGAGAGCTTGCGTACGACCGCTTCGACCGAGCGCAGCGAGGCGGGTCCGCCAGCATTCGGCGAAACGGTGGCGACGAGCGAGGGGGCTGAGGACATGGTTGATAATCGCTTGGCGTGTGGGCACGGCGAGGCGCATCCCGCGCGACGTGGGTCGAACTATAGCCAAGCGGCGGGATTGGCACATGCTTCTGGCAGGTCGGGTTTTGCAACGATTTGTTGGGGGGGGGGCGGCGGCCGCGCGGCCGCGGGGGAACCTTACCCCCGCGCGTCGGACCAATTCGTCATGCAGCCCGCACTCTCATGGCTTCGACGAGCGGACGCGGCACGACCCGGGCAGCGCCCGCGCGCCAGCGCCACCGGCCATGCCGGCCGGCTGTCGCTTGTGCCTTCCTGGCGCCCGTGCGCGCTGTTCGGCCGAACGCTGGCCGCCATCTGCATCGCCACCCTGTTTGCGTGCACCGCCGGCGACCCGGCCGTGCGGCCGAACCACCTGGTGCTCAACGAGTCGCTGGCGCTGGAGCCTGGCGCGCAAGCGAGCTGGCCGCTCTACCTCACGCGCCGTGGCGAATATTACGTCGAGGTCACCTTGGCCTCGCCAGACGCGCAGGCATCGAGTCCGATCGATCCGCTGCGACTCGCGCTCGAGGTTGTCGACGGCGAGGCGGTGCTGCTCGAGCGCGAGCGCAGCGTCGCGCTGGACGCGAGCCGCCCGGCCGCCACGCTGGCCTGGTTCAGCAGCGATCGCGAAGTGCCGCTCAAGGACCGTGTGACGCTGCGTCTCGCGGTCGCCGACATGCCGCCCGCAGCGGCTGCCTCGTCACGCCTGTTGGTCCAGGTGCGACGCAAGGTCAACCGACCGCTGCCGCGTTGAGCGCGCTCGCCGCGTCTCAGAGTTCGATGCGGGCCCAGCGCCGGCGCATCCAGAAAGCCGAGAAGACCATCGCCTGTATCGCGCGGTAGCCCACCTGCAGGCCCCAGATGACGGTGAGTCCGCCGCCGAGGACCGGCCCGGCCAGGTAGGCCAGGGGCAGGAACAGCAGCCATTGGTTGGCGATCGCGACGAGCATGACACGGCGCGCGTCGCCCGCGCCGAGCAACGCGTTCTGCAGTACCGTGCTGACCGCCTCCCACAACATGCTGATGCCAATAAGGCGCAGCGGCCACAGGATCAGCGCGAGTGTCGTCGGTTCGAGCTTGTAGATTGCCGAAACCAGTGTTGCCGGCATCAGCACCATCGGCAGACCGAGCAGGCCCATCGCGAGAACCGCGAGCCTGACCACGTCCCAGCCCCAGCGGGCCGCATCCTCACTGTCGCCGCGACCGAGCGCCTGCCCGACCAGCGTGGCAGCGGCGAGACCCAGGCCCATGCCGGGCAGGAATGCGATCAGGGTCATGTTGATCAGCACGTTGGCGCCGGCGACCTCGGCGGTGCCGATGCGGCCGATGATCCAGAACATGGCGAGAAAGCCGCCGGCGAAGAACATCTGCTGAATGCCGCTCGGCAGGGACAGTCGGACCAGGCGGAGGACGTCCGCGCGTGGTGGCAGTGCGCGCAGGAAGCCGAACTCGCGCGCATAGCGCAACCCGAACAGCAGGTAGAGCAGGGTGCCGAAACCAAGCGCGGCGACCGAGGCGATCGCGGCGCCCTGCACGCCGAGGGCCGGGGCGCCGAAGTGGCCGAAGATGAGCACGTAGTTGAGGAAGATGTTGAGCGCGTGCATCGCGACCAGCGTGGTCATGTACAGGCGCGTCAGGTCGATCGCGTTCCAATAGCCACGGAAGGAGAAGTTCATCGACACGAACACGATGCCGATCGCGCGGATCTCGAGATAGGGGACGCCGAGAGCGATGACCTCGGCATCCTCGTTGATCCAGGGGTAGAGCGCGGGCGTGACGTGGCGCACGAGCAGCGACAGCAGCGGTGCCACGCAGAGGATGATGATCAGCGCCGCGTTCAGAAAGTACGCGGTCTCGGTCAGCCGGCCCTGGCCCTTGCGCCGCGATGCGGTCGCCTGAACGCCGGTGGCGAAACCGAGGATCAGGGCCTGGGCGACGAACAGCACGAAGCCGCCGTAGCCGACCGCGGCCAGTGCCGCGTCGCTGTCCGGCAGGCGGCTGACCATCGCGGTGTCGACCAGGTTGAGGATGTTCTGCGACACCATGCCGCCGATCACGGGCAGCGCGAGGGCGAGGATGCGGCGGGTGCGAGAACTATCGAGCACGGTTGGTTTCGGCGGTCGACGGGCGGGCGGGGGCACGCCTCGGCTGGATGATGTTGGCGAAGCCCCGACTTCGCGGCGGGGATTCTATCCTTCCTCGTGGCCCTGCCGCGCGCCGCGCGCGTGGCTGCATCTGCTACGCTGCCGTCAGAGTGAGTTTCGACACACGGGGGGAGCGATGTCGTTGAGTGCAACCGACATGGGACAGTTCGACGCCACGGCGATGGCGGCGCTGGTGCGAACGGGGGAGGTCAGCCCGACAGAGCTGGTAGACGATGCAATCGCCCGCCTCGAGGCCGTCGACGGCACCTTGAATGCCGTTGTCACACGGATGTTCGAACAGGCTCGCGAGCGCGCCTGCGGGGCGCTTCCCGACGGGCCGTTCCGGGGCGTGCCGTTCCTGATGAAGGATTTCGCCGCCGAAGTCGCCGGCGTGCCGTTCTTCGAGGGCAGCAGTTTCCTCGATGGCTACGTGCCGGCGGTCGATTCGGAGATCTACCGCCGCTTCTGCGCGGCGGGACTGATCACGATCGGTAAGACCAACCTGCCGGAGCTCGCCATCGGCGTGACCACCGAGCCGCGCCGCTTCGGTCCGACGCACAATCCCTGGGATCCGACGCTGACGCCGGGCGGCTCGAGCGGCGGCGCCGGCGCCGCGGTGGCCGCGCGGGTGGTGCCGATGGCGCATGGCAACGATGTCGGTGGTTCGATCCGTATCCCGGCCTCGGCCTGCGGACTGGTCGGTCTCAAGCCGACGCGCGGGCGCGGCACGCTGGCGCCGCATTACGGTGACATCCTCGCCGGTTTCTTTTCCGAGCATGCGCTCACGCGCAGCGTGCGCGATTGCGCCGCGCTGCTCGACGTCGTTGCCGGGCCGGGTTGCGGCGAACCCTACGTCGCGCCGCCGCCGGCGCGACCCTACACCGAGGAAGCGGCGTTGCCGCCGGGGCGCTTGCGCATCGGCTACGCGACGACGACTCCGCTCGGCGATCCGCTCGATGCCGAGTGTGTCGCGGCTATCGAGTCGACCGCCGCGCTGCTCACCGAGCTCGGCCACGAGGTCGAGGAAGCGACACCGGCCTTCGACGCCATGGAGCTGTGGACCAAGTACACGACGCTGCTCGCCGCGCTCGTCGCCTGGGCGGTGGCCGACTGGTCGCGGCGTCTCGGGCGGACCCCGGCAGCGGAACACTTCGAGGCGTTCGTGTGGGCGTTCGCCGAGCGCGGCCGCGGCGTCTCCGCTGCCGACTACCTGCTGGCCATGCAGGACGTGCAGGCCCAGGTGCGCGCCATGTCGGCATTCTGGGAACGCCACGACCTGTGGCTGACGACGACGCTCGGCCAGCCGCCGGTGCCGCTCGGCACGCTCGTCTACGCAGGCGATCCG
This sequence comes from Pseudomonadota bacterium, assembly GCA_029977665.1. Lineage (GTDB taxonomy): Bacteria > Pseudomonadota > Gammaproteobacteria > JACKNG01. Next base: position 689 of record JAPOKK010000074.1, on the reverse strand, counting down.
TTCGAGCTGCGCCGGCGCATGGCGCGCTTCTCTCCGTATACCTATCTTGCCAACGCGAGCGGACAGCCGGCGATCTCGCTGCCGCTGCACTGGACGGCCAACGGTCTGCCGGTCGGCCTGCACTTCACCGCGCGCCTGGGCGAGGAGGCGATGCTGCTGCGGCTCGCCGCGCAGCTCGAGCAGGCCCGCCCGTGGGAGGGGCAGCGTCCGCCGGTGTGTGCCGGGCCGGTCGCACCGGGCCCAGACGGACGGCAGCCGTGAGCAACACCGGCGACGCCGCCGTCGATACCGACACGCTGGTCGCCATCGGTCACAGCTACGCCGTCTACGCGCGTGCCTGCGACGAGAAGCGCTACGACCTCCTGGCGCGCGTCTTCTCGCCGGGCGCACTGCTCGATTACCGGGTCGCCGGGCACGAGTTCACCTGCCGCGGCAGCACCGCGGCGGCGAATTTCGCCGCATTCCTGGAGCGCTGCTACTGGACCCATCACCTAATTGCTGCGCCCATGGTGGAGCGCTGCGGTGAACGGCTGCGGGCCACTGCACGCGTGACCGCGACCCACCTGCAGCGGCGCGTCGACGGCAGCATCAATCGCTGGCTCGTGCGCGGCTCCTACCATGACACTTTCGAGCTGCACGAGGGGCGCTGGCTAGAACCGGCCTCCTAATTATTCATGGCTGCGCCGATG
>JAPOKK010000017.1 GCA_029977665.1 Pseudomonadota bacterium | reverse complement strand
CCGGCTGCGTGAAGATCACCCCGGCGCACGATTTCAACGACTACGCCATCGGGCAGCGGCACGAGCTGGAGATGATCAACATCTTCACTGACGACGCCGCCATCAACGACGCAGCGCCCGAGCGCTTTCGCGGCCTCGACCGCTTCGAGGCGCGCAAGCGTGTCGTCGCCGAACTCGAGGAGGCCGGCCTCATCGTACGCATCGACGACCACAAGCTGATGGTGCCGCGCGGCGACCGCACGCACAGCGTGATCGAACCCTATCTCACCGACCAGTGGTTCGTGCGCATCCAGCCGCTGGCCGACCCGGCCATTGCCGCGGTCGAGGACGGGCGTATCCGTTTCGTGCCGGAGAACTGGTCGAAGACCTATTTCGAGTGGATGCGCAACATCGAGGACTGGTGCATCTCGCGCCAGCTCTGGTGGGGGCATCGCATCCCGGCGTGGTACGACGAGGCCGGCAACATCTACGTCGGCCACGACGAGGCCGAGGCGCGCGCACGTGCCGGCCTCGCGAGCGACGTCGTGCTGACGCAGGACCCGGACGTGCTCGACACCTGGTTCTCCTCGGCGCTGTGGCCGTTTTCCACGCTCGGCTGGCCGGACAAGACGCCGGAACTCGAGACCTTCTACCCGACCAGCGTGCTCGTCACCGGTTTCGACATCATCTTCTTCTGGGTCGCGCGCATGATCATGATGGGCATGAAATTCATGGGCGACGTGCCGTTTCGCGAGGTCTACATCCACGGTCTCGTGCGCGACGCCGACGGCAACAAGATGTCGAAGTCCAAGGGCAACATCCTCGATCCGCTCGACCTCATCGACGGTGTCGATCTCGACACCCTCGTCGCCAAGCGCACGACCGGCCTGATGCGCCCCGAGGACGCGCCCAAGATCGAGGCCGCGACGCGACGCCAGTTTCCCGACGGCATCGCCGCCTTTGGCACCGATGCGCTGCGTTTCACCTTCGCGGTGATGGCGACGCAGGGCCGCGACATCCGTTTCGACCTCGGGCGCATCGGCGGCTACCGCAACTTCTGCAACAAGATCTGGAATGCCGCGCGCTTCGTCATGATGGCCTGCGAGCAGCATCGTGGAGCGACGCCGCCGGCGCAGTGTGAGCTGGGTATGCCCGAACGCTGGGTCCGCGCGCGCTTCGCCACGACCGTCGCGCGCGTGCGCGAAGGCTTCGACGGCTACCGCTTCGATCTCGCCGCGCAGGCGCTCTACGAGTTCGTGTGGGACGAGTATTGCGACTGGTACATCGAGATGGCCAAGGTCACGCTCTACGACGACGCGGCGAGCAGCGCGGCCAAGGACGGCGTCTGCCTGGTGCTGCTCGAGATCCTCGACCAGAGCCTGCGCGCGCTGCATCCCCTGATGCCGTTCGTGACCGAGGAGATCTGGCTCAAGCTCGCACCGCTGATCGGCGTCGAGGCGAACACTATCATGACCCAGCCCTACCCTGCGGCGGCCGCCGTCGCGACGGGTGACGACGAAGCCGCGTTTGCCTGGATGCGCGAATTCGTGCTCGGCGTACGGCGTATCCGCGCCGAGTACGACATCGAGCCCGGCAAGCGACTGCCCTTGTACACCCGTGACGGCAGCGCCGCCGAGCAGGCCTGGCTGGCAGCCCATGGCCGCATCATCGAACAACTCGCGCGCACGCAGCCGCTGGCCGCCGCGCCGGCCGAACCGGGCGACTGCGCGACCGCGCTGGCCGGCGAGATGACCGTGCTCGTGCCGCTCAGCGATCTCATCGACCGCGAGGCCGAACGGGCCCGCCTGGGGCGCGAGATCGAACGTCTCGAAGGCGACATCGGCCGTGCCGAGAAGAAGCTCGCGAACGCCTCGTTCGTCGAGCGCGCACCGGCCGCGGTGGTCGACAAGGAGCGCGCCAAGCTGGCCGACGCGAGCGCCGCGCTGGGCCGCTTGCGCGAGGAGCTCGCGCGGCTGGGTGGCGGCTAAGCGAGCAGGCGCGCGACGCGCTCAGCCGAGCGCGAGGTGCAGGACGATTTTCACTGCGAGGTAGACGGTGAGGATGAACAGCAGCGTGCCGACCAGGCCGAGCACCACGTACTGACGCGCGGTGCCGCGACGAAAGTCGCGTTCACGGTTCTTGTTGCTCTGCACGCCGAGCGCGGCGGCGAGGCCGCTGCCGGCAAGCTCGCGCAGGGTCAGCGGGCGATCGTCTTGATGCGCTTCGTCGTCGGGGTGTGGCGTCATGGTGGGTTTTCGCACCGCGCGGGCGGCCCCGGATTCGGGCTGGCGGCGTTTATCGGGTAGGATGCGTGTCCGACGAGCAGACTCGCAACGGTGTCAGGCATGTTCGAGCGTATCAGAGAAGACGTCAGCTGTGTATTCGAGCGCGACCCTGCCGCGCGCCACACGCTCGAGATCCTGACCTGCTACCCCGGCGTGCATGCGGTCTTGTTCTACCGGCTCAGCCACCTGCTGTGGGGCGCCGGGCTGAAGTGGCTCGCGCGCTTCGTTTCCCACCTCGGACGATTCTTCACGGGGATCGAGATCCATCCCGGCGCGACCATCGGGCGGCGCTTCTTCATCGATCACGGCATGGGCGTGGTGATCGGCGAGACCGCCGAGATCGGCGACGACTGCACGCTCTACCATGGCGTCACGCTCGGCGGGACGAGCTGGGAGAAGGGCAAGCGCCACCCGACGCTCGCCAACGGCGTGGTCATCGGTGCCGGCGCCAAGGTGCTCGGTCCGATCACCGTCGGTGCCGATGCGCGCATCGGTTCCAACGCGGTGGTGGTGCGCGATGTCGCGCCCGGCACGACGGTCGTCGGCGTGCCGGGCAAGGTCGTGCAGACGGGCGTCGCCGACAAGTTCCGCCAGCGCGAGGAGACGGCGCGCAAGATCGGCTTCGATGCTTATGGCCAGGTGCCGAACATGCCCGACCCGGTGTCGCAGGCGCTCGACTCGCTGCTCGACCACGCACGCGAGGTGGAGCGCGAGATCGCCGAGTTGAAGGCCGAGGTCGCGCGCGCCCGTAGTGCCGAGCCGGCGACCGCCAGCGACCTCGACTGACCGGCGGCCTTCAAAGCCCTTTCAAACCCCTTCCGAGCCCGCGCACCGCGCTCGCGCCGTGCCGCGACGATTTTTTTCGGAACAATAATTGACTGTTTTGGTCGGATAACGCATTATTACCGACCAATTCACTCTGATTTCGTCACGGCGCAGCAGGAGAACGACGCATGAGACTCACGACCCGCGGCAGGTATGCCGTCACGGCCATGCTGGACCTGGCCCTGCATTACGACCGCGGCCCGGTTTCGCTCGCCGCGATTGCCGAGCGCCAGGGCATCTCGCAGTCCTACCTCGAGCAATTGTTCGCGCGACTGCGCCGCAACGGCCTGGTCGACGGCCTGCGGGGTCCGGGCGGTGGCTACCGCCTCGGACGGCCCGGCGACAGCATCTCGGTGGCCGATGTCATCGACGCGGTCAACGAAACCGTCGATGCCACGCGTTGCGGCGGCCAGCGCAACTGCCACGGTGAGAAGCGCTGCCTGACGCACGACCTGTGGGAGGAACTGAGCTGCCAGATCCGCGACTTCCTCAGCAACGTCAGCCTCGACCAGCTGGTGCGCCGCAAGAGCGTGCAGACCCTGCACCGCATGCAGGAACCGCACGACAAGGAAGCCCGCCCGCAGGTGACCGCCTGATCGGCGTCGTCACCCCGAAGCCCAAGGAGAAACCGAGACTATGGCAATCACCCTGACCGAACGGGCCATTGCCCACGTACGCGGGTTCATGGCCCGCGAGCACAACACGAGCGGCCTGCGCCTGGCCGTCAAGCCGACCGGCTGCTCGGGTTACATGTACGTCGTCGAGCTTGCCGAAGCGGTGCAGGACCACGACCAGGTCTTCGATTGCGACGGCGTGTCGGTGGTTGTCGACCCCGAAAGCCTCAAGTACCTCGACGGCACCGAGGTCGACTACGCCCGCGAAGGCCTCAACGAGGGCTTCCGCTTCGACAATCCCAACGTCGCCGCGACCTGCGGTTGTGGCGAGAGCTTCAGCCTCTGAGCCCGCGGCCGCGCGATTCGCGAGACCCGAGACCCCGAGACCCCGAGAGTAACTGCCACCATGGCCAGCAACGCCCAGGACATCGAAAAAATCGTCGACCGCCAGTACGCGGCCGGCTTCTTCACCGAGATCGACCAGGACACCGTGCCGCCCGGTCTCAATGCCGACACCATCCGCCTGATCTCGGCCAAGAAGAACGAGCCGGCATGGATGCTCGACTGGCGCCTGAAGGCTTTCGCGCGCTTTCAGCAGATGCGCGAGCCGAACTGGGCGCACGTGTCCTACCCGCCGATCGACCTCCAGGCGATTTCCTATTATTCCGCGCCGAAATCCGACAAGGACCGCCCGCAGAGCCTCGACGAGGTCGACCCGAAGCTGCTCGAGACCTACGAGAAGCTCGGCATCCCGCTCGAAGAGCAGAAAATGCTCGCCGGCGTCGCCGTCGACGCGGTGTTCGACAGCGTCTCCGTGCACACCACCTTCCGCGACAAGCTGGCCGAAGCGGACGTGATCTTCTGCTCCTTCTCCGAAGCGGTGCAGGAACACCCCGAACTGATCCAGAAATATCTCGGCTCGGTCGTTCCGGTGACCGACAACTACTACGCCGCGCTGAACTCGGCCGTGTTCACTGACGGCTCGTTCGTCTATATCCCGAAGAACACGCGCTGCCCGATGGAGCTCTCGACCTACTTCCGCATCAACGCGATGAATACCGGCCAGTTCGAACGCACGCTGGTCATCGCCGACGAGGGCAGCTATGTCAGCTACCTCGAGGGCTGTACGGCGCCGATGCGCGACGAGAACCAGCTGCACGCGGCGGTAGTCGAACTGGTCGCGCTGCAGGACGCGGAGATCAAGTACTCCACGGTGCAGAACTGGTATCCGGGCGACGAGGAAGGTCGCGGCGGCATCTACAACTTCGTCACCAAGCGCGGCGATTGCCGCGGCGCGCGCTCGAAGATCTCCTGGACCCAGGTCGAGACCGGTTCGGCGATCACGTGGAAATACCCGAGCTGCGTGCTCAAGGGCGAGGACTCGGTCGGCGAGTTCTACTCCGTGGCACTGACCAACAACCTGCAGCAGGCCGACACCGGCACGAAGATGGTGCACCTGGGGCGCGGCACGCGCTCGACCATCGTCTCCAAGGGCATTTCCGCCGGTCGGAGCCAGAACGCCTACCGCGGGCTGGTGCGCATCGCTCCCGGAGCCGAGGGCGCGCGCAACTACACGCAATGCGATTCCCTGCTACTCGGCGATCGCTCGGCCGCGCACACCTTCCCGTATATCGAATGCCGCAATCCCAGCGCACAGGTCGAGCACGAAGCCTCGACCTCGAAGATCAGCGACGACCAGCTGTTCTACCTGCGCTCGCGCGGCATCGGCCAGGAAGACGCGGTCAACATGATCGTCAACGGCTTCTGCAAGGAAGTGTTCAAGGAACTGCCGATGGAATTCGCCGTCGAGGCGCAGAAGCTCCTCGGCATCAGTCTGGAAGGCGCGGTCGGCTGAGGCCACGCGCGCAACGTTCAGGAAGCAACCATGCTCGAGATCAAGAATCTGCACGCCGAAGTGGACGGTAAGCCCATCCTGCGCGGCATCGACCTCGTCGTTCGTCCCGGTGAGACCCACGCCATCATGGGCCCGAACGGCTCCGGCAAGAGCACGCTCTCGCATGTGCTCGCGGGGCGCGAGGGCTACACCGTGACCGGCGGCTCGGTCACCTTCAACGGCAAGCCGCTGCTCGAACTCGAGCCCGAGGAGCGTGCCGGGGAAGGCGTGTTCCTGGCATTCCAGTACCCGGTCGAGATCCCGGGGGTCAACAACGTCTACATGCTCAAGGCGGCGCTCAACGGCATCCGCGCCTACCGCGGCGAGAAGGAACTCTCGGCGGTCGATTTCCTCAAGCTCGTCAAGGCCCGCGTCCAGGCGGTCGGGCTCGACGAGAGCCTGCTCAACCGGCCGGTCAACGAGGGCTTCTCGGGCGGTGAGAAGAAACGCAACGAGGTGTTCCAGATGAGCGTGCTGGAGCCGCGCCTGGCGATCCTCGACGAGACCGATTCGGGGCTCGACATCGACGCGCTCAAGGCCGTTGCCGAGGGCGTCAACGCACTGCGCGACGAGGCGCGCTCGTTCATCGTCGTCACCCACTACCAGCGCCTGCTCGATTACATCGTGCCCGACTACGTGCACGTGCTGTCCAAGGGCCGCATCATCAAGTCCGGCGGCAAGGAACTCGCCCTCGAGCTCGAAGCGCGCGGCTACGACTGGCTGACCAGCGAGGCCGCATGATGGAAGCCCTGGAACGCATCCTCGCCGATCTCGCGCCGGCCGGGCCGCACGCCGGGGCGCGCCTGCGGGCCGCCGAGCAGGTGCGCGCCCATGGCGTGCCGAGCACACGCCAGGAAGCCTGGAAGTACACCAGCCTGGCGAGCCTGAAGGACATCGCCTACCGCGCGGCGAGCGCGGCCGACGGCGCGGCACTCGACGCGCAGGGGCTAGCCGCCCTGCCGCTGGCATCGGCCTCGCCGCACCGCGCGGTGCTGGTCAACGGACACTTCCGCGCCGACCTGTCGACGCTCGACGCGCTGCCGGCAGGCATCCGGGTACGCAGCATCGCCGCCGCGGCGGCTGCCGAAGCCGAGCTGTTGGCCCCGGTCTACGCTGAACACACGCAGCCGGAGGCGGTCTTCACCGCCCTCAACGCGGCCTTGCTCGACGACGGCCTGCTCATCGAGGCGGACGCCGATGCGCGTCTCGATGCGCCGCTGCACCTGGTCTTCGTCGCCGCCGGCGCCACGCCGCTGCTGCGTGCGCCGCGGGTGATCGTCCGCGCCGGGCGCCATGCGCGGCTGCGCGTGATCGAGGAGTTCGTCGGCCAGGAAGGCGACCGCGGCCTGACCAACGTGGTCAGCGACCTGGTCCTCGAGGAGGGCGCGGTGCTCGATCACCACCGCCTGCAGAACGAACCCGATTCGACCGCGCAGATCGGGCGCGTGCGCGCGACCCTCGCAGCCAACGCCACGTTCAACAGCGACTCGGTGACGTTCGGCGGCGCGCTGACGCGCATCGACATCGAGGTGGCGCTCGCCGCGCGCGGCGCCCGCTGCCGCCTCAATGGCCTGTTCACGACGGCCGGCACGCAGCACGTCGACCACCATACGCTGATCGACCACCAGGTCGGCGACACCCACAGCGAGGAACTCTACCGCGGCATCCTCGACGGACGCAGCCGCGGCGTGTTCAACGGCAAGGTGCTGGTCCGTCGCGACGCCCAGTGCATCACCGCGCGCCAGGCCAGCAATAACCTGCTGCTGTCGCGCCAGGCCGAGATCGACACCAAGCCCGAACTCGAGATCTACGCCGACGACGTCAGCTGCGCCCACGGCGCGACGGTCGGCGAACTCGACACGCAGGCGCTGTTCTACCTGCGTTCGCGCGGCATCGACGAAGCGCAGGCGCGGGCCCTGCTCACCTACGCGTTCGCCGAGAAGGTCGTCGAGACGATCCCGCTGGACAGCATCCGCCACGCCATCGAAGAACGCTTCATCGGCGCCGGCGCGCTGAGCGAACTCGAAGCCCTGTTAGAACAATCATGAACACGATGAACGCCAACGTCGCGGCCAGCGCGGCGACGTCCGAACTCGATCTCGCGCGCATCCGTGCCGACTTTCCCATCCTCGCGCGCGAGATCAAGGGCAAGCCGCTGATCTACGTCGACAACGCCGCGACGACACAGAAGCCGCGGCAGGTCATCGAGCGTCTCACGCACTACTACACGCACGAGAACGCCAACATTCACCGTGGTGTGCACACCTTGAGCGGTGAGGCGACCGCGGCCTACGAGGACGCGCGCCGCTGCGTGCAGCGCTTCGTCAATGCCGCCGACGAGCGCGAGATCGTCTTCACCCGGGGCACCACGGAAGCCGTCAACCTGGTCGCGCAGAGCTGGGCACGCCCGCAGCTCGGACCGGACGACGAGATCCTGATCACTGCCCTCGAGCACCACTCGAACATCGTGCCGTGGCAGATGGTCTGCGAGCAGACCGGCGCGCGCCTCGTGGTGGCGCCGATCGACGACGACGGCGCGTTGCTGATGGACGAGTTCGCGGCGCTGTTGAACGAACGCACCCGGCTGGTCGCCGCGGTGCACGTGTCCAATGCCCTCGGCACGGTCAACCCGGTGGCCGAGATCGTGCGGCTCGCGCATGCTGCCGGCGCCGTGGTGCTGCTCGACGGTGCGCAGGCGAGCGTGCACGAGCCGCTCGACGTGCAGGCGCTGGGCTGCGATTTCTACGCGTTTTCGGGCCACAAGGCATTCGGACCGACCGGCGTCGGCGTGCTCTACGGACGTGCCGCGCTGCTCGAAGCCATGCCGCCCTGGCAGGGCGGTGGCGACATGATCAAGGTCGTGCGCTTCAGCCACTCCGAATACAACGATATCCCCTACAAGTTCGAAGCCGGCACGCCCAACATCGCCGGTGGCCTGGGCCTCGCCGCGGCGCTCGATTACTTCGCCGCGCTTGATTTCGACGCCGTTCAGCGCCACGAGCACGCGCTGCTCGAAGCAGCCACGGCGCGTGCGCACGCGGTGCCCGGTCTGCGCATCATCGGCAGCGCCGCGCACAAGGTCGGGGTCCTGTCGTTCAGCATCGAGGGCGTGCATCCGCAGGATCTCGGTACGCTGCTCGATCACCACGGCATCGCCATCCGTACCGGCCACCATTGCGCGATGCCGGTGATGGAACGTTTCGGCGTGCCCGGCACGGCGCGCGTCTCGTTCGCGCTCTACAACACCCTCGAGGAAGTTGAACAGGTCTTTGACGCCCTCGAGAAAGTCCGTACGATGCTGGTGGATTAACCCGACCATGACCATGGACCACGCTCAGGATTTCACCCGCCCGATCGCGCTCGAACGCGACTGCGACGCCATTCTGATCCCGCAGGGCACGCCGATACGGCTGCACGCGGGCGACCCGGTGTTCGTCACCCAGGCCCTTGGCGGCTCGGTGACGGTCAACGTCAACGGCAACCTCGCGCGCATCAACGCGGCGGATGTCGATGCGCTGGGCATGGATGTCGAGGCCCTGCCCGCCGAGGGCGCCGCCCGGCGCGGCGACGGCAGCGTCGACGAGGACCTGATCTGGGAGCAGCTGAGTACCTGCTACGACCCGGAGATCCCGATCAACATCGTCGAGCTCGGTCTCATCTACCGCTGCGAGGTGATGCCCTCCGATCGCGGCAACCGGGTCGAGATCGACATGACCCTGACCGCGCCCGGTTGCGGCATGGGCCCGTTCCTGGTCGAAGACGTGCGTGCCAAGGTGGCGCAGGTGCCGAACGTTGCCGAGGTCGAAGTCGACCTCGTGTTCGATCCCCCCTGGGCGCCGCACATGATGTCCGAAGCGGCGCGGCTGGAAACCGGCCTGTACTGAGAGGGCGCGCGCGACGCCGTCGCGCGGTCCCGGTCAGCCGTCGCGGCAGGTCGCGCGGGCGGGGTGCCGCATTGCCCGTTCACCGTTGTGGTTTTCTTCCCGCCAGGCAGTATAATGGCGCGCCGTTTTTAATGCCTTATCAAGAAGTTAGGAGACCACCGCACCATGGCTAAAGAGCGCACGCTGTCGATCATCAAACCCAGTGCCGTGCGTGACAACCACATCGGCGCGATCCTCGCGAAATTCGAGGCCGCGGGCCTCAAGATCGTGGCAGCGAAGATGCTGCAGATGAGCCGCGAGCAGGCCGAGTCCTTCTACGGCGTGCATCGTGAGCGGCCGTTCTTCGGCGAACTGGTGGAGTTCATGATGTCCGGCCCGGTCATGGTGCAGGTCCTCGAGGGCGACAATGCCATCCAGGTCAATCGGGACGTGATGGGCGCGACCAATCCGGCCGATGCCGCGCCGGGCACCATCCGTGCCGAGTTTGCCAACAGCATCACCGAGAACGCGGTTCACGGCTCCGACGCCGCCGAGACCGCGGCAGTCGAGATCGCGTTCTTCTTCGACAGCGACGAGATCCTCTCGCGCTGAGCGCCGTGATGACGCCCGCACCGGTCAACCTGCTCGACCTCGACGAAGACGGCCTCGGCCGTTACTTCGAGGCGTTCGGCGAGCGCCGTTTCCGTGCGACCCAGATCATCAAGTGGGTGCACCAGCAGGGCGTCATCGATTTCCACGCGATGAGCAACCTGAGCAAGGCGCTGCGCGAGCGCCTGCTCGCCGAAGCGGAGATCCGCCCGCCGGTCATCGAGTCCGAGCAGCTCTCCGCGGATGGTACGCGCAAGTGGCTGATGCGTGTCGATTCGGGCAACTGCGTCGAGACGGTGTTCATCCCCGAGGGCGAGCGCGGCACGCTGTGCGTGTCATCGCAGGTCGGTTGTCCGCTCGACTGCCGCTTCTGCGCGACCGCGCGCCAGGGCTTCAACCGCAACCTCGGGGTGGCCGAGATCATCGGCCAGGTGTGGCTCGCCGCGCGCCGGCTGGGCCAGACGCCCAAGCAGGGCCGGCACATTACCAACGTGGTCATGATGGGCATGGGTGAACCGTTGCTCAATTTTGACAACGTGGTGCCGGCGATGCGCCTGATGATGGACGACAACGCTTACAACCTGGGGCGCAAGCGGGTTACGCTGAGCACCGCGGGCGTGGTGCCCGGTATCGATCGCCTGGCACGCGAATGCCCGGTGAGCCTGGCCATTTCCCTGCATGCGACCAACGACGAGCTGCGCGACGAACTGGTGCCGATCAATCGCAGCTATCCCCTGGCCGAACTGCTCGATGCCTGCCGCCGCTACGCCGCGAGCAATCCGCATGGCGAGATAACGTTCGAGTACATCATGCTCAAGGGCGTCAACGACACGATCAGCGAAGCGCGCGCGCTCATCCGGCTGCTGCAGGGCCTGCCGGCCAAGGTCAACCTGATTCCGTTCAACCCCTTCGCCGGCGCCGGTTTCGAACGTTCCACCGATGTGGCCATCGACGCATTTCGTGAGCGTCTCTCGCGTGCCGGGCTGGTGACCATCACGCGCAAGACGCGCGGCGACGATATTGCCGCGGCCTGCGGCCAGCTGGTCGGCGAAGTCCAGGCGCGCGCGCGCCGCCACCGGCGCGTCGCTGACGCTGCCCACCATGCGGCCTGAGCCGAGGCCGCGCGTGCGCCGACTGCTGCCCTGGCTGATCCTGCTCGTCGCGGCCGGCTGTGCGAGCCCCGGCGGGCCACGTGATGCCGGAGTCGACCGCGCCAAGCTCGCGAAGGTCAACACCGAACTCGGCATGCAGTACCTGCAGCGAGGCGATTACGAGACCGCGATGACGAAGATCGAGAAGGCGCTGGCCGCGGATGCCGATTTCGTCGATGCGCACAACGCGATGGGCCTGCTGCACGCGGCACTGGGCGAGGACGACGAGGCCGAGCGCAGCTTCGAGCGCGCACTCGCGATCGCGCCGCGCAACTCCGCGGCGCTCAACAACTACGGCCAGTTTCTGTGTCGCCAGGGTCGTCATGACGCCGGGCAGGCGCAGTTCCTCAAGGCGGTCGACAACCCCTTGTACCGGCTGCCGGCAGTCGCCTACAGCAACGCTGGGACCTGCGCGTTCGACGCTGGCGACCTCGACACCGCCGAGGGTCACTTCCGCAAGGCGCTCGAGATCGATCCGCGGCTGGGGCCGGCGCTGCTGCAGATGGCCGACTTGAGCTACCGGCTGGAGCGCTACCTGCCGGCGCGCGGCTACCTGCAGCGCTACCTCGAGGTCGCGCGGCATACGCCGCGTTCGCTGTGGCTGGGGATCCGCATCGAACGCGAACTCGAGGATCGTGACGCGGTCGCGAGCTACAGCCTGCAACTCGAGCGCGGCTTCCCGGATGCGCCGGAAACGCGCCTGCTGCTCGAGTCGAGGGCGCCATGAGCGAAGCGGAAGCGAACGAGGTCGATGAGGCCCGCGGCGGCGTCGAGCCGGGCGAGCTCGGGCGCATGCTGCGCAGCGCGCGCGAGGCGCGCGACCTGAGCGTCGAGGATCTCGCGCACCTGCTCAGGCTCGAGCCCAAGATCGTGCGGGCGCTCGAGAGCGAGGACTTCGATCACCTGCCGCCGCCGGCGTTCGTGCGTGGCTATCTGCGCGCGATCGCCAAGGAACATGGCATGGACAGCGCCGCCTTCCTCGCGGTGTTCGAGCAGCGCGCGGGTAACGAGGAGCCCGAACTGGCCGACTTCAAGTCGCGCGCGCCGCTGCAGATCACGAGCGAGAGCAATCTCGTGCGGTACACCACCGTGACGCTGGTACTGCTCCTGGTGGTGCTGATTGCGTTGTGGTGGCGCGCGCAGGATCACGGCGCGCTGGACCTGGATGCGTTGGTCGAGCAACCCGGTCCGTCGGAATCGGAAACGACACCCGAGCCGGAGCCCGCCGAACCCCTGCCCTACGAGTTCCCGGTCGTGACCCACCCGCAGGCACCTTTCGCCGGCGGCGAGCCCATGGCCCCGGGTGCCGCGATGACGCCTGGTATCGTGCCGCCGCCCGACGCGGTCGACGAGCCTGGCGCGGCCATGGTACCGCCGGCCGCCGCGACGCCGGAACCGATCGCCGACGAAGCGGTAGCGCCCGCCGCGGCCATCACCGCGGTGGATACCGGCGGCGAAACGGGCGCGGACGGCGCCGCTGCTGCGCCGGCCGATGCATCTGCCGATGCCACCGGGGAGCTCGTGATCCGCACCCGGGAAGAAGCCTGGATCGACGTCAGCGACGCCAGCGGGCGGCGCCTGTTCTTCGATATCGCGCGGCCGGGTCGCGAACTCGAACTCGGCGGGACCCCGCCCTACAAGCTCGTGATCGGCAATTCACCGTCGGTCAGCGTGAGTTTTCGCGGTGCCGAGGTCGATCTCGCGCCACATGCCAACGAGGGCGTGGCGCGTCTCGAACTCGGGCGCTAGCGCGGGTCTGCCACGAGCGAGGGCCGTCGCGGCCGCGCTGCCGACACCGGCGTATCCGAGCGCCCCGCACTGACGGCGCGCACGCGCCGGGGCAAGCCGGCGGCACGCGGCGCTCCTCGACATCGGTCGCGTTACCATGAATCGAACGTCTATTTGCACTACCTGAGCAGCCCCGCGGGGCGCGAGCCTGACCATGAGCGAACATCTCCAGGCCATTCGTGGCATGAACGACATCCTGCCGGCGGACAGCGGCGAGTGGCGCGCCCTCGAGAACGCCCTGGTGGCGATCCTCGACGCCTACGGCTATCGCGAGATTCGCCTGCCCATCGTCGAGCAATCGGCCGTGTTCAAGCGCTCCATCGGCGACACCACCGACATCGTGCAGAAGGAGATGTATTCCTTCGACGATCGCAACGGCGACAACCTCACGCTGCGCCCCGAGGGTACCGCCGGCTGCGTCCGCGCGGTGCTGCAGCACGGGCTGCTGCAGCACCAGCCGCTGCGCCTGTGGTACGGCGGCCCGATGTTCCGCCACGAGCGGCCGCAGCGTGGGCGTCAGCGCCAGTTCCACCAGATCGGTGCCGAGGTCTTCGGGCCGCCCGGGCCTGACGTCGACGCCGAGCTGATCCTGATGACCGCACGCATGTGGCGTGCGCTGGGGCTCGGTGAGCTGCGCCTGGAGATCAACTCGCTCGGGACGGCCGAGGCGCGCGCGGCGTATCGCGAGGTGCTCACGCGCTATCTCGAAGCGCATCGCGACGCGCTCGATGCCGACAGCCTGACGCGGCTCGAGCGCAATCCGCTGCGCATCCTCGACAGCAAGAACCCGGACATGGCGGCGATCATCGCCGACGCGCCGTCGCTGGCCGACCACCTGGACGACGAGTCACGCGTCCAGTTCGATGCCCTGCAGTCCATCCTCGCCGACAACGGCGTCGAGTGCGTGGTCAATACGCGTCTCGTGCGCGGGCTCGATTACTACTCGCGCACCGTGTTCGAATGGATCACGAACGAACTCGGTGCCCAGGGCACGGTCTGCGCGGGCGGCCGCTATGACGGCCTGGTCGAGCTGATGGGCGGCAAGCCGACGCCCGCGGTGGGCTTCGCGATGGGCCTGGAGCGCCTGCTCGAACTGTGGCGCCAGGCGCGCGGCGCGCGGCCGCAGGCTCACCCCGACGTCTACCTGATGGCGACCGGCAACGTGCTCGACCCGCACGCGCTCAGCCTCGCCGAGGTGCTGCGCGAGCGTTGTCCACAGCACCGCGTGCTCGTCCACGTCGGCGGCGGCAGCATGAAGTCGCGCATGAAGAAAGCCGACCGCAGCGGTGCCATGCTGGCGCTCATCCTCGGCGAGGAGGAGGTCGCCAACGGTACCGTCACGCTCAAACCGCTGCGCGCCGACGCGCCGCAGGAGACCTGTGCGCAGGGCGCGCTGGAAGAGGCCCTCCGCCGCTGGCTGGCGGCGTGACCGGCGGTCCGCCCGCTGGCGGCGATTACCGCTATAATTCCGTGCTTTTCCAAATCAGGCCGGACCGTGAGCCGGCGGAGCATCGCGAGTGGAACATTACGCGTCCGAGCAGGAGCAGGTCGAAGCCGTCAAGCGCTGGTGGAAGGAGAACGGCAAGGCGCTGATCTTCGGCCTCGTCGTCGGCATCGGCGGCCTCGCCGGCTATCGTTACTGGGACAACCTGGAGACGAGCCGCGCGGAGAACGCCTCCATCACCTACGAGCGTTTCCTGGCCATGGTCGAGGCAGGCCGCAGCGAGGATGCGATCAAGACCGGTGAGACGATCCTCGATGCCTATGCCGGCTCTGCCTATGCCCGCCTGGCGGCGCTGTTGCTGGCCAAGATGGCCGTCGAGGGCGGCGATTACGCCCGCGCCAAGGCGCTGTTGACACCGCTGGCCGAGAGCGCCGGCGAGTCCGAACTCCGTGCCATCGCCAACATGCGCCTGGCACGCATCCTGCTGGCCGAAGGCGATGCCGAGGCCGCCGCCGCACGCCTTGACGCGGTTCCCCGGATCGACGACGAAGAGCCGTACCCGGAATTGCGCGGCGACGTGCTGGTAGCTCGCGGCAAGGAAGACGAGGCGCGTAGTTACTACCGCGAGGCGCTCGCCCGCGCCGCCGAAATCGGCCTCGAGCGCGGCGCCATTCAGCTCAAGCTCGACAACCTTGCCGCCACCGGGCCGGCCGACGAGTCGTGATCGGGCGGGATTTCGCGACGTGGCGGATGCGTGGCCGGCTCGCGCTGCTGGCCATGCTGTTGCCCGCGCTGTTGGCAACGGCCGGCTGCGACACCATGTCGTCGATGGGCAAATCGGTCACCGGCCTGTGGAGTGGTGACGACGAGGGTGGCGTCGATGCGCCGTCGGTCCTGGCGGAGGATTTCGAGGGCACCATCGACGTCGACGAGCTGTGGTCCGACCGCATCGGCAAGGGCTCGGACGAGTTCTACCTCAAGCTCACCCCCGCGGTGGTCGACGGCCTGCTCTTCGTTGCCGACCACACCGGCCGGCTCGCCGCCACCGAGCTCGACAGCGGCGACGTGAAGTGGAAGATCCACGACAAGAACGTGCGTTACACCGGTGGGCCCGGCGGCGGCGACGGCCTCGTGCTGGTCGGCACCGGGGACGGCCGCGTGATCGCGCGCGAGAGCGATTCCGGCAAGCTGCGCTGGGTTGCGCGCGTATCGAGTGAGGTGCTCGCCGCGCCGACGGCCGGCAACGGCATGACCGTTGTCCGTACCGGCGATGGCAAGGTCTACGGTCTCAACTCCAAGACCGGTACGAGCGTGTGGATCTACGACCTGTCGGTACCGTCGCTGACCTTGCGCGGTACTTCGGCACCGGTCATCGACGAGGATCTCGTCGTGGTCGGTTTCGACAACGGGCGCATGGTGGCCCTCGACCTGCGCACCGGTCGGCCGAGCTGGGACAGTCCGCTGGCCGTGCCGAGCGGGCGTTCCGATCTCGAGCGCATGGTCGACGTCGATACCGACCCGGTGGTCGTCGGCACCACCGTCTACGTCGCGAGCTTCCATGGCCAGGTGGCGGCCCTGTCGATCATCGACGGGCAGATTTCGTGGACACGCGAGATCTCGTCCTATACCGAGATTGCGCTCGGCGGCGGCCGCGTCTACGTCACCGACGAGCAGGGCTCGATCTGGGCCTTGGACCGCGAGACCGGCACCTCGGTCTGGAAACAGGACGGTCTGCGCTTCCGTTACGTCACCGCGCCGACCTATTTCAACGGCTACGTCGTGGCCGGCGACTTCGAAGGCTACCTGCACTGGATGGACGCCGAGACGGGCGAGTTCGTCTACCGCGCACAAATCGACGACACGCGTATCATCGCCCCGGCCATCGATGCCGGTGGCGTCCTGCTCGGCTACGCGACGAGCGGGCGTCTGGTCGCGATGCGACCGAAGTAGCTGGCAACGGCCTCGCGGCCCGGCCACGCGCCATGTCCCTCACCGCGCACGTCTCGCCCCGTCCGACCATCGGTATCGTCGGGCGCCCCAACGTCGGCAAGTCGACCCTGTTCAACCGGCTGACGCGCTCGCGCAGTGCGCTCGTCGCCGACGTGCCGGTCCTGACCCGCGATCCGAAGGTCGGCATCGGACGGCTGGGTAGCGCCGGCTACATCGTCGTCGACACCGGCGGTATCGACGAGACGGCGGAAGATGCGCTCTCCGCACAGGTTGCGCGCCAGGCGCTCGCAGTTGCGCGTGAATGCGATGCGGTGATCCTGGTCGTCGACGGCCGCAGCGGTCTCAACGTCAGCGACGAGCTGCTCGCCGCCGAACTCAGGCGCGCCGGCGTGCGCGCCGTGCTGGCCGTGAACAAGTGCGAAGGGCTCGATGCGAATCTCGTCACCGGTGAGTTCCAGCGCCTCGGCCTCGCCGACGTGCGCGCCATCTCGGCCGCGCACGGCGAGGGCGTGGTCGACCTGATCGAGGCGCTCACCGACGGCTGGCGCCCGGCCAGCGATTACGGTGGTGACCCGGCCGATGCGCGTACGCGCCTGGCCGTGGTGGGCCGTCCCAACGTCGGCAAGTCGACGCTGGTCAACCGTATTCTCGGCGAGGAACGCATGATCACCGCCGACCTGCCGGGGACTACGCGCGACAGTGTCGATACGGATTTCTCACGGCACGGCCGCGATTACTGCATCGTCGATACCGCCGGCCTGCGGCGCAAGAGCCGCACCCATGGCGTGGCCGAGAAGTTCAGCGCCGTGCAGACGCTGCAGGCGCTCGATCGCGCCAATGTCGTGCTGCTGGTGCTCGACGCGCGCGACGGTGTCACCGAGCAGGATCTCACCCTGCTCGGCATGATCCTCGACAGCGGTCGCGCGCTGGTCGTCGTGATCAACAAGTGGGACGGGCTCGATGCTGACCAGCGTGCGCGTGTGAAGAGTGAGCTCGATCGGCGACTGCGTTTCGCCCGCTTCGCCGAGGTGCGTTTCATTTCGGCACTGCACGGCAGCGGTGTCGGCGACCTGTTTGGCGCCATTGATACGGCGGCCGCCGCGGCCTCGCGCTCGCACAAGACCCATGACCTCACGAGTCTGCTCGGTGAAGCCGTCGCCGCCCACCAGCCGCCGCTCGTGCACGGCCGGCGCATCAAGCTGCGCTATGCCCACATGGGCGGCGCCAACCCGCCGACCATCGTCATCCATGGCAACCAGGTGGAGTCGCTGCCGGGCAGCTACAAGCGCTACCTCGAGAACTATTTCCGCGAGGCGCTCGAGCTTGTCGGCACGCCCGTGCAGCTCGAGTTTCGCCAGGGCGATAATCCCTATGCGGGGCGCCGCAACAAGCTCACGCCGCGCCAGCAGAACAAGCGCCGCCGCCTGATGCGGCACGTCAAGAAGGGCCGCTGAGCGGCCCGCCGACGGCTCGATCAGGGCTCGATCAGGGCTCGATCAGGGCTCGATTTCGAACCACGGCGACGGCGCGTCCTGTTGCGCGATGTGACGCGGCACGTCGGGCGGCAGGCAGCGCGCGAGACAGGCGGCGACATGTGCCGGCGTGTTGGTCTTCTCGCTCAGGTGGGCGGCGGTGAAGCTGACCAGGCTGCTCGGTTCGAGACGCCCGAGCAGGGCGCTCGCCTGGGCGTTCGAGAGATGCCCGTAATGGCCGCCGATCCGCGCGCGCAGCGAGCGCGGGTAGGCGCTCTGCGCGAGCAGGTCGGGCTCGTGGTTGAATTCCAGCACCAGCGCGTCCAGCGCGCGGTAGTGCTGCTCGACGTGTGCCGTCGGCTGACCGAGGTCGGTCAGGATGCCGAGACGGCGTCCGCCCGCGGCGATGACGAACTGGCAGGGTTCGCGCGCGTCGTGCGGCACGATCACCGGTACGATGTCGAACGGCCCGACCCTGAACGCGCGTTCCGGCGTCAGTGGGTGCAGGCGCGCGCGGCCATCGAGACGCGCAGCGGCGGCGCGGGCGGTACCGCCGGACAGGTAGACCGGCAGGTCATGGCGGCGCGACAGCGCGGCGGCGCCCCCGACATGGTCGTCATGCTCGTGGGTGATGAGTACCGCGTCGATGCGCTCGACCTCGAAATCGAGGGCGGCGCTGCGCGCGGCAATGGTGCGCGCGCTCGGTCCGCAATCGATCAGCAGCGCATGACCGTCGTGCTCGACGAGCGTGGCGTTGCCGCCGCTGCCGCTCGCCAGCGTCGCATAGCGCACCCGCGGTGGGCTCAGAGACGGCCGCCGTTGAACGCCTCCTGCAGCCGGCGCAGCACGGAGCCGGCCTGATCGCCCGTCTCCCAGCGCCCGTTGCGGTCCAGCAGCACGACTTCGGTCTTCTCGCCGACACCGGTCAGGCTGACCTGGAACTCCTGCACGTCGTCATCGCCCCAGAACTTGAGCTTGTCCCACATGCCGGACTCCTTCTCCGCGGCTTCGCCGCCGGCGAGTTCGACGATGTAGACGCCACGCCCCTTGTCCGAGTCCTTGACCGTGATCCCGGCCTGTTCGAGCGCCTTGCCGGTGTTCTTCCAGGCGCTAGGGAAGTCTTCGGCGACCGTCAGGTAGACCTTGCCTTCGCCGACGCTGACGATTTCGGCATGTTGCGGCCCGCTCGGTGCGGGCGCGGCAGCCGCGGGGGTGCCTGCGTCTTCGGTGGCCGGGCTTGCCGCAGCGACGGCGCGGCTGCTGCCACCGGAGACGCCGCCGAGACGCGCCTCGAGGCGCTCGACCATGGCCCGTTCGGCCTCTTCATCGCGCGGCTTGCGCTGCCACGCGAGTTCCTCGCCCTGCGGCACCAACTCCTGGTCCTCGCGCGAGATGTAGAGCAGCGTCGTGCCAGGTTCCTCGCCGGGTTCGGCGAAGATCTTGAACTTGTTCCGCGCGAGCTGCGCTTCGTTCTCGTTCCAGCTCGTCTCGATGATGCCGAGTTCGACGTCGTCGAGTTCGAGTCCGTAGCCCTCGTCGGCCCAGAATCCCTGCAGTCGCGGCCAGACCTGCACCACGGCACCCTCGACCGCGAGCACGTGCTCGTTCTCGAGCACGCGGATCGCCGAGGTCTGCGCCTTCTCGAGCTGCTCGGCGCGCTCGCGGTCGGCGCGCCGTTCCTGGAATGTCGAGTAGCGCGCGGCCTCGCCGCCGTCCGGGATCGCCATGCGGTCACGGATCGCGTCGGTGCTCAAGTCCGGTGGCACCTCCAGGTCGGGCAGCGACTGTGCCTTCTGGTATTCCTTGCGGTTGTCGGGGAAGACCTCGTCCAGCTTCGGAACGAGCTTGCTGCAGCCGCCGGCGGCGAGCAGGCAGCACACCATTGCAGCCAGGAGCACGCGTGATGCGAACGGCGGCCGGCACGACTCGACGGCGCCGGCGGCTGCAACGTCTGCGGGCCGCGCCGGCGGGCATGCTCGCCGTGTTTCGCGCAGCGTCCCTAGCTTGGCTCTAGACATGGGTTCGTTTCCTCCTCGCGACGGCGACGGCCGCCGGGTGATGATCAGGTTTCGCACGCGATGCCGGCGTGCCGCAGGGCTTCGCCGACGCGTGCTTCGTAGCCGGCCGAGAGCCAGGTCATGGGCAGGCGGATGCCGGCCTCGATGAGGCCCATCCGCGCGACGGCCCACTTGACCGGAATGGGATTGGCCTCGACGAACAGGTTGTGATGCAGCGGCTGCAGCTCGGCGTCGACGGCGCGCGCCTCGTCGGCGCGTCCGGCGCGCGCAGCATCGCACATCGCACGCATCTTGCGGGGGGCGACATTGGCGGTGACCGAAATGACGCCGTGACCGCCGGCGAGCATGAAATCGAGGGCGGTGGCGTCGTCACCGCTGAGCTGGACGAAATCCGCGCCGGCGAGGTGCTCGATGAGCGCCACCCGGCTGACGTCGCCGCTGGCTTCCTTGATGCCGACGATGTTCGGCACCTCGGCCAGCCGGGCGACCGTCTCGGGCAGCATGTCGCAGGCCGTGCGGCCGGGCACATTGTAGAGGATCTGCGGGATGTCGACGGCCTCGGCAACGGCCTTGTGGTGCAGGTACAGGCCTTCCTGGGTCGGCTTGTTGTAGTAGGGCGTGACCAGCAGGCAGGCGTCGGCGCCGAGTTCCTGGGCCTCGCGCGTGAGGCGTATCGCCTCGTGGGTCGAATTTGCGCCGGTGCCGGCGATCACCGGCACGCGGCCGGCCACCGCCTCGATGATGGTCTTGATGGTCTCGACGTGCTCGTGCTCGGTGAGCGTGGCCGACTCGCCGGTCGTGCCGACCGCGACGATGCCCTCGGTACCCTCGTTGATATGGAATTCGACGAGCCGTTCCAGCGCGGCCCGGTAGAGGGGCGTCTGGGCTCCCACGCCCGCCGTCATGGGCGTCACGATCGCAACGATACTGCCGCGCGGAGTAACCATACAAAAACCCTGTAAAACAACCGGCCATGGTAGCCGCTGAATGTGGTCAGAACAAGGAGCACAGGGTGCTCCGGTGCCGGCCCCGAGGTGTTCGCACCACGCGGCGCCGACACGCGTTATACTCCGCCCGAGCCGCCTATGTCCTCACCCAACGATCCTTCTTCGACTGCCCGCGCCGGCATGCAGAATCTTCTTGCGATTTCGGCCATGGGCGAGAACCGCCCCGGCCTCGTCGAACCGATGGTGAAGGCGTTTCGCGAGTGCGGCTGTTCAATCGCCGAAAGCCGCATGGCGGTGATGGGTGACCGCTTCACCCTCATGGTGCTGCTGTCCGGCACCTGGGACGCGATCGCCAAGATCGAGACCATGCTGCCGCGTCTCGAGCAGGAACTCGATATCACCATCGTCATGCAGCGCGCGCGCACGCGGGCGCCGGCGCACGACCTCATGCCTTACGCGGTCGAGGTCATCGCAGTCGACCAGGTCGGTATCGTCCACCAGATCGCGCAGTTCTTCTCGCACCACGACATCAACGTCGAGGACATGTACACCAGCAACTATGCCGCGGCGCATACCGGCACGCCGATGTTCTCGCTGCACATGACCATCAGCATCCCGACCGATATCTCGATCGCGGCGATGCGCAGCGAGTTCATGGATTTCTGTGACCAGCTCAATCTCGACGCGATCATGGAGCCGGTCAAGTAGCCCGGCCGCGCCGTTTTCCGCCATGGCGAGCCCGCCCCGCACCTACGTCCTCGACACCAACGTCCTGATTCACGACCCTTCCGCGCTGTTCCGCTTCGCCGAGCACGCGCTGTTCATTCCGATGACGGTGCTGGAGGAGCTCGATCACAGCAAGAAGGGCGCCTCCGAGGTCGCGCGCAACGCACGCCAGGCGAGCCGTTTTCTCGACGAACTCATCGGCAGCGCCGACGCAGCCGCGATCGCCGCGGGCCTGCCGATCGACCCGCGCGAGGGCAACGACACCCGGCCGACCGGACGCCTGTTCCTGCAGACCCGTCCGATGCGCTACGAGGGCGCGCCGCTGGACGGCGGCCTGACCCCGGACAACAGTATCCTCGAGACGGTCCTGGCGCTGCGCGCCGAGAGCGGCGCCGCTACCGTCATCCTGGTGTCCAAGGACATCAACCTGCGCATCAAGGCGCGCGTGCTCGGCATCGAGGCTGAGGACTACTACAACGACAAGGTCCTCGACGACATCGACCTGCTGTATGTCGGGGCGACGGCGATCCCGGCCGACTTCTGGAACGACTGTCGCGACCAGGTCGAGTGCTGGAAGGAGGATGGCGCCACCTGGTACGCCATCCCCAGCGGGGTCATCGCGGCCGCGGCGCCGAACGAGTTCGTCTACGTTGAAGGCGACGAATCGCTCGAGCTGATGGTCGCGGGCGAGGAGAACGGGCGTGTGCTGCTGCGCCAGTCACGCGATTATCGCGTCGCGCGCAACACGGTCTGGGGCGTCAACGCACGCAACCGCGAGCAGAGCTTCGCGTTCAACCTGTTGATGGATCCCGACATCGAGTTCGTCACCCTGCTCGGCGTCGCCGGTACCGGCAAGACACTGCTGGCACTCGCCGCCGGCCTCGCGCAGTGTCTGGACACGCGCCAGTACCGCGAGATCATCGTCACCCGCGTGACCATCCCCGTCGGCGAAGACATCGGCTTTCTGCCCGGCTCGGAAGAGGAGAAGATGACGCCATGGATGGGCGCGCTGATGGACAATCTCGAAGTGCTCTCGGAGTCCGACGAAGGCGGCGAGTGGGGGCGCGCGGCGAGCGCCGACCTGATCCAGCACCGCATCAAGATCCGCTCGCTGAACTTCATGCGCGGGCGCACCTTCCTCAACCGCTTCGTCATCATCGACGAAGCGCAGAACCTCACGGCGAAGCAGATGAAGACGCTGATCACGCGCGCCGGTCCCGGTTCGAAGTTCGTGTGCCTCGGTAACATTGCCCAGATCGACACACCCTACCTGAGCGAAACGACTTCCGGGCTGACCTACGTCGTCGACCGCTTCCGGCCATGGGCGCACGCTGGACATATCACGCTGCGTCGCGGCGAACGTTCCCGCCTGGCGGACTACGCCACACAACACCTCTAGCCCGCAGTGGTGTCCCGCGTGGCCGTAGCACCGCGCGGGCCGCTCAAACGGCCCGCCGGTGCGCTTCGAGACTGGGCCAGGCCTTGAGCAGCGATTTGACCAGCGTCGCCAGCGGGATGGCGAAGAACACGCCCCAGAAGCCCCACAGGCCGCCGAAGACCAGCACCGCGGCGATGATCGCCACCGGGTGCAGGTTGACGACGTCGGAAAACAACAGTGGCACCAGCAGGTTGCCGTCTAGTGCCTGGATGATGGCGTAGGCGACCATGATCCAGATGAAGGTGTCGCCCCAGCCGAACTGGATCCAGGCGGCGAGCGCCACCGGTAGCGTGACCACGGCCGCGCCAATGTACGGCACGATCACCGACAGCCCGACCAGCACGGCGAGCAGCGGCGCGTAGGAAAGACCGAACATCGCAAAGGTGAAATACGTGACGCCACCGACGATGAAGATCTCGTAGAACTTGCCGCGCACGTAATTACCGATCTGTATGTCGACGTCGCGCCACACCGCGGTCAGGACGGTGCGATCGGTCGGCAGGTAGCCGGTCAGCCAGGCGACCAGGGCGTGCTTGTCCTTGAGAAAGAAGAACACCAGCACCGGGCCCAGGATGAGATATACGAGCAGCGTCACCAGGGCGGGAATCGAAGCCAGCGACAGTGTCAGCACGCTCTGGCCGAGGTCGCTGATCTCGCCGCGCACGGTGTTGATGATGCTGTCGATCTGGGTCGCGCTGACGAAGTTGGGATAGGTCTCGGGCAGGCGCAGCAGCACTTCGCGCCCGTGCGAAACCATGCGCGGCAGCTCCTGGATGAAGTTGCTGAGCTGGCGCGAGACCAGCGGCGCGAGCCCGATGACGAGAAACGCGAGCACGGCGAGGAAGACCACGAACACCACGCTCACCGCCAGGATGCGACCGAGCCCTTTGCGTTCGAGCAGCTGTACTGATGCTTCCAGCAGGTAGGCGATGACCAGCGACGCCAGCAACGGCGCGAGCATCTTGCCGAGGAAGAACATGATGACGAAGCCGCTGATGAGGAACACCACCAGCAGCACGGCCTGCGGATGCGAGAAGTGCTTCTCGTACCACTCTTTGACGTACTCGAGCATGTTCTAGTCAACGCGCAGGCGGCGTCAGTAGCCCTCGTCGAAGCAGGGAGTACCGGTCGATGCGACCGGCAGCGGCAGGCTCGTGCAATGTAACACAACGCGCGGGCGTTCTTGCTATGCTTGGGACGCCCCGTTGGTGCCCGCCCGCCGCCGAATACCGCCGTGCGGCGGTAGTAGAGCCGGGAAAACCATGCCGCGACCCTTCCACCTCGTCTGCCGGGACGGCCCCTCGCTGGCCGCGCTAGAGGCCTGTTTCGCGCCCGCCGCCGGGAGCGCGCACTGGCATCGCGAGGGCTTGCGGCGCTGCCTGCTCGACAGCGCCGACCGGCGCCTGCGCGATGCCGGTCAGCTGCTCGTCCACGACCTGGGCGGCGACGACGATACGGGTACGCTGACGCTGTGCGACCGCGAAGGCCAGCAGCTTGTCGCGCCCACCGCCGGCTGCCGGCCGCAGTGCCGGCCCGCGGCACTCGCCGACGCGCGCCTGCGTACCACCGTGGCGGCTGTGCTGCGCCCGCGCGCGCTGCTCGCGGTGCGTCGCTGGGAGGTCGAGCGTTGCCAGCGCCCATGGCTGAACGAGGACGAGAAGATCATCGGCGACCTCGTGCTCGAGCGACACACCTGGCCCGACGGTGCCCTCGTGACGGTGACCGCCCGGCCGCGGCGCGGCTACCGGCGCGAGTTCGTCGCGGCGCTCGCGGCCGTTTTCGAGGCGCTTGATGCGCGGCCCCTCACGCTCGCGCCGGACGGCCTGCTCGACGAGCGCCTGACCGGCGAGTGGGATCGGCCGCTGCCGCCCCCCGCGCTTTCGTCCGAGGCGCCGGCGGGCGCGGCGATCGCTTCGCGCCTGGCATACTTCCGGGCCGTCATGCGCGCCAACGAGGCAGGCATCCGCGCGGACCTGGACATCGAGTTCCTGCACGATTTTCGCGTCGCGCTGCGCCGCGCTCGCTCGCTCGTCCAGGCGTTCGAAGACATCCTCGGTGATGTCGCTGCGCTCAAGGAAGGTTTCGCCTGGCTGAGCAGCGAGACCAGTCCCTTGCGCGACCTCGACGTCTGGCTGGACGCGCTGGAGGACGGTGAGGCACGTGTCACCCCGCGCCTGGAGGCGCATCTGCGCACGCGCCGCCGCCGCGAGCAGGCTCGCCTCGCACGCCTGCTCGGAGGACGCCACTACCAGCGCCTGCAGGACGACTGGGCGACCTGGCTCGAACAGCTCGCCGCGCGCGAGACGGACGCTCCGGCGCTGCGCAAACTCGTCGACAAGGCGATCCGGCGTCGTCACCGGCGCCTGTGCCGGCGCCGCCATGAGCATGGCCGCGTCCTGCCGCCCGCGGCGCTGCACGAAATCCGCAAGGACGCCAAGAAGCTCCGCTACCTGCTCGATGCGTTCGCGTCGCTCTATCCACGCAAGCGCGCGGGCCGCGTCACCAAGGCGCTCAAGCGCCTGCAGACGATTGCCGGGGCGATCTGCGATCGCTGGGCGCATGCGAGCCTGCTCATCGTTTGGCGGGATGCGGCGACCGACGATGCGCTCGGGGCGCTGTTC
Source organism: Pseudomonadota bacterium (assembly GCA_029977665.1). Lineage (GTDB taxonomy): Bacteria > Pseudomonadota > Gammaproteobacteria > JACKNG01. The sequence goes on along the minus strand of JAPOKK010000017.1, from coordinate 3,058 downwards.
GCCGCCGAGCTCGAACACCTCGCCCTGCCGGCCGAACTCGATCTCGACGCGCCGGAGAATGCCGCTCTGGCACGCGCGCTCGATGGCCTGTGCGGCCCCGACGGGCTCGACAGCCTGCGCCGCCTGTGCGACAAGGGGCGACGATGAAGGTCATCGCTACCTACAACCTCAAGGGCGGCGTCGGCAAGACCGCGGCCGCCGTCAATCTTGCCTACCTTGCTGCCGCGCACGGCCATCGCACGCTGTTGTGGGACCTCGACGCCCAGGGCGCGGCGAGCTTTTACCTGCGTGTGAAGCCGCGCCTCGCCGGCGGCGCGTCGGCGCTGATCGAGAAGCGGCGCAACCTTGCGCGCGCGATCCGTGCGACCGACCACGAAGGCCTCGATCTCGTGCCGGCGGACTTCTCCTACCGCAACCTCGACCTCGAGCTGGCCGATCACAAGAAGTCGACGCGCCGCCTCGGCAAGATGCTGCGCGAAGTGGAGTCCGACTACGACCTCGTGTTTCTGGACTGCGCGCCGAGCATGTCGGTGGTCTCGGAGAACGTCTTCCACATGGCCGACATACTGCTCGTGCCGTTGATTCCGACCCACCTGTCGGTGCGTGCCTATGCGCAGCTCGAGCGCTTTCGCGCAGACGACGCATCCGGCCGTGCGCGCCTGGTTCCCTTCTTCTCGATGGTCGACCGGCGCAAGCGCCTGCACCGCGAGCTGATCGTCAGTTTCGCGCGCGAGCACCCGGAACTGTTGCGCATCTTCGTGCCCTACGCGAGCCAGGTCGAGCAGATGGGTGAGCATCGTGCGCCGGTCAACGTGTTCGCTGACGGATCCGCCGGCGGGCGCGCGTTCCGCGCCCTGTGGCAGGCGCTTGCCGAGCGCCTCGCGCTGGTGCCTCCGGAGCCTGCGTGACACCGCCGGATGACGCTGCACGGCCTGCTCGGGTCGCGCCGGCTGATGTCTTGTCACGCCTGCGCGAGTGGGCCGCCGAGCTCGGATTCTCGCATCTCGCCGTCGCGCATCTCGACCTCGAACGCGACCGCGCGCATCTCGATGCGTGGCTCGCACGCGGTATGCACGGCTCGATGCGCTGGCTCGAGCGTCATCGCGACGAGCGTGCCGACCCGGGTCGTCTCGTGCCTGGCACGTTGTCGGTGATCAGCGTGCGCATGGACTACATGAGCGAGACGCCGGCCGCGGCACTCGCCGCGCTCGGTGACACGCGACGCGCCTACGTCTCGCGTTATGCGCTCGGGCGTGACTACCACAAGACCCTGCGCGGCCGTCTGCGCCAGCTCGCGCGGCGCCTGGAAGCGGAGATCGGCCCGTTCGGTTACCGCGCTTTCACCGACAGCGCGCCGCTGCTCGAGCGCGCGCTGGCGCGCAACGCCGGTCTCGGCTGGATTGGCAAACACACCAACCTCATCGACCGTGAACGCGGCTCGTTGTTTTTCCTCGGTGAGATCCTGACCGACCTGGCACTGCCGCCGACCTCCGTTGATGACGAGGCGGACAACCACTGCGGCAGCTGCGCGCGCTGCATCGAGGCCTGCCCGACCGGCGCCATCGTCGCACCCTACGAGCTCGACGCCCGGCGCTGCATCTCCTACCTCACCATCGAATCGCGCGAGGCCATTCCCGTCGACCTGCGTCGGCTCGTCGGCAATCGCGTCTTCGGCTGCGACGACTGCCAGCTCGTGTGCCCGTGGAATCGCTACGCGAAGCTGAGCACCGTGGCGGATTTCGCGCCGCGCCACGGCCTCGATGCGCCGGCGCTGGTCGATCTCTTCGCGCTCGACGAGGGGGCTTTCGACAACCTGACGCAGGGCTCGGCGCTACGCCGCGTCTCCTTCGAACAATGGCTGCGCAACCTCGCCGTGGCGCTCGGCAACGCACCCACGGAGGCGGCCGTGCTGGCCGCGCTCGAAGCACGCCGTGACCACCCCTCGCCACTGGTCCGCGAGCACGTTGCGTGGGCGCTGGCCGAGCATCGCTCGCGGGCCGCCGAGAACGCCGCGGCTCGGGCGGCTCGGGTAGACTGATCGCTCCGCGACGCCCGGAAAGAGGCATGGACGGGTATTTCGACCTCAATCCTCAGACCTATGACTGGTGCGCGCGCGCGTTCGACCAGGTGCGCAAGGTGCTCGGCGTGCGCATCAAGATGCATCACCGCGCACAGCAGATCGATCACGGCAGCATCTTTCTGTTCAATCATTTCGCGCGGATGGAGACGTTCATCCCGCAGTACCTGATCTACCAGGAGACCGGTGCTTTCTGCCGCTCCATCGCGGCGGCCGAGTTCTTCGCCGGCAACGATCGTTTCGCCGCGGTACTGCGCGACCTCGGCGTGGTACCGAACAAGCATCCCCACCTGATGGAACTGCTCGCCATCGACCTGTTGCGCGGACGCAAGGTCGTGGTGTTCCCCGAGGGCGGCATGGTCAAGGACCGGCAGGTGATCGACGAGCAGGGTCGCTACAGCATCTACTCGCGGCATGCCGACGAACGTCGCAAGCATCACACCGGCGCGGCACGGCTCGCCATCGGTCTGCGCATATTCCAGCACGCGGTGCGGCATCGCGAGGCGATTGGCGATACCGAGACGCTCGAGCGCTGGGCACACGACTGCCAGCTCGGCAGCTCGCAGGCACTGGTCGAAGCCGCCGCGCGTCCGATCAACCTGGTGCCGTCGAGCATCACCTTCTACCCGCTGCGCATCAGCGACAACATCCTGCGCCGGGGTGCGGAGCTGTTGACCGGCAAGCTCAGCATGCGGGCGGTCGACGAGCTCGTGGTCGAGGGCAACATCCTGCTCAAGGCCACCGACATGGACATCAACCTCGGACGCAGCCTGTACGTGGACGACGTCTTCCAGTGGTTCGAGCAACCCATCGTGCGTCACCTTGCGCGCGAGCTGCCGAACCTGGGCGCGGTGTTCGACATCGAGTACCTGGAAAGCCGGCTGCTGCGCCGGCTTGCCACGCACGGCGCGAACCGCATCGTCAATCGCGTGCGCGACACCTACATGCGGCGCATCTATGATGCGACCGTGGTCAACCTGT
>JAPOKK010000166.1 GCA_029977665.1 Pseudomonadota bacterium | reverse complement strand
TTGCCGATCTCGGCGGCGGCGATGCCGACGATGCCGGCGTCGATGATGTCGCAGCCGAGGACGGCGATGCGGCTGGCGCCACTGACGACGCCGACGATTGAACGCAAGCCGGCCAGGAAGAACAACGGGAGAGCAGGGGATGCGTGCGCCGCGGTGACGGGCGCGCGGAGAATCGCGAGCGATGGCTTCGGAGCAGCGACTAGCCGAATTGCGCAACGCCATCGACGCCGTCGATGACGAGTTGCTCGCGTTACTCAATCGCCGCGCCGGGCTGACCATCGAGGTCGGCGAGGTCAAACGCGCCGCCGGTGAGACCGTCGAGTTCTATCGCCCCGAGCGCGAGGCGCAGATCCTGCGGCGTCTGCTCGCGGCCAACGCCGGCCCGCTGCCCGACGGTGACCTCGCGCGGCTCGTGCGCGAGGTGATCTCGACCTGCCTGTCGCTCGAGCATGCCCTCGAAGTCGCCTATCTCGGTCCCGAAGGCACCTACACGCACGCCGCGCTGCTCAAGCATTTCGGCGGGGCGGTCACGCCGCGCCCGCAGGCGACGATCGCCGAAGTGTTCCGCGAGGTCGCGTCCAGCGGCTGCGATTACGGCGTGGTGCCGATCGAGAATTCGCTCGGTGGTTCGGTCGACCAGACCCTCGATGCGCTGGCCGCGTCCTCGCTCAAGGTCTGCGGCGAAATCGTGCTCGGCGTGCATCACCAGCTCCTCGGACACGCCGGTTCGCTCGATGCCGTCGTGCGCGTGTTCGCCCATGAGCAGGCGCTGGAACAGTGCCGTAGCTGGCTGCAGCGGCACCTGCCGGGCCGTGAGCTGGTGGCGCTGACGAGCAATGCCGAGGCCGCGCGTCGTGCGGCCGACGAGCACGCCGCGGCGGCTATCGCGAGCGTCGAAGCGGCGCGAATCTACGGACTGCCGAGCCTCGCGGCCAACATTGAAGACGATCCGGACAACACCACGCGCTTCGTCGTCCTCGGACGCAGCATGCCCGGCCCCAGTGGCGACGACCGAACGCTGGTGACGTTCAGCACGGCCAACGAGTCGGGTGCACTGCATCGCGTGTTGAGCGTGCTCGCGGCGCGCGACATCAGCATGTCGCGCATCGAGTCGCGCCCGCTGCACACCGGCAAGTGGCACTACCGCTTCTTCGTCGAACTGCTCGGGCACGCAAGCGATCCGCCGGTCGCCGAGGCGCTTGCCGAGATGGAAGCCCGCACGGCGGTGTTCCACCTGCTCGGCAGCTGTCCGCGGGCCGTTCTGTGACACGGCGAGACGTCTCGGCGGCATGATGATCGAGCGGCTCGCGATCATCGGCGTCGGCCTCATCGGCGGCTCGCTCGCGCTCGCGCTGCGCCGCGCCGGCGTGGTTGGCGAGATCGTCGGCGCCGGGCGCGGCGTGGCCAACCTCGAGCGCGCCCGCGAGCGCGGCATCATCGATCGCTTTACGACCGACCCGGCCGCGGCGGTTGCGCGTGCCGATACCGTCGTCCTAGGCGTGACGCTCGGCGCGACGGCCGACGTGATGGCAGCGATTGCGCCCGCACTCGCACCGGGCGCGGTGGTTACCGATGTCGGCAGCACCAAGGCGAGTGTCGTGGCGAGTGCGCGTGCGACACTCGGCGCGCACCTGCCGCATTTCGTACCGGGTCATCCCATTGCCGGAACCGAACGGAGTGGCGCGGACGCCGCTTTCGCCGAACTCTACGATGCCCACAAGGTCGTGCTCACCCCGCTCGCCGAGACCCGGCCCGAGGCCCTCGAGCGGGTGCGCGCGATGTGGAACGCGGCGGGCGCGACGGTCGTCGAGATGGCGGTCGATGCGCACGACGCCGCGCTTGCGAAGACGTCGCACCTGCCCCACCTGCTTGCTTACAACCTGGTCGACACGCTCGCGGCTGCCGCCGACGCCGACGACGTGTTCGCTTTTGCCGCCGGCGGTTTCCGCGATTTCACCCGCATCGCCTCGAGCAGTCCGGCAATGTGGGCCGACATCGCCATCGCCAATCGCGAGGCCCTGCTCGCCGCGAGCGCAGCCTACGCGGAGCGCTTTGCCACGCTCCTCGCGGCGCTCGAAGCGGGCGACCGCGATGCGCTCGAAACCGCCTTCACGCGCGCCAAGACGGCGCGCGATGCCTGCATCGTGCCGGAGTCCAATGAGCCCTGCTGACACCCTGGAGGTCGCGCCGGGAGGCGCCCTGGCCGGTACGGTCACCGTACCCGGAGACAAATCCGTCTCGCACCGCGCGGTCATGTTCGGCGCGCTCGCCGACGGCGTCTGTGCCGTCGAGGGCTGCCTGATGGGCGAGGACGTCGTCTCCACCATCAACGCCTTCCGCGCCATGGGCGTGCGTATCGACGACCTCGGGGACGGCCGGCTTACCGTGCACGGCGTTGGCGTCGACGGCCTCGCCGATCCGGCCGCGGCGCTCGATCTCGGCAACTCGGGAACATCGATGCGCCTGCTGTGCGGCATACTCGCCGGCGCCGGCATCCGCGCGACGCTGGTTGGCGACGCGTCGCTGAGCCGGCGTCCGATGCGCCGCGTGAGCGAGCCGCTGAACAGCATGGGTGCGCGCATCGAGACCGCGCCGGGCGGCACGCCGCCCCTGCGCCTCGCCCCGGCCGGACGGTTACACGCCATCGACTACGCGTTGCCGGTGGCGAGCGCCCAGGTCAAGTCCGCGGTACTTCTTGCCGGCTTGTTCGCCGACGGCGTGACGCACGTGCACGAACCGGCGCCGACGCGCGACCACACCGAGCGCATGCTCGGCACGTTCGGGGTCGCTATCGATTACGGCGGCGGACACGCGGCACTGGCCGGCGGGCAACGCCTGCGGGCAGCGGCGGTGCAGGTCCCGGCGGACATCTCTTCGGCCGCGTTCTTTCTCGTCGGCGCGAGCATCGCGCCCGGCAGCGAACTGATGTTGCCGGCCATCGGGGTCAACCCGACGCGCACCGGTATCCTCGAGATTCTTGCCGCCATGGGCGCCGATCTCACCCGCCAATACGAGCGCCGCTGCGGCGACGAACCGGTCGCCGACCTGCGGGTGGCGAGCGCCCCGCTGCGCGGCATCACGATTCCGCCGCACACCGTGCCGCTCGCGATCGACGAGTTCCCGGTGATCTTCGTCGCCGCCGCGTGCGCCGAGGGCACCACCGTGCTGCGCGGTGCAGAGGAGCTCCGCCACAAGGAGTCGGATCGCATCGCGGTGATGGCCGAGGGGCTGAGCGCGCTCGGCGTCGCGGTCGAGACCTTCGATGACGGCATCGCCATCACCGGCGGGCCGATCGGCGGCGGGCGGGGCGATGCGCGCGGCGACCATCGCATCGCCATGGCCTTCGCGATGGCCGCGCTGCGCGCGAGCGGCCCCATCGTCATCGACAACGCCGCGGCGATTGCGACATCCTTCCCCGGCTTTGCCGCGATGGCACGCGCGGCGGGCCTGCGGATCGCCTCGTGATGTCCGCTGGCGACGCGCCGCCGGTCATTACCATCGATGGACCGAGCGGCACCGGCAAGGGCACCATCGCGCGCCTGCTGACGGCGTGGCTGGATTGGCATCTTCTTGATTCTGGGGCGCTTTATCGGCTTGCCGGCCTGGCTGCGCAGGACCGCGGCCTGGATCTGGACGATGCCCACGCGGTTGCCGCGCTGGCCCGCGGTCTCGACATCGCGTTCGTCGAGGGCGCGCAGGACACCCGCGTGCTGCTGGCCGGGCGCGACGTCACCGACACCATCCGCAGCGAGGCCTGCGGCGCGCTCGCCTCGCAGGTCGCCGCGCACCCGGCGGTGCGCGATGCGCTGCTCGCGCGCCAGCGCGATTTCCGCCGTCCGCCGGGCCTGGTCGCTGACGGGCGCGACATGGGCACCGTGGTCTTCCCCGACGCCACGCTCAAGATCTTCCTCACCGCGAGCGCCGAGGAGCGCGCCCGCAGGCGCTATAACCAGTTGATAGAAAAAGGAATGAGTGTTAACCTCGCGCGGCTTTCGAGGGATATCACGGCACGCGACAAGCGCGACGCTGAACGCGCCGTGGCGCCCCTCAAGCCCGCACCCGATGCCATCCTCCTCGATACGACCAGTACCGACATCCACGTCGTCGAAGAGCAGGTCAGGCAGCTCGTGCGGGAACGTGGTCTGGCCCGGACCCGATAACGATTTTCCAGCGCCAACGCGCCTGGAGGCCGTCAGTCGTTCCGGCCCGATCGTCCCAGCAACCTATGAACAGGAGACGAGGGGGCCTGCCGCAAAAGCCGTCGATGACGTAATCACGGCCTGGTGGAAACCTTTGTAAGCAGAATTATGGCGGAAAGCTTCGCGGAATTATTCGAACAGAGCCAGATTGAGGCAAAAATGCGTCCCGGCACGATCGTGCAGGGCCCGGTCGTCGAGGTCCGCCCGGATTTCGTGGTCGTCAATGCCGGACTGAAGTCCGAAGGCGTGATTCCCTCCGACCAGTTCCGAAACAATGAAGGCGTCGTCGAGATCGCCGTCGGCGACATCGTTGACGTCGCGCTCGATGCCGTCGAGGACGGTTACGGCGAGACCAAGCTGTCGCGTGACAAGGCCAAGCGCGCCAAGGCCTGGGAAGAGCTCGAGCAGGCCTGCGAAGACAACGCCACCATCACCGGCGTCATCAGCGACAAGGTCAAGGGCGGTTTCACCGTCGACATCAACACCATCCGCGCTTTCCTGCCCGGCTCGCTGGTCGACGTGCGCCCGGTGCGCGATACCAGCTACCTCGAGGGCAAGCCGCTCGAATTCAAGGTCATCAAGGTTGACCGCCGCCGCAACAACGTCGTGGTCTCGCGCCGCGCCGTGGTCGAGAGCGAGAACTCCGCCGAGCGCGAAGCGCTGCTCGACAACCTCACCGAGGGCCTGGTTCTCAAGGGCCTGGTCAAGAACCTCACCGACTACGGTGCGTTCATCGATCTCGGCGGCATCGATGGCCTGCTGCACATCACCGACATGGCGTGGCGCCGCGTCAAGCACCCCTCCGAAGTCGTCAACATCGGTGACGAGGTCGAGGTCAAGGTGCTCAAGTTCGACCGCGAGCGCCAGCGCGTCTCGCTTGGTCTCAAGCAGCTCGGCGACGACCCGTGGGTCGATATTTCGCGCCGCTACCCGGAAGGCTCGCGCCTGTTCGGCAAGGTCTCGAACATCGCCGATTACGGCTGCTTCGTCGAGATCGAGGAAGGCGTGGAAGGTCTCGTGCACGTCTCGGAGATGGACTGGACGAACAAGAACGTGCATCCGTCCAAGGTCGTGCATCTCGGCGAAGAGGTCGAGGTCATGGTGCTCGACATCGACGAGGAACGCCGCCGCATCTCGCTCGGCATGAAGCAGTGCCGCTCGAACCCGTGGGAAGAGTTCGCCGCCACCCACAACAAGAACGATCGCGTCGTCGGCAAGATCAAGTCGATCACCGACTTCGGCATCTTCATCGGTCTGGACGGTGGCATCGATGGTCTCGTCCACTTGTCGGACCTGTCGTGGGACCTGCCGGGCGAGGAAATCGTGCGCAACTACAAGAAGGGCGACGAGCTCGAGACGGTCGTGCTCGCGGTCGACGCGGAGCGCGAGCGTATCTCGCTTGGCGTCAAGCAGCTTGCGCAGGATCCGTTCTCGACCTACCTCGCGCAGCATCCGCGTGGGACTGCGATCCGCGCCAAGGTCGCGGCGGTGGACGCCAAGGGCGCGAGCTTCGATCTCGCCGAAGGTGTCGAGGGCGCCATGCGTGCCTCGGAGATGTCGATCGACCCGGTCGACGACGCACGCAAGATCATGCGCGAAGGCGAAGAGATCGAAGCGATGATCGTCGGTGTCGATCGCAAGCGCCGCGTGATCAACCTCTCGGTCAAGGCTAAGGAGAGTGAAGAGGAAGCGGCTGCGCTTCAGGAGTACGCCGCCGAGAGGGAAACCGCCGGGCGTACCACGCTGGGCGATCTGCTCAAGGAGCAGCTCGACTCCAAGTAAGCGTATCGCGCGGATCCGCGTCCCTGACTGATCGGCAACGAGAACAAGAATGACCAAGTCTGAGCTCATCGAATCGCTCGTGAAGAAGCAGTCCCAGCTCGGTTACCGCGACGTCGAACTCGCGGTCAAGACGATGCTGGAGCACATGGGACAGACGCTCGCCGCCGGCGAGCGTATCGAAATTCGCGGATTCGGCAGCTTCTCGCTGCACTACCGGCCCCCGCGCGTCGGGCGCAACCCGAAGTCGGGGGACCCGGTCTCCCTGCCGGCGAAGTACGTGCCGCACTTCAAGCCCGGCAAGGAGCTGCGCGAGCGTGTCAACCTCGGTGCCGCCGACGCGCCGGTGATCCGGCCGGCGCGTGACGGCGATGGTGAGCAGGAGTCGGACGATTGAGCCGCGCCGACCCGGCCTGGCAGTGACCGGACCGCGTCGGCATACGGCCCTGACGGAAAAAAGGAACAGGTTGCCGCCGTGTCACGCGTACTGTATCTGACCCTCGCCATCCTGGTCGCCCTGGCCGGGTTCGCTTTCCATCTGCGCAACAACCAGGCCATCTCGCTCGATTACTTCGGTGGCAGCATCGATCTCGAGCTGTCGTGGCTGATGGTCGCGACCCTGGTTGCCGGTGTGCTGCTCGGCGTGCTCGGCATGACAGCCAGCATGCTGCGGCTCAAGCGCGAGGCGCGCCGCCTGGCGCGCCGCAACGAGCAGGCCCAGCGCGAGCTCGACAGCCTGCGTGCCGTCGCGCTCAAAGATGCCGGTTGAGACGCTCTTCGCGGTCGTCGTCTGCCTGCTGCCGGTAGCAGCACTATCCGGCTGGTACGTCGGACGCCGGGACGCGCGCGCGCGAGCCAAGCCGCACGGCTCCGGCATGTCGCCGGATTACTTCCGCGGCCTCAACTACCTGCTCGACGACCGGCCCGACAAGGCGATCGAGGTGTTTCTCAAGGTCCTCGAAGTCGAGTCCGAGACGGTCGAGACGCATCTCGCCCTGGGCAACCTGTTTCGACGCCGCGGCGAGGTGGATCGTGCCATCCGCATTCACCAGAACCTCGTCGCGCGCCCGCAGCTCGAGTTCGAGCATCGTACCACCGCGTTGTTCGAGCTCGGCCTCGACTACATGCGCTCAGGACTCCTCGACCGGGCGGAAAGCTTGTTCAAGGAGCTGCTCGAGGTCGGTGCGCACCAGCGCCAGGCGATCAGTCATCTCGTCGACATCTACCAGCAGGAGCGCGACTGGGACAAGGCGCTCGAGTACACCGAGCGCTTCGAGAAACTCGCCAACCGTAATTTCTCCGAGCGGCGCGCGCATTTCCTGTGCGAGCAGGCCGAGATGCTGATTGCGGCCGGCAGCGTCGAGGACGCCAGCGCGCGCCTGCGCGACGCGCTCGCCGTAGACCCGGCTTGCGTGCGCGCGAGCCTGGTGCAGGCCGACCTGTGCATGGTCAGCGGCGCCTACGAAGCGGCAATCCGCCACCTCGAACGCATCGAGGAACAGGATCTCGCATTTCTGCCGGAGGCCATCGGGCGCCTGTGCGAGAGTTATCGACATCTCGGTCGGGAGGACGGATTGCTCGCTCATCTGGAGCGTCTATGCGATCTCCACGTAGGCATCACGCCGGTGCTGGCGCTAGCCGAAACCCTGAGCGCGGCCGGGCGCGATGCCGAGGCCAAGGCGCGTCTCGTTGCCGAACTCAAGATCCGGCCGTCAGTGCGTGGCATCGACCGCCTGGTCGATTATTCGTTCGACGGCGCCGACAAGGACGCGCGGCAGAATCTTCGTCTGCTCAAGGAGCTGACCGTCTCGCTGATCGAACAGAAGGCGAGCTACGGCTGTAGCAACTGCGGTTTCCGGGGTCGCAAGCTGCACTGGCAGTGTCCGAGCTGCAAGTTCTGGAATTCCGTCAAACCTGTCCACGGCATCGAGGGCGAGTGAGCGCGCCGGGCGGCCTCGTCGCGGCCGGCCGCGATATGCGGCCGGCTGTCATGGCGGTGCGTTCGCCTGAATCGATCGCGTGCTCGCCCGGGACACGGATCCGCTGCGGCCGCGTGCGCAATCCGCGAAGCAGCGGAAGGGCACGCGCGTGGAGCCGACCGGTGCATTTCAGCCCGGGCGCGTTGCCGCGTAGAATTCCCCGGCTCGCCGCTGCCCTTTCCGCGTCCGCTGGTCACCATCCCTAGTCAATACCCCCGCTACCCGTGCGGACCGAACAAGCCCATGAATCCGAAGCAGAACTCGAAACCCCTCATCGTCGCGCTCGATTATCCCGCGCTCGATGACGCCCTTGCGCTTGCCGATCGCCTCGACCCGCAGGCCTGCCGCGTCAAGATCGGCAAGGAATTGTTCACCCGTGCCGGCCCGCAAGCAGTCAGCACACTGGTCGCCCGCGGCTTCGAGGTGTTCCTGGATCTCAAGTTTCACGATATCCCGAACACCGTGGCCGGCGCCTGTCGCGCGGCGGCCGACCTCGGTTGCTGGATGCTCAACGTCCATGCCGGCGGCGGCCGCGCGATGATGGAAGCGGCAGTCGCCGCGCTCGACGGCGCCCCCGGGCGACCCCTGCTCATCGCCGTCACGGTGCTGACGAGTCTCGACGATGCCGCGCTCGGTGAGGTTGGCGTCGGCGGTGGTGTCGCCGGCCAGGTCGAACGCCTCGCTGCCCTGACCCGCGCCAGCGGCCTGGACGGCGTGGTCTGTTCGCCGCTCGAGATCGCGCCGCTGCGCGCGCGGCTCGGTGACGCGTTCGCGCTCGTCACGCCCGGCGTGCGTCCGGCCGGTGCGAGCGTCGACGACCAGATCCGTATCGCGACCCCCGGCAGCGCGATGGCAGCCGGGGCGAGTTTTCTCGTCGTCGGGCGGCCGGTGCCGCGTGCCGCCGACCCCGCCGCGGCCGTCGCGGCCATCAACGACGAGTGCCGCAAGGCCGCCTCGGCATGAGCCGCCAAGCCGCCGAAGCGGCCCGCAGTGCCGCGCCCGGGGACGTCGCGCCCACTCCGCTGGCACCG